>JANPGC010000175.1:0-12911 GCA_031423755.1 Phyllobacteriaceae bacterium | reverse complement strand
TTTTGCTCGGAGACGTAGGCGACATATTCGGTCGAGTCGTTTTCGGCAAACAGATGGTAGAAGGGCTGATCCTTGCGCGGTCGCACTTCGGCGGGGATGGACAGATACCATTCCTCTGTGTTGGCAAATTCCGGATCGACGTCGAAGATAAGTCCGCGGAACGGAAAAATCCGGTGGCGCACGACCTGTCCGATCCTGTAGTTGGCTGATCTAAGTTTGCTCATGGATACCTATCTGGTGCATTTCCGCGTGAAAAACAACGGTGGCGTTTGCCTGTCGCAGGCAGTTGGTTTGCGAGGCGTGGATGCTTGAGGTTGCCGGGCTTGTCACGCCGTTCTTCGGGTTGATCCTGATCGGCTATGTGTTCGGCCGCCGGGCCAAATTTGACGTGTCAGCCTTGGGGTGGATGAATGTGTTCATCATCTACGTGGCGCTGCCGGCGCTTTTTTTCAAGCTGATGTCCAAGACGCCGGTTGAGCAATTTCGCGAGTGGCATTTTGTGCTGGGTGCGACCGGTTCGACGTTTCTGCTTTTCATGACTGTGCTTTTGACTGTTCGCCTCGTGGCGAGGCATACGCTGCCGGAAGCGATGATCCAGGGATTTGCCAGCGCCTACGGCAACATCGGCTACATGGGGCCGGGGCTTGCGCTTATGGCGTTCGGTGAACAGGCAGCGGTGCCGGTGGCGCTGATATTCTGCTTTGACAATGCGCTGCATTTCACAATGGCGCCATTCATCATGGGGCTGAGCGAAAAGTCGTCAATCTCATTTGCAAGGCTGGGCGGGCAGGTACTGCTCAAAATCTTGCTGCATCCGTTTATCCTTGCAACACTTGTGGGTGTAGCCTTTGCGCTGTCGGGCCTTTACCTGCCCAAGCCGTTGGAGCGGCTGGTGGATCTGCTTGCCAATGGAGCTGCACCATGCGCGCTGTTTGCCATGGGGGTGACGCTGGCGCTGCGGAAAATGGAGCGGTTTCCGCTCGAACTCGGCTACATTGTGCCGCTGAAGCTGATTGTGCATCCGCTGCTTGTCTATGTGATGGTCAGCCTGGCGGGCGACTTTCCGCCGGTTTGGGTCTATTCAGCGGTGCTGATGGCGGCGTTGCCGTCTGCGACGAACGTGTTTGTGCTGGCGCAGCAATATGGGGTGTGGACCGAGAAGGCTTCGGCATCCGTGCTGGTGACGACGCTGCTGTCAGTGGCAACCGTCTCAGTGTTCCTGTATTTTGTTACCAAAGGGCAGGTTCCGCCCGATCTTTTTCCGCATTGAGCCGAACATCGTGCCGATGCCGGAGCCCGGACGCATGCCTTCGCGCATGAAGAGGGATCTCAGCGGCGGGGCCATTTCGAGCAGCGCCAACCCGGTGGCGCGGGCGAGTTGGGCCGGGAGGAACGATGACAGCAGCGTGCGGTTCAAGGCATCGACCGCGCCGGTGCGGGCTGTCACGTCCGGCCGGCGGGCGCTGTCGTAGCTCGCCAGGACCTTGTCAGCTCCGGCGTCTGCGGGGTTTGAAAGGATCGCCGTTCTCAAATCCTCAACATCACGCAGGCCGAGGTTCAGCCCCTGCGCCCCGATTGGCGGGAAGACGTGCGCGGCCTCGCCAACGAGCGCAACGCGGTTCTGGGCAAAACGCAATGGGTATTGGCCGGTGAGCGGGTAGGTCTGACGTTCGGGTCCGACTGTGATCTTGCCGAGGAACGACTGCATGCGCTGCTCGATGACAGCCGACAGTTCGGAAGCGTCCATTGCATTCAGCTGTTCCGCCCGCTCCGGTATCACCACCCAGACCAGACTTGACCGGTTTCCCGGAAGAGGCACTTGGGTGAACGGGCCAGTCTCGGTGTGAAACTCTGTTGACATGTCCTCGTGCGGAAGCCGGTGCGCAAATGTCGTGACGAAGGCTGTCTGCGGATAGGACCAGCTCTGGATCTTGATGCCGGCATGCTCGCGGGCAAGTGAGCCACGCCCGTCTGCTGCGACGACAAGTCTGGCGGTAATCTTTTCGCCATTCTCAAGGGTCGCAGATATGTCACTGCCACCGTTTTCGTATCCAGTGACGGACGTGGCTACGGCTCTGATGTCGCGATGGGTTTCGAGCCGATTTGCCAAAGCGGCGTTGAGAGCGAAGTTTTGCAAATTGAAACCGAACGCTTCTTCGCCAACTTCGGTGGCCCTGAATGTGACGGGTCGTGAGCGCACGAGGCGGCTGGTTCCATCGACAATGCGCATTGCGCGCAAGGGCGCGGCGGATGGAGTCAGCTCCTCCCAGACGCCCAGATGCTGCAACAACTGGATGGAGGGCATCATCAGGGCCGTCGTGCGCTGGTCAGGTCGGACGGGCTGTGGCCCGGCGATTGCCACATTGAACCCGGCGTCTGCCATCGCGATTGCGGCGGCCATACCTACGGGTCCGTTTCCGGCGACAAGAATATCGGAGATCAAGGTTTCGGGCATTTTGGTTCTCGGTGCAGTCTTGAACAACATTGGCGCTGCCAAAGCAGGATTGCAATCGCGCGAAAGGACGCGCCTTTGCGGGTGCAATCGCACAAAGCTGTCGACGACCTTCCGTTGTTCTTTTACGACGCGCAAGTTCGTGGCATAGGGTGAGCCACAAGATTGAAAGCGGAGGCATATCCATTGGCGGCCAGGAAGAAGAAAAAGGTTACTTGGCCGCAGGCGAAGGCGTTTTCGGTTCACCTTTTGACAGCTTCCGGCTCGTTTCTGGCCTTTCTTTCTGTTGTCGCGGCGAGCGAAATGCGCTGGACTGCCATGTTCCTGTGGCTTGGGCTGGCGCTATTTGTTGACGGCATCGACGGGCCGATCGCCCGCAAACTGCAGGTCAAGGAAGTGCTGCCAAATTGGAGCGGCGACACGCTGGACAACATCATTGACTATATGACCTACGTCCTGATCCCGGCATTTGCGCTCTATCAGCGCGGGTTCATGGGCGAAAACTTGTCTTTTCTGTCGGCCGCCATCATCGTGGTTTCCAGCGCGATTTATTATGCGGACATGGGGATGAAGACGAAAGAGAATTTCTTCAAGGGATTCCCGGTTGTCTGGAACATGGTTGTGTTCACGCTGTTCATTGTCGAACCCGGCGAGAAGGCGGCGTTTGCCGTGGTGCTGTTTGCGGCAATCCTCACCTTTGTGCCGATCAATTTTCTCCATCCGGTGCGGGTCGTGCGCATGCGGTCCGTCAATTTGCCGATGTTCATGGTCTGGTGCGGATTTGGCGCGGCTGGTTTGTTTTATGCCATGGACGCGCCGGAATGGGTCAAGATCGGCACGGCGCTGACCGGGGCCTATCTGTTTGTCATCGGCGCAATCATGCAAATGTTCCCGAACCTCGGCAACCGAGACCTGAAGGTATAGAACCCATGAAAATCAAAGCGATGCGCATTCATCAGCATGGTGGTCCCGAGGTTCTGACGCTTGACGAAATCGAACTCCCGAACCCTGCCGCAGGCGAGGTGCAGGTCCGTCACACGGCGATTGGGCTCAACTTCATCGACGTCTACTACCGCACCGGCCTTTACACGCTGCCGTCAGGATTGCCGATCATTCCCGGCAATGAGGCGGCGGGGATCGTGACAGCGTTGGGCGAGGGTGTGGAGGGGCTGAAGGTTGGCGACCGTGTCGCCTATGCTTCGACCATCGGGGCGTACTGCGAGGCGCGCAACATGGCTGCCGACAGGCTGGTGAAGATACCTGACGGGATTGCCGACGAGACTGCGGCGGCGATGATGCTGAAGGGCATGACGGCGGAGATGCTGCTGTGCCGTGTCTACCCGGCGCAGAAGGGGCAAACGATTTTGTTCCACGCTGCCGCTGGCGGCGTCGGGCTTATTGCGGGTCAATGGGCCAACTCGATTGGCGTCACCGTCATCGGCACCGCCGGAAGCCCGGAGAAGGCGGCACTGGCGCGGCGCAACGGCTATCATCACGTCATTGAATACAAGCACGAAAACATTGTTGCCCGCGTGAAGGAAATCACCGGCGGCAAGGGCGTTGATGTGGCCTATGATTCCGTCGGCAAGGACACGTGGCTGGCTTCGCTGGACAGCCTCAAGCCGCGCGGGATGTTTGTGGCGTTTGGCCAGTCGTCCGGGCCGATTGAAGGCTTTGCGCTGACCCATCTGGTGGCGCGGGGATCGCTCTACGCGACCCGCCCGACGCTGTTTGCCTACACGGCGAGCCGTGCAGAACTTGAATTGTCGGCTGGAAGGCTGTTTGAAAAGGTGGCCGCCGGAGTAGTCAACATTGCGGTGAACCAGAAGTTCGCTTTGAATAACGCCGCCGACGCCCACCGTTTGCTCGAAAGCCGGGCAACGACGGGAGGCACTGTGCTCATTCCTTGAGCAAACCACGCCCCTGCTGAGGATTTCAACAGATGCTTGGCAGAATGGCCTTTCCAAAGCCGATTCAATTCGGATAGGCTTTGCTCCGGACCATAAGAAACCAGCAAAAGGCACCATGGCCGGGGCACAGATGGCGTCAGGGGATCGCGAACTTCTGCATGTTGAAGGCGTGACCAAAATATTCGGTTCGCTTCGCGCATGCGACAGCGTCACGCTTTCCATTTCCAAAGGCGAAATCCACGCGCTGCTTGGCGAAAATGGCGCGGGGAAATCGACGCTTGTGAAGATGCTCTATGGAACGCTGCAGCCGAACGCCGGCAGCATTTCTTGGAAGGGGCAACAGGTTTCAATTGCCAACCCGAACGCTGCAAGACATCTTGGTATCGGCATGGTTTTTCAGCATTTTTCGCTGTTTGACGCTCTGAGCGCGGCCGAGAATATCGCGCTCGCCCTGAGTGGCGATGCGTCCGTAGCCGAAATCGCCGAGAAGGCGCGCACAATCAGCCAAGCGTATGGCTTGCCTCTTGATCCAAGTTCGTTGGTTGGCGACCTTTCGGTGGGCGAGCGCCAGCGCATTGAGATCGTGCGGTGCCTGTTGCAGGAACCTGAGCTGATCATTCTTGACGAGCCGACGTCCGTTTTGACGCCGCAAGAGGCTGACAAACTGTTTGTGACCCTTGAGAGGCTGCGCGACGAGGGCAAGTCAATCCTCTATATCAGCCACCGGCTGGACGAAGTGAAGCGCATCTGCGACCGCGCGACGGTCTTGCGTCACGGCAAGGTGGTGGGCGGCTGCGATCCGCGCGCCGAGACTGCGGCCTCGCTGGCGCGGATGATGGTGGGCAATGACATCGCTGCAGTCGTGCGGCCTGCTCCTGCCAATTGCGTTGCGGCTGCGCCGCTGCTGTCGATCAAGAATCTGTCGCAAAAGCCGTCGGGGCCGTTTTCAATGGCGCTGAAAGATATTTCGCTGGAGGTTCTGCCGGGCGAAGTGGTCGGTATTGCAGGTGTGGCGGGCAACGGGCAAGGCGAATTTTTTGACGCGGTGTCGGGAGAGCGCAGACAGGCTGATGCGCAGACCATCTTGATCAGGGGCACGCCTGCAGGCAACATGGGCATTTCCGAGCGGCGGCTGCTCGGCGCGGGGTTTGTGCCGGAAGAGCGGCTAGGCCATGGTGCCGTGCCGACGATGAGCCTTTCAGACAATCTTTTTCTGTCGCGCGCTGTTTCAGACGCCAAGGCGTTTGCCACGGGCCCGTTCAGCGTCATCAACCGCGCGTCAATCTCTGCCGCCGCCACGCGGATTGTTCAGGTCATGGACGTGCGCAAGAGTGCCGAAGACCCCGACGCGGCGGCACTTTCGGGCGGCAATTTGCAGAAGTTTCTCATCGGGCGTGAGCTGGACCGCAATCCGTCGGTGTTGGTGATCAACCAGCCGACTTGGGGCGTGGACGCCGGGGCTTGCGCGCGCATCCGCCAGTCTATTGTCGATCTGGCGCGCGGCGGGGCGGCGGTGCTGATCATCAGTCAGGACTTGGATGAATTGTTTGAAATATCTGACCGGCTGGCGGTGATGAACCATGGCAGGCTATCCATCCCGATGCCGATTGCTGATGCGACGCTCGAGCACGTGGGCATGCTGATGGGCGGGGCAATCTGAGATGATCATGCTTGTCAAACGCCCGCAGCACTCGGCGCTCTTTTCGGCGCTGTCGCCGTTCATCGCCTTCGGACTGACGTTGCTTGCAGGCGCAATCGTGTTTGCGCTGTCGGGCCAGAACCCATTGGCGGCGCTCTACACCTATTTTGTCGAGCCTCTCAGCGAGGTCTGGTCGCTGCATGAGCTGGCGATCAAGGCCGCACCGCTGATCCTGATCGCGGTCGGCCTGTCGGTCGCCTACCAGTCCAACAACTGGAACATTGGCGCGGAAGGGCAATTCATTGCCGGGGCGTTGATGGGCTCGATTCCGCCGGTGATGTTTCCGGAGTGGCAATCGGTGCTGACGCTGCCGGTGATGCTTATTCTCGGGCTGATTGGCGGCGCGCTGTTCGGCGCGATTCCGGCGCTGCTTAAAGTGCGGTTCAACACCAATGAGATTTTGACCAGCCTGATGCTGGTCTATGTGATGCAGTTGTTCCTCGACTGGATGGTGCGTGGGCCGTGGCGCAATCCGGAGGGCAACAATTTTCCGGAAACGCGGCGGTTCAACCCGATGGCGGTGCTGCCGGAATTGATGCCGTCATCGGGACGCGCCAACTGGGGCATACTGTTTGCGGTCATTGCGGCGGTTGTCGTCTGGTACATGATGAAACGGACCAAGCGCGGGTTCGACATCCGTGTGCAGGGCGCATCGCCGCGCGCGGCCAGATTTGCCGGCATCGACGCACCGCGCATGGTGTTTTTCGCGTTCATGTTTTCCGGCGCGCTGGCAGGGCTGGCGGGCATATCGGAAGTGTCCGGCGCGATTGGGCAATTGCGGCCGTCGATTTCACCGGGTTATGGATTTACAGCGATTATCGTGGCGTTTCTCGGCAGGCTTAACCCGCTCGGCATTGTCGCCGCAGGTCTTGTGCTGGCACTGACTTATCTTGGCGGCGAGGCGGCGCAGATTTCGCTGGGGTTGTCTGACAAGCTGGCGCGCGTTTTCCAGGGCATGCTGCTGTTCTTCGTTCTCGCCTGCGACACGCTGATCCACTACCGGATATTGCTGCGCAAACCTGTCGTGGCGCGGGAGGGCTGAGCGATGGATATTCTCCAATCGATACTCCTGACCATCGCGACCGCCGCAACGCCGCTGTTGATTGCCGCCATCGGCGAACTGGTGGTCGAGCGCTCTGGTGTGCTCAATCTTGGCGTTGAGGGCATGATGGTTATTGGCGCTGTTGTCGGATTTGCTGTGTCGCTTTCGACGGGTTCGCCTTGGCTTGGAGTGATTGCCGCAATCATCGCCGGGGCGCTGTTCTCGCTGCCGTTTGCCTTCCTGACCTTGACACTGGTGACCAATCAGGTGGCGACCGGTCTGGCGCTGACGCTGGCGGGGCTCGGGCTTTCGGGCTTGATCGGCGAGTTGTTTGTCGGCCAGGCGGGTGTGCGGCTTGCCAACATCCATATTCCGTTCTTCAGCGATCTGCCGTTCGTTGGCAGACTGCTGTTCGGACAGGACCCGATCTTCTACATTTCCCTCCTGCTGGTGGCTTCGGTGTCGTGGTTCCTGTTCAAAACGCGGGCGGGGCTGACTCTGCGTTCGGTTGGCGACAATCACACGTCCGCCCATGCGCTGGGGATTCCGGTGGTGAAGGTGCGCTATCTGGCCGTGATGTTCGGCGGCGCGTGTGCGGGCCTGGCGGGTGCGCATTTGTCGTTGGTGTATACGCCGCAGTGGGTGGAAAACATGACCGCAGGGCGCGGCTGGATCGCGCTGGCGCTGGTGGTGTTTGCCTCGTGGCGGCCGTGGCGCGTGGTTGGCGGGGCCTATCTGTTTGGCGCGGTGACCATCGGGCAATTGCATGCGCAGGCGCTGGGGCTTGGCATCCCCTCGCAGCTTTTATCTTCTCTTCCCTATCTGGCAACCATCGTCGTTTTGGTCTTAATATCCGGCAATCGCCGCCTGACGATGATGAACACACCGGCCTCTTTGGGGCGGCCGTTTGTGGCAGACCGGTAGGACACTCAGGACGGCAATGCCCCTCAAGTTCGTGAAACGGAAAGGTTCGAAACAATGAAGAAAATTCTCACCGGGCTGGCTGCAGCCACATTCCTCGCCTCGATGGCAGCGCCGGCGCTCGCCGCCGACAAGATCAAGGCATGCTTTCTCTACGTCGGGTCCAAGTCTGACGGCGGCTGGACGCAGGCGCATGACGTCGGCCGACAGCAGGTGGACAAGGAACTCGGCGACAAGGTCGAGACAATCTTTGCAGAAAACGTGCCGGAAGGCCCGGACGCAGAACGCGCAATCGAGCGCTTCGCCCGCTCAGGCTGCGCGATTGTGTTCACCACGTCGTTTGGCTTCATGGACCAAACACTCGCCGTCGCCGCCAAGTTTCCCGATGTGAAATTCGAGCATGCGACCGGCTACAAGACGGCGCCGAACTTGACGACCTACAACTCGCGCTTCTACGAAGGCCGTTACATTATCGGCCAGATCGCCGGCAAAATGTCGAAGACCGGCGTTGCCGGTTACATTGCCTCATTCCCGATCCCGGAAGTGGTGCAGGGCATCAATGCATTCCTGCTCGGCGCGCAGTCGGTCAATCCGGACTTCAAGCTGAAGGTCGTGTGGGTCAACACCTGGTTTGACGCCGGCAAGGAAGCGGACGCTGCCAAGGCGCTGATCGACCAGGGCGTTGACATCATTACCCAGCACACGGACTCGACCGGCCCGATGCAGGTTGCTGAAGAGCGCAAGATCAAGGCATTCGGCCAGGCGTTCGACCAGATTGCAGCTGGTCCGACCTCGCAGCTGACCGCAATAACCGACACGTGGGGACCGTATTACGTCAAGCGGATCAAGATGGTGCTCGACGGCACATGGAAGGGCGGCGAATCTTCATGGGACGGCCTGAAAGACGGCATTCTCACGATGGCGCCCTACACCAACATGCCGGATGATGTGAAGGCGATGGCGATGGAAACGGAAGCCAAGATCAAGTCCGGCGAGCTGAAGCCATTCACCGGCCCGGTGATGAAGCAGGACGGCACGGAATGGCTGAAGGCGGGCGAGTCTGCTGACGATGGCACGCTGCTCGGCCTGAAGATGTATGTCAAAGGCGTGGACGACAAGCTGCCGGAATAAGCGCAGGCTTCAATGGTGCAGGGGGGCGGTCCGTGTGGCCGCCCTTTTATTTGAGGCGGACGTTTTTGGGCCAATGGGCGTGCATTACCGCCTTTACGGCAACAGCCATTAGGCTCTGTACAATGATCGGGCGCAGTGGCTTTTCGATCAACAGAGCGGTAGACAGCGCGACCGCGAATACAGCGGTCAGTGCCAGCAACACCGCCATGCTTTGTCCCAGCGACGCTGAAGTCCGGTCAATCAACATATATCCTGCATGCTGGTGGAACAGGTAGAGCGGGTAGCTGACAGCGCCAGCCAGCGCGCACCAGCTTGCGAGTTTTGGACTGACTTTATCAATGCTGATCGCTTCCGCGATGAGCAGGATGCCCAGCAGATTGAGAGTGAAGAGCAACGCCAGATCCGGCGACACGCCGTAATCCTTGGAAAAGCCGGGAACCTGAATGGCAAGCGACAGGCAGGAGGCGAGGAATGCTGTCACGAGGATGACCGACACTTCCAGCCGTGCGCCGCGTTTCCAGATGTCCTGCATCATCATGCCGATGATGAACCATGGCGCAAAATCCGTAATGAGGAGAAATCGCAAGGCCTCGGATTTGATCCACACCATGTTGGCGACCGAGATTGCCAGCCAGACAAACGCAACGGGTATCCGTTTTTCCCATAGTCCTGAAGCGAGGCCGAGAAACACCCAGCCGTAAAAGACCATTTCAACAACAATGGACCAATAGGCGCCGTCCATGAACTGGCGGCCAAAGGCGGGCGCGAACATTGTGGTGTTGGCGAGCCAGTCAGTCCAAGAGACTTCATGCCCTGGCCACTGATAGGACAGGGTCATCGCAAATGTGATCGTCATGCAGGCGAGATAGGCCGGATAGAGACGGGCAAAGCGCAACACTGCGAAATTTGCCGCCGGGCGGCCTTCGGCTGTCCAGGCAATGACGAAGCCTGATATGACGAAGAACCAGTCAACGCCGATGTAGCCATACACCGCTAGGCGCGAAGCATCTGGAAAATCAGTGGCTTGGACGCCCGCAGCATGGCCGCGGAACAGCCAGTGGAAGGAGATGACCATGAGCGCGGCAGCGAGGCGCAGCAAATCAAGCAGCGCAAAACGCGTGTTGTGCTGTGTCTCCCGACCCACTGACATTCTGGACACTCTCCGGCTCGTTGCAAAATTTGAAACTAGGGCAACACGAGCGGCAAATGTGAAAAAATGAAAAGTGTCGTTAAACACTTTGGTTACCATGTTCCGATGGTCAGTCGCGCTTTTGACGTTTGCGAACGAACGGCAAGGGGATTACAGTCTGTCGGGGCGCTTCATTTCGCATGGAGCCCAACGTGAACTATGCAACTTTTGTGCCTTGGATGCTGACGCTGGTCTCGCTGACGGTGAGCGCGTGGCAATACAACGTGACGGCCAGCCAGAAGAACCTTGAGCCATTTTTGCGCGAGCAATTGAAGACGACATTGCTTGCAACGGATTCTCTGGCCAGCCTTGCTGTGGAGACCGACCCGGTCAAATGGGAAGAGTCGCGCAAGACATTCTGGAAGCTCTATTGGGGCTCGCTGGCGATTGTGGAAGACCGGGAAGTGGAGCAGGCAATGGTGCGCGCCGGGCGGCTGGTGCCCAAGCTGCCAGTTGCCAATCCGGCGCTGCCGATGTCGTCGCTGAATTCGGCATCGCTCGATCTTGCGCACAAGGCCCGGGCTCTCATACTGACGAGCTGGGATGCAGAACTGCCGCCCTTGGAGGGGAAATGACCTGCGGTCAGGCAACTGATCCATGCAGGTCATAGGCATCGCTGGCATCGATCTTGACCGTCACGATATCGCCGACGCGGATCGGCCGGCGCGAGTTGAGGTGCACGTTGCCATCGATCTCCGGGGCATCGTATTTGGTGCGGCCCTTGGCAGTCAGCCCGTTTGAGCTGTCGATGATCACCGGCAGGCGCTTGCCCACCTTGCGCTTCAAGATATCAGCAGAAATCTTCTGCTGCCGCTCCATGAAGCGGCGGTGGCGCACATCCATGATCTCTTTGGGAACGAAGGGCAGGCCGATGTCGTTTGATTTGGCGCCCTTGACCGCCTCGTATTTGAAGCAGCCCGCGCGCTCGATCTTGGCTTCGTCGATGAAATCGAGCAGCATTTCGAAATCTTCCTCGGTTTCGCCGGGGAAACCCGCGATGAAGGTCGAGCGCAACGCCAGATCCGGACACACTTCGCGCCAGCGCTTGATGCGGCCCATGACCTTGTCGGAATGGGCAGGGCGCTTCATGGCTTTGAGCACATTCGGGCTGGCGTGCTGGAACGGAATGTCGAGATAGGGCAGAATTTTGCCGTCCGCCATCAGAGGAATGACATCATCGACGTGCGGGTAGGGGTAGACATAGTGCATGCGAACCCAGACGCCGAGCGAGCCAAGCTCGCGCGCAAGATCGACAAATTTGGCGCGCACGGTCTTGTCGCCCCACTGGCTTTCGGCGTAGCGGATGTCTTGGCCATAGGCGGAGGTGTCCTGCGAAATCACAAGGATCTCCTTGACGCCCGCCGCGACCAACTTCTCAGCCTCCTTCAACACATCGGATGCCGGGCGCGAGACCAGATCGCCGCGCAGCGCCGGAATGATGCAGAATGTGCAGCGGTTCGAGCAGCCTTCGGAGATTTTCAAGTAAGCATAGTGGCGCGGCGTCAGTTTGATTCCCTGTTCCGGCACCAGGTCCATGAACGGATCATGCGCCGGTGGCGCGGCCTCGTGCACCGCGTTCATGACACTTTCATAGGCCTGTGGGCCGGTGATGGCGAGGACGTTCGGGTGTTTCTGGCGGATCACGTCCGGCTCGGCACCAAGGCAGCCTGTGACAATGACCTTGCCGTTCTCGTTCATCGCCGCGCCAATTGCCGACAGCGATTCATCACGGGCGCTGTCGAGGAAGCCGCAGGTGTTGACGATCACCATGTCGGCACCGTCGTGTTTGCGCGTTATCTCATAGCCTTCGGCGCGCAGGCGCGTGATGATCCGCTCGGAATCAACGAGTGCTTTGGGGCAGCCGAGGCTGACAAAGGAAATGCGCGGCGCGTTCATGGATGGTCCTTTGGAATTTCGAACGGCCCGATAGCATGGAATGGGGAAGGGTGTAAGTCTTGGATTCGATGCGTCACGGCAGTGGCCTCGCATGTTGCGGGCAATGGCGCAATATTGTCGGCATTGGTCGCATGAGGATGGACGGCGATGGAGTCAACAGGCGACACTTTCATAAATCCGGCAGGAGCAAAGACGGGGGCCAGAGCCATGAAAACCATCACTGATTTTCCGCGCAAAGTCTTCGAGCAGGCCGACGCCGGGATCATCATGCCTGATGGCGTGCGGCTCTCCGCCCGCATCTGGATGCCGCAGGACGCGGCGGATGATCCGGTTCCGGCGATCATCGAGCATCTGCCCTATCGCAAGCGTGACGGCACGATTGCGCGTGACAGCCTGACGCACCCGTATTTTGCCGGGCACGGCTATGCGTGCATCCGCGTGGACATGCGCGGCAATGGCGACAGCGAAGGGCTGATGGAGGACGAGTATACGAAACAGGAGCTGGACGACGCCTGCGCTGTTCACGCCTGGGCGGCAAGCCAGGACTGGTGCAACGGGAAAAGCGGCATGATGGGCATTTCGTGGGGCGGCTTTAATGGGCTGCAGGTGGCGGCGATGGACCCGCCGTCACTCAAGGCGATCATCACGCTGTGTTCGACGGTGGACCGCTA
>JANPGC010000174.1:0-62426 GCA_031423755.1 Phyllobacteriaceae bacterium | reverse complement strand
CAGTGTTCGGGTCACCCTCGGCGGTGAATGCCCAGAGATCGCGGCCGATTTCCGTAAACGAGATGTTCTTTTCCGACAGGTCGCCTTGCGAGGCAAATTGCTTGGCCATTCAATTGGTCCCTGAATATTTTTGCACAGTCTGTTCTATCGCGCCGAAGATCGAGCGGCCTGCGGCATCCTTCATTTCGATTCGCACAGTGTCACCGAATTGCATGAACGGCGTTTCCGGTTTGCCGGTGACGATGGTCTCGATCATGCGAATTTCGGCGATGCAGGAATAGCCGAGGCCCCCCGCCGCGACCGGCTTGCCCGGCCCGCCATCCTTGTCCTTGTTGGACACAGTGCCGGAGCCGATGATTGTGCCGGCGCACAGCGGACGGGTCTTGGCGGCATGGGCGACGAGCTGGCCGAAATCAAACGTCATATCGATGCCCGCATTGGCGCGGCCGAACGGCTTGCCGTTGAGATCAACGGACAAGGTCAGATGCACCTTGCCATCCCTCCATGCCTCGCCAAGTTCATCCGGCGTCACGGCCACGGGGGAGAAGGCCGAAGAGGGCTTGGACTGGAAGAAGCCGAAACCTTTCGCAAGCTCCGCCGGAATGAGATTGCGCAACGAGACATCATTGACCAGCATGATGAGACGGATAGCAGCGGCGGCCTGATCCGGCGAGGCACCCATCGGCACATCGTCGACAATCACTGCCACTTCGCCCTCCATGTCGATACCGTAGGCCTCGTCGGCCATGACAATCGGATCGCGCGGATTGAGAAACGAGTCCGAGCCGCCCTGATAGATCAGTGGGTCGGTCCAGAAACTTTCCGGCATTTCGGAATTGCGGGCTTTGCGAACAAGTTCGACATGGTTCACATAGGCCGAGCCGTCTGCCCATTGGTAGGCGCGCGGCAGCGGCGATTGCGCGTCATTTTCGTGAAAGCGCTCCGAGGGGACAGATCCGTGCTCAAGGCTCTCGGAAAGGTTCTTGAGATGACTGACATATTTGGCCCAATTGTCCAGCGCCGCCTGCAGTGTCGGCGCGAGGAAAGAGGCATCCGTGCAACGGGTCAGATCGCGCGAGACGACCACCAGCCTGCCGTCACGAGAGCCGTTTTTGAGTGTCGCCAGCTTCATTCGCTCCAGTCCCCTTCGATGGTTCCGTTGAACCGCTTTTTCAGGTCGTTCCAGCAGTCGGCGTAATTGTCCTGCAGTGTCTCAAGTTCGGCGGCAAAGCGCGTGATGTGCTGCGGGAAACGTGTTTCGAACATGAACGCCATTGTGTGGTCGAGCTTGACGGGTTTCAGGTCAACCGTCGAGGCCTTCCAATAGCCCGGCGCATCCGGGCCGTGTGCCAGCATCATGTTGTGCAGGCTCATGCCGCCAGGGACGAAACCTTCCTCCTTGGCATCGTAGCGCCCATAGATAAGGCCCATGAACTCGGACATGATGTTGCGGTGATACCAAGGCGGGCGGAAGGAATGCTCCGCCACCAGCCAGCGCGGCGGAAAGATCACGAAGTCGATGTTGGCAGTGCCTTCTTCGCCTGATGGCGCTGAGAGCACCGTGAATATTGACGGGTCCGGATGATCAAACAGAATGGCACCAACGGGCGAAAAAGTGCGCAGATCATATTTGTATGGCACATAATTGCCATGCCAAGCGACGACATCCATCGGCGAGTGTGGCAGCGTGGTTTCATGGAACTTGCCGCACCATTTAATCAGGAGCCGCGTCGGCGTGTCTTTTTCCTCGAACCAGGCCACGGGTGTCTTGAAATCGCGCGGGTTGGCAAGGCAATTCGCACCGATCGGGCCGCGCTCCGGCAGTGTGAATTTTGCGCCGTAGTTTTCACAGACATATCCGCGCGCTTCAGTGTCGACAAGCTCAACGCGGAACAGCATTCCGCGCGGAATGATGCATATTTCCGAGGGCTCCAGTTCGATAATGCCCATCTCTGTGACAATGCGCAGGCAGCCCGTTTCGGGCACTATCATCAGCTCGCCATCGGCGTTGAAGAAATGCTCGTCCACCATGTCGCAGTTGGCAACGTAGATGTGCGATGCCATGCCCGCTTGTCCATTGACATCGCCAGCCGTGGTGATTGTGCGAATGCCTTCGATGAAATTCGTCCGCTCCTTGGGCATCGGCACGGGGTCCCAGCGCAACTGGCCGAGCGGCAACTCATGATCGTCCGTGTTGGGCGCAGATTTCCAGAATGCGTGCCCGACCTGCTTGAAGCGTCCGGTGTGGCGTACGGATGGTCGGATGCGGTAGAGCCATGACCGCTCGTTTGCGCCGCGCGGCGCGGTAAATGGCGAGCCAGACAATTGCTCGGCATAGAGCCCGTAGGCGCAGCGTTGCGGCGAGTTCTGGCCCTGCGGCAACGCGCCGGGCAGGCTTTCCGTCTCAAAATCATTGCCGAAGCCCGGCATATATTTCAACGTCATGGCTGGCCCTCCCATGCTTAACGCGTTAATGGTTGCATTCGTAACGATCCATTTTGTAACTATCAACGGGGTAATTGCCATGTGCGCCGCAGAGTCCGAATTGATCTTGCGTGATTTTCTGCCCTACAGGCTGCACAACGCCGCGGAAAAGGTGAGCTTGGCGTTCGCGGCAATTTACAAACAGCAGGAGGGGCTCAGCCGTCCCGAATGGCGGGTGCTGGCCATCCTCGCGCAGCTCGCCCGCACGACGGCGACAGACATTGGCGCGCAGGCCAATATGCACAAGACCAAGGTCAGCCGTGCGGTGTTCGCACTGGAAGAGCGCAAGTGGCTGGCGCGCAAAGTTGACGATGCAGACCGGCGGGTTGAGTGGCTGCAACTGACGAAAACAGGCCGTGTACAATTTGCCAAACTCTCGCAGTCAGCGCGGCAGTTCGAGGCCGATCTGGTCGCGGCGCTTGGGAACAGGGCGACTGCGCAACTGCTATCTTCGCTGGAGCGGATCGAAACCATCCGCATGCCGGAGGATGTCCGTCGTCACTCCCGCGCAAGATAGGTGCGGGCGAGCTCAAGCGCTTCGCTCTTGTGTCGCTGGCGGCGGGCCGTCATGTCGGGCTCGTGCTTCCTCGACTCGGCCCACCCCAAATAGGTAAGCGCTCGCAGCAGCAGGAACATTGGAAGCGTATCCAGATCACGTTGGGATATCTGGCGCTGCGACCCATAGGCTGAAAGCAGAGCGAACTTCAGCGCCTCATAGTGCGGCTCGCTGCGGTTCTTGATCAGCGCGGTGGCGATGTCGAACATCCGGAAACCGAAACCTGCATCGTCAAAGTCAATCATCCGGATTTGACCCTGATGCACAAGCACATTCTCCCGCACGAGATCAGCATGAATGAGTCCATAGTCCGCGCCATCAGCAAAATATTGGTCCAGATCATTCCCCAGCTGTCGCCGTACTGCCGTGAGTGTTGTCAATTCCTCATTAGAGCAATCCGAGATCGTCCAGAATTGACCCCAGAACGGCGTATCGCCAATTAACCCATTCCGGTCCCATGCATGGCGATCAAAGTGCGGCGGGGCGCGCCAATTGTCAGAGATTTGGTGAAGTTGCGCCATGGATTTGCCGAGCGCGCGGAAAAGTTCTGTCTGCTCATCAACCGACCCGGCGAGTGGAACACCGGACTTGCCGAGAGGTGCGCCATCCAGCCAAGTCAACAGATCGGCGACGTAGCGCTTTCCGGAACCATTGCTGATTTCGACGAGCAATTCTCCATCTGATGTCGGGATCGGCGCAGGGACTGCAAGACCATTTGCTGCCAGATGCGCCATCCAGTCGAGCTCGGATTGAATTGCATTCAGCGAATGATAGCCCGCCCGGTGAATGCGCAATGCGGCGGGCCCCGCCTTGGTCTCGACCCTAAACACCGAGTTCTCCCGGTGCATCACGAGTTGCGGCTCGCCGATAATGTCCGACCAGGATTCGAGCGCTTTGCGCGCCGTTTTGGTGACCGTTTCGAGCACTTCTTCAGCCATCTTGGCACGGTCCATCATAGCGCTGACAGACTGTCATCCAAGGCAGACAACAGCTCCTCACCATCAGTCCTGGAGAATGGCATCGGTGGGCGGATCTTGAGCACATTGTATGAGATGCCATTCGCCCCCGCGAGCACACCGCGCGCGCGCAAGAGGTTTATGACACGTGCTGCAATCTCTCGTGCCGGCTCTCTCGTCGTGCGGTCGATCACCAGCTCGGCACCAATCGCCAGTCCTGAACCGCGCACGTCGCCAATGATGACATGCTTGTCGGCAAGCCGCTTCAGTCCATCGCGGACATATGCGCCAACATTTGCCGCATTGGCTTGAAGCCGCTCGCCTTCCAGAACATCGAGCACCGCATTTGCTGCGGCGCAAGAAACCGGATTGCCGCCAAACGTGTTGAAATAGCGGAATGCTTTGCGGAATGAAGTCAGGATATCGAGGCTGGTGGCAACGGCGGCAACCGGGTGGCCATTGCCCATCGGTTTGCCCATGGTGACAATATCGGGCGCAAAGCCCATTTTTTGATGCCCCCAGAAGTGCGACCCGATGCGCCCAAAGCCTGGCTGCACTTCGTCGGCGATTATAACGCCGCCATGCTTGCGCACCACTGCAACAGTCTCATCAAGGAAGCCGGCATGAAGATCGGGAAAGCCCTCGTTGACGAAGGCCGGGCAAAGGATCATGCCGGAGACACCGTGACCGCTTTCGATGAGCGACTGGCAGGCCTTCTCCACTTCCGCCGCAAACGCCGCCGCATGCGCTTCACCGCCGGTTCCACCCAGCGGGCGGTAACTGTCCGGCGCTGCGACATGGCGCACGTGTCCGCCATGGCCGCCGATGGGCGGCATGGTGGTTGAGAGTTGGGAAACGGCCGTGGTGTTGCCGTGGTAGGTGTGATCAGAAGCGATGATCCCCGTCTTGCCAGTGACGGCCTGCGCCATACGAAGCGCGACATCATTGGCCTCGCTGCCGGTGCAGACCATGATTGCCGAGGTGATGTTGTCGCCAAATGTCGCCGTCAGCCGCTCGACATAGTCAAGAATGCCCTCGTGCAGATAGCGCGTGTGCGTATTGATAATGGAGGCTTGGCGGCAGATCGCCTCTACGACACGCGGATGGCAATGGCCGACGTGCGGAACATTGTTGTAGCAATCAAGATATTCGCGCCCGGCAGCATCTTTCACACGAACGCCTTTGCCGGAAACAAGCTGCACCGGCTCATCGTAAAACAACCGTGCACCCGGTCCGAGCAGCCGGTCGCGGCGATCCATCAAAGCTCTGGTTTGCGCCGATATCATGATGCTGCGGCCAACCCCGCATCGAGAGCGGAGACGATTTTGTGCACATCGTTTGCTGTGATGATCAGCGGCGGCGAGATGATGATGTTGGGACCGGATGTGCGCACCATGACACCGGCATCATAGGCCACATCCTGCACTTTCTGAACGGCCTCTTTGGCAGGTGCCGATTTCGTGTCGCGGTTCGAGACCAGTTCCAACGCACACATCAAGCCAATGCCCCGGGCGTTTCCGACAAGTTCATGCTTGGCAAAGAGGCCTTGCAATCCAGCCATCAATTCTACCCCACGCATCTCGGCATTTGACGCAACATTGAGGCGTTTCGTTTCTGCCAGAGTGGCGATTGCCGCCGCAGCGCCGACCGGGTGACCTGAGTAGGTGTAACCGTGACCGATGGACGCAAGCGGGGATTTCGAAGTTTCGAAAACTTCCGTCAGCTTCTCGTGGATCATCACTGCGCCGAATGGATAGTAGCCGTTGGTGACCGCTTTTGCCGTGCACATCATGTCAGGCTGCACGCCCCAAAGTCGCGAGCCTGACCATGCGCCAGCGCGGCCGAAAGCTGTGATGACTTCATCGGCGATCAGCAAAATTCCGTGCTTGTCACAAATTTTCCGCATCAGCGACATGAAGGTTTCATGCGGAACGATGACGCCGCCCGCTCCAAGCACTGGCTCCATGATGAACGCGGCAATTGTGTCGGCACCCTGGAAGGCGACCTCCTCTTCAAACAACGCGGCAATCCGCGTGGCGATCTCAGCGCCGTCCGTGGTGTTGAACGGGTTGCGGTAATCCCATGGCGCAGGCAGATGAAACACGCCGGGCAACAGCGGCTCGTAGGCGCGGCGGAAATTGGCGTTGCCATTGACGGACGCGCCACCGAAATGGGTGCCGTGATAGCCCTTTTTCAAGGCAATGAACTTGGTGCGCTCGGGCTGCCCCTTGAGCTTGTGATACTGGCGGGCAAGGCGCAATGCGCTCTCCACTGAGTCCGAGCCACCGGATGTGAAGAACGCGCGGGTAAGGCCATCAGGCTTGAAGAATTCGGACAGCTCCCAGGACAATTCGATCATGGGCGGATTTGTGGTTCCTCGGAACGATGAGTAATACGGCAGCAGATCCAGTTGGTCGCGGATCGCCTTCTTCACCGGCTCGCAAGAATAGCCAAGGTTGACATTCCAAAGGCCGCCTACAGCATCGAGCACAGTCTTGCCGTTCAAGTCGGTAATCTCGACACCGGATGCGGCCTTGATGATTTTCGGTGGATTGCTGCGCATTTCGCCTGCGTGCGCCATCGGGTGCCAGAGATGTTTGGCGTTGTTTTCAGTCAGAAAATTGGCTTCACGCATGGGCTTTTTCCTTGTCATATAAACCCAGCAAAGCCAACGCTTCAGCGTAGCTCTTGCCGGGATCTGTCACATCAAAATGGACGGTGGGAATGCCTAGGGCGAGCGCGCCCTCCACATTCTTCATCTGGTCATCCACAAACACACAGTCGGATGCTTTCAGGTTCAAAGCATCGAGACAAAGCTGGTAGGCTTGTGGATCAGGCTTGAGAATTTGCGTGTATGTGGCGTCGATGATCACGTCGAACAGTTCGATCAACGGGAAGCGCTTGCGAAACTCGACGCCGTAAAATAGGTCGAGTTCGTTGGACAATATCGCAAGTTTCAGCCCCGACGCCTTGGTTGCCAGAATCGCTTCGCGTGCCTCCGTTCGCAGCACCAGAGCAGGTTCCGCCCCACGCGCGCTTTGCACGAACTGCATCATCGATGTCCATTCCTCACCCACAAGCCTTCCGACTTCGCGCGTGCGGGTCATCCAATAGTCACGCTCGGTGATCTCCCGGTTTTGCATCGACACCCAGAGCGGATCAGTCTCCGGCGCAAATGGACCGCGCCAAGTCAGCGTACCGGGATCAAGGCCAAGCGCCCTCTCGGTGAGGTCATGTGTCTCAAACAATGTGCGCGTGACGACGCCGCCGAAGTCGAGGATCAGCGCTTTCTGCAAAGTCATTTGACGCCTGCCGGTATGATGCCATCCGCGACCCACGCGTCAAAGACCTCAAGCGCCTTGGTTGCAAACGCCGGGCTGTTGATATGGTCCGGAATTTCGTGGAACTCGACGGGCGGTTTGATGGCCAGCCGCATCGCTTCGCTGAAAGCGCGCAAACCTTCGGGATCATGCAGCGGCTCGCCCTCCTGATCCCATTCTTCAATGCCACCTGCAGGCAGGATGAACGCGACCGGACCCCATGCCCGTTCCAGCTTGTGGCCAATGGTGCGCGCCGTCTGGCGGCGTCCTTCAGGGTCGGTGGTGATCGAGCCGATCAGCCGGTTGTGCGCATGGTATGGCCGGTCGGCAAAGTGCTGTGGCAGCGGTGCCCAGGATTGGATATCCACCATATCGACCGCGCCCGGCGCGACGATCTGCGGGATGCCAAGTTTTGCTGCGTTCTCCAACCGGTCCCAGCCGGACGAAGTGGCAAGCACGCCGTTCTCGTGGTTGACGATTTCCTGCAACGAAAAATCCATCACTGCGGCGAACCCGTTCTGTGAGGCAACGGATTCAAATGCCCGCCCGCCCATGCCTGTTGTATGAAAGACCGCCACTTCATAGCCGCGCGCTTCCAGCGCCGGTTTAATCGGCACCATGTATTTCAGGCAGCTCTTGCCGAGCGAGGTCATGCCGATGATGGGACGTTCGGTCTGCGGCCGGACACTGGCTTTCGCCGCCCCAACGACCGCGCCGCAGGCTTGGCTGAGCACGGATTTGCAGATGCTGTTGAGGCCATAAAGCCCACCCGCCCAAAGGATCATCATCAAGTCCGTCGAGATGCGGTCAGGCGGGATGAGGTGCGAGAAGGAGATGGTCGACACCACAAATTTCGGCACCCCGAGCGGCAGCGCGGCGGCGACATCCAGCGCCAGATCCGTACCCATGGAACCGCCAAGAATGATCGTGCCATCCATCTTGCCGTCATCATAAAGCTTGCGCGCAAGTTTTGATGCGCCGGATGCCATCAACGCCATGGCCGAGTTTTCGTCACCGGAATTGATGATGCCTTCAATGGTCGTGCCCGCTGCAGCGGCGATGTCATGCTTGGAATAGTCCGGCACATATTGCGGGTTGCCGAGGACGGAAACGTCCATCATCACAGCAATGCCACCTGCGTCTTCAATGCAGGACTTCATGAAATTGAGCTCATCGGACTTGGTATCACCAGTGCCGATCAGCAGAATGCGGGGTGTGGAAGCAGCCATGTGTCAAGAAGCCTTGCGGAAGGGTTGGACGGTTGATTTGCCAAAGAGGCGCGCAGAGACTTGGGCCGCGCTTTGGCGCACCAGCTCGCCATACTCACGGATCACATCAGGCGTGACACGGCTCGCCGGCATGGCGATTGCCATTGTTCCGACAGGCTTGCCGCCAACGCCGCGAATGGCTGCAGCGACACTCGAAACGCCTTCTTCCATTGATTGGTTGGAGATGGAGTAGCCGCGCTCGCGCGTTGCGCGCACGATGTCCAGCAATGCATTGCTGTCCGTTGGCGTGGTTGGCGTGTAAACCTCAAACTGTCTGCGGCAAACGCTTTCAACGAATGCGTCCGAAGAAGCGGCAAGAAACGCGTAGCCCGATGCTGTGGCGTGAAGGGGAAGCTTCTGGCCATGCTCGAGGATCACCCGGTTCGCCTTGCCCGACTCGACCGTGAAGATTGAAGCGAGAGACCCGGCGCAATATTCGGTAGCATGGACAGTTTCGCCGGTGAGTTCAGACAGGGAGCGGACGGCTGGCTGAATGGCGCGGTTCAGCGGAAATCGGTTTTCCCGGGCGCGCCCAAGCATTTGCAACGCAGGACCAAGCGCATAGCCGCGCGACTCTCCGTCCTGCTCGACATAGCCGTTTGCGGCAAGTTCCAACAGCAGGCGGCGCGTTGTCGCCTTGTCGAACCCGGCAAGGCGGGCAAGTTCGGTCAGGCCGAGCGGATGGCCGCTTCCACGCAAAAGCTCAATCAATCCAAGCGCTTTGCTGACAGTGCCCATCAAGGTCGAACTCCCTAGTCGCTTAACATGTGAAATAACTTGACATCACATTTGGAATTTTGCAAGTCTCTATTTGCACCGATGGTTCAAATAATGAAACAGGGGATCTGTTGGGGCGAATTGCAAATTGGAGGGTACAATGGCAAATTCAACAAATGCGGCGGGGGCAAACCAGCTGCGCAAAAACAGCCTCGGGGTCGGCGCTGTCACATTTCTGGTCATATCGGCGGCAGCGCCTCTGACCGCAGTGGCGGGCGGTGTGCCAATCAGCATGCTGCTCGGAAACGGTGCCGGCATTGCCGGATCATTTCTGCTCACAACAATCATCCTGATCGCCTTCGCAGTCGGCTACGTTGCGATGGCAAGGCATATATCAAGCGCGGGCGGCTTCTACGCATTTGCAGCGCGCGGCCTTGGCGGCAAAATCGGCGGTGCCGCCGCGCTGATTGCCATCCTCAGCTACAACGCGATGCAGATCGGCATTCTCGGCCTTTTGGGCGCAGCGTCGGCAGGGACATTTGCCTCCATCGGAATCGATCTGCCCTGGTGGGTGTGGAGCTTCGTCGGCATCGCGTTCTGCGCCGTTCTGGGTTATCGGCAGGTGGACCTTTCGGCCAAGATATTGATGGCGCTGGTATTGCTTGAATATGTCATCGTTTTGATTGTCGACGTGGCGATTTTCGTCAAAGGCGGCGACAGCGGCCTTTCAATGGCACCATTCAGCATCAGCCAGATCATGAGCGGCTCACCCGCCATCGGCATACTGTTCTGCTTCGCCGCCTTTATCGGCTTTGAAGCGACAACCATCTATTCCGAAGAAGCGCGCGATCCCCACACAACGGTGCCGAAGGCGACTTATCTCTCGGTAATTCTGATCGGCGTGTTCTACATGGTCACCGCTTGGCTGATGGCCAACGGCGCGGGTGTGGACAAGCTGGTTCCGACATTGCAGTCGCTGGCTGATCCGACGACGTTCCTGTTTGAACTTGCCGGTCGTTACGTCGGCGGACCGGTTCCAACGATCATGGGCTTCCTGTTCGTATCGAGTCTCTTTGCCGGCGTTCTGGCCTTCCACAATGGTGTGGCGCGCTACAAATATGTGGCTGGTCGCGAGGGCATTCTTCCGGCATCTGTCGGCGTGACTCATGACACTTACCAAAGCCCGCATGTCGGCTCCATCATCCAGACCGTGCTTGCGGTTGTTGTCGTCGGCTTCTTTGCCATCATGGGCATGGATCCGGTGCTGCAGCTGTTCACTTGGCTGACGCAGCTCGGCACGCTGGGTATTCTCGGCCTGATGGGCATCACGTCCTTTGCCGTGGTGTCGTTCTTCGGCAAGAGCGACTTGGGCGAAACGGCGCTTGCCACCAAGATATTGCCGATGATCACCGGTGCCATCCTCGCATTGCTGTTTGTCTACATCTTCGCGAAGTTTGGCGATCTCACCGGCGCGTCTGGCACGCTCGGCGTGGCGCTGCCGTCGCTGGTGCTTGTCGCGGCAATCATCGGCTACCTGTCAGCAGGCAGCCTAGAAAGACGCAACCCGGTCAAGTTCAGCGAACTCGGCCGCAACACTTGATACATTGAGCTATCGAGGGCGGCGGGAGACTGCCGCCCTTGCCATTTCAAACGAGGACAAAATGAGTCAATCCGAAATCGATCGCCTGCGCGTGCTGCCCGTATCCGGGCGCGACCTGTTCATCGACGGCGCTTGGTCCAAGGCTGAAGACGGAGGCAGACTGGATGTCATTTCGCCTATTGATGGCAAGGTGTTCACCAGTATCGCCCGCGCATCAGCGGCGGACGCGGATCGTGCAGTTGCTGCCGCACGCAAGGCATTCGACAGCGGCGTCTGGTCGCGCGCGGCGCCTGCCGAACGCAAAAGGGTGATGCACCGCATCGCCGACCTGATCGAGAAGCATGCGGTTGAACTCGCGGTGCTTGGCGTACGCGACAATGGTACGGAAATTTCCATGGCGCTGAAGGCAGAGCCGGGCAGTGCAGCGGGCACGTTCCGCTATTATGCTGAAGCCATCGACAAGGTTTATGGAGAAATCGCCCCGACTGCGCCCAATATACTCGGCCTGATCCACCGCGAACCTGTTGGCGTCGTCGCGGCAATTGTGCCGTGGAATTTTCCGATGATGATCGGCTCCTGGAAAATTGCACCAGCGCTTGCGGCTGGAAATTCTGTGGTGCTGAAACCTGCCGAAGCCGCTTCGCTGTCATTGTTGCGTTTGACAGAACTGTGTTCAGAAGCAGGGCTTCCGGACGGAGTATTGAATGTCGTCACGGGCAAAGGCTCGGTCTGCGGTGAGGCGCTCGGCCTCCACATGGATGTCGACGTGATGGCGTTCACGGGGTCCGGCTTTGTCGGCCGCAAGCTGATGGAATATTCCGCCCGCTCAAACATGAAGCGCTGCTATCTCGAACTTGGCGGCAAGTCTCCAAACGTTGTCTTCGCCGACGCGCCCGACTTGGACCAAGCCGCGAAGATTTCCGCCTATGGCATCTTCCGCAATTCCGGGCAGGTGTGTGTGGCAGGATCGCGGCTGTTGGTGGAAGAGAGCATCCATGACGAGTTTGTGGCCAGGGTTTCTTCCATCGCATCGAAGATCAAAGTTGGCGACCCGCTTGATCTCAGCACCGAAGCCGGTGCGGTGACCAGTCTGGACCAGTTGGAAAAAGATCTGGAATTCGTCCATCGCGCCGAAGTGGAAGTCGGATTTTTGCAGACCGGCGGCAAGCGCATTCTTGAGGAGACCGGTGGTTTCTACATGTCGCCGACCGTCTTTTCCGGCATTGAGCCGAAGATGCATCTGGCTCAAGAGGAAGTGTTCGGACCGGTGCTGGGCGTGATGAAGTTCAAGGACGAGGCGGATGCGGTGCGGATTGCCAATTCTACAGTCTATGGATTGGCTTCAGCGGTTTGGACGTCAAACCTTTCCAAGGCACACCGCATGGTGCGCAACATCCGCGCAGGGGTGGTGCATGTGAACACCTACGGCGGGTCGGACAACACGGTGCCGCTCGGCGGCGTCGGTCAATCCGGCAATGGCCATGACAAGTCGCTGCATGCGCTGGACAAGTTTTCCGACCTGAAAACGGCGTGGATACAGCTCTGACCGGAAAGTATGTATATTCACAAGCATGTTGAAAATACATATGATGCAGCATGAGCAATCAAACTGACATGATCGTTGAGCACATCGTCAAACGCATCGAAGACGGCACGCTGTCGCCCGGCGATGTGCTGGAGGAGAAGGCGCTGGTCAGCGAATTTGGCCTCTCCAGAACGCCTGTGCGCGAAGCGCTGCTGCAACTTGATGCGGTTGGTATTTTGCGGCGCAAGGCCCGTGGCGGGGCGGAAGTGTTTCAGCCGACGCTGGAGGAATTCCTCGCCATTCTCGAAGTCCATGCCAAGCTCGAGGGCCACGCCGCGGCATTGGCTGCGCGCCGCCTTTCCGTCGATGACGCTGCCGCGCTGGAACGCGCCTGCGCTGCTTGCGATCACCATGTGGCAACGCTCGCTGACACCATGCCCAATGCCTACTATCAGCACAATCTGGCCTTCCACAAAACTGTCGGCCTTGCCGCGCACAATCCGTTTTTGATGGAGATGATCCGCACCAATGGCCGCAAGCTCCTCGCCTACTATCGCGCCCGCTATGCCTACAAGGGCAGCATTCCGCAGTCAGCAATCGAGCACAGCAAAATCGCCGCGCTGATTGTGGACCGGGACGTAACGGGTGCAGAGGAAGCCATGGTCAAGCATGTGACCTTTGACAGTGTGACCGCCATGGACCTCATCGCCATGCTGTCAAAGTCTCGTCATCTAACAAGCTGATTTATCGAGAAAATTAACGATCCACTGTGCAAATGCCGGACCTTCCGCCGGCGCGCTCAGGGATCGGCGACTTGCGGCAATCGTCTCAACGTCAAGCCCGGATTCAAGCTCATCCAAAAGCGCCGATACAAACTCCTGCGTCATCTCAGGGTGATATTCAGTGGTAAAAATGTGCGAACCGATGCGGTAGGACCCATAGGGACAGAATTCGCTGCCACCCAAAACCACGGCGTCTTTCGGCAGCGTCGTCACTTGGTCCTCATGCGCCGCGAACAGCGTCATCTTCTTCTGTTGCGGCTCCATCCAAGGGGCGAAGTTGTCGAACTCGGTTTTGGCCGTGCCCAGTCCCCAACCCTTATCTGATTTTTCGACTGTGCCACCCAGCGCCATGGCAATAGCCTGATGTCCGAAGCAGGCGCCGAACGTCGGAACTTTCTTGGCGTCCAGCTCGCGGATGAAGCCAAACAGCTGCTTGATCCATTTGGAATTTGCATTCACCGAAACCGGACTGCCGGTGATAATATAGCCGTCAAAATCACTGGCTTGTTCAGGAAACACACCATCCTTGACCGGCACCGTCACAAATTTCCATTCCGGCCGCAGCGGCTGCAACAGACGGCGGAACTTTTCGCCGTCGTCCGGGAAGCGCTTGGCGAATTCCGAATCGTCGACGCAGGTCAGCAGAATTCCAATGCGTCGTTTCATGACTTTCTCCAATTGTGCATGCAGGAATATTTTATATGTGTGCAAATGAGGCTTGTAAATATATTTAACATGTGTTCTACATTTTGCAACGAAGTTTTTGAGGAGAAAGTTCGTGACGGTCTGGGTTCCCAATGACGACGGCCACGCCGATCTCTCGAGCCACGATGCGTTCGTGTCCGGTGCGCCGCACAACACGTTTGCACGGCTGAGAAGCGAGGAACCGGTTGCCTGGTGCGACTATCCGGCGGGACAGGGCTTCTGGTCGATCACGCGCAACGAAGACATCCACGAGTGCAACCGCAACAATGCGCTCTATTCCTCGGCGCACGGCATTCGCATGGAAGACCAGACCTACGAGGAATATCTGGCGCGGCGGACCTTTCAGGAAACCGATCCGCCAGACCATACCCGCATGCGCATTCTGGTTGCCAAGGCATTTTCCAAGCCGGTCGTCGCGCTGTTTGAAACGCAAATCCGCCAGCTATGCGACGAGATACTCGACGACGTTCTACCGCTTGGCGAATTCGATGCGGTCAAAAGTCTGGCGCGGCAATTGCCGATGCGGATGCTTGGGCAGATCATGGGCACGCCGGACGAGGATTTGAACTGGCTGGTCGAAAAGGGCGACGCGCTCATCGCAAACACGGATTCCGACTTCACCGACCATGTGCTCGACAAGGCTGACACGGATGCCTACCGGCTGATGCCGTTCCGCTCGCCGGCTGGCGCGGACCTTTTCGACTACGCAAAGAAGCTGATGGCAGACAAGCGGCGCAAGGGCGACACGACAGGCGTGCTCAATCTGATCATGCAGCCGGATTCCCTAGGCAATGTGATTTCCGAGGAAGAGTTCCGCAATTTCTTCTGCCTACTGGTGGCGGCGGGCAACGACACGACGCGCTATTCGATCGCAGCCGGATTGCAGGCGCTCGCCAACCAGCCGGGATTGCTGGAAGACCTTCAGGGCAATGATGAAACCATCTGGGACACCATGCCGGACGAAGTGATCCGCTGGGCGTCGCCTGCCATGTATTTCCGCCGCACGGTGACGCGCGATCACGAGCTGCATGGCAAAACACTGCGCGAGGGCGACAAGGTGCTTTTGTGGTTTGTGTCCGGGAACCGAGATGAAGCGGTGTTCGACAATCCATTCAAGGTGGATTTCCGCCGCTCGCCAAACCGGCACGTGGCTTTCGGGCAGGGCGGGGCGCATGTGTGCCTCGGCATGTGGCTGGCACGACTTGAAATCCGGCTGTTGTTTCAGGAATTCGCCAAGCGGGTCAAATCGATCAAGCAGACCGGCGAACAGCATTATCTGCGCTCCAATTTTGTCGGCGGCATCAAGAGCATGCCGGTCAAGATTGAGCTGAATTGAATAGACTGTGGGAGGGGTAGCGATGTCCAACGAACGATTGCGGGTCTTGTTCTGTGACCATTTGAATCTGGCGCGCGGAAAGTATCTGCCCGCCTCAAAAATTGGCACGAACAGCACGCGCGTTTGCCAGAGCACCTTTGGAGTGACCTACGACAGGGATCTCATCCCGTCGCCGGGCTCCAAGGTTCTGGAAGGCCTGCCAGACTTGGAAGTGCGCTACCTTGGCGCGGATGTGCGCGACGGCTGGGAAGACAACACCAGGATCGTCGTCGGTGATCTCTATGAAGAAGGCCAGCCGTTCGGCGCGTGCGGGCGTCAGGCGCTGAAGAAGGCGATCAGCGATTGGAATACGATTGGATTTGACCCGATGATCGGGCTGGAGCTGGAGTGCTTCGCCTTCCAGCACGACGATGACGGCAAGCTCGTGCCATATGAGACGCCCAAAGGCTATGTCTACGCCACCGGCCCATTTGCTGATCCGCGCGGGTTCATGGACGAGATATGGGAGCGGGCCACGGCGCTCGGCTTTGCCATCGACTCCATGACCTCCGAGTTTGACACGCCGCAATACGAGTTTACGCTGACCTATGACCGTGCCCTGAAGGCCGTGGATGACATTTTCCTGTTCCGCCAATTGGCACGGGAAACGGCGTTGGAATTCGGAATTGTGCTGACATTCATGCCCAAACCCATCCTGTCCAAAGGTGGCAGCGGGCTGCACGTGAACTTCTCATTCAAGGACGAGCACGGCAACAATGCGGTTGGCGAACCGGATAGTCTGAGCCCGGTGGCGCAGGGCTGCATTGCCGGGCTCATGCACCATCATCAGGCGATGGCAGCGCTGGTTGCGCCGACGGTCAACTCCTACCAGCGCCTCAAACCATCATCGCTGTCCGGCTACTGGCGCAACTGGGGCGGTGACCATCGCGGCGTCACCACGCGGATCTCCGCCGAACGCGGTCCCAAGGCGCGCATCGAGCACCGGATGGGCGATGGCGCGTCCAATCCCTATACGCTGGTGGCGACGACGCTGCAGGCGGCGCGGCTGGGTTTCGTCAACAAATATCCGCTGCCACCGATGGAAACAGCCAATTGCCTGACCGAACACGAAGCCGTTGATGGCGTTACTGAAACGCTGGGCGGCGCACTCGATGCGCTGGAGGCAGATGGCGCCCTGATGGAGGCCGTCGGTCGGCTGCTTTGTGAAAATCATGTCTTCATCAAGCGCGACGAAATCGAAAAGACATCCCAGCTGGAAGGCGACGCGCTGCGCGACTTCTACATCCATTACATCTGACAGATTCGGAACAAACATGATGGCCAAGATCACCTGGAACCTGGCGAACGGTTCGATAATCAGCGCCGAAGTTGCTGACGGAATGAACCTGATGAACGCCGCAGTGGCCAACAATGTCGCCGGCGTTGTCGGCGAATGCGGCGGGTGCCTTTCTTGCGCAACGTGTCATGTCTATGTCGATGAAGACTGGACCGACCGCGCAGGAAAGCCAGGCGACATTGAGGATGCGATGCTTGAAATCACGGAAGCCCCGAAGACGGAGTTCAGCCGCTTGAGCTGCCAGGTCATCGTCTCTCCGGCGCTGGATGGCCTCGTACTCATCGTTCCTCAAGGCTGATTTGATGGCGCGCCATACGGTCATTGTTGGAGCAAGCCACGGCGGCATTGCCGCTGCCGCCAGGTTGCGCGCGCTAGATCCATTGGCCCAAATCACCGTCGTCAGCGCAGAGGATGCCCATCCATACCAGCGCCCGGTTCTCTCCAAGGCTTACCTGTCCGGCAAGGCGGCGCTTGAGACTATCGCTTTGCGACCTGCAAGCTGGTTTGCCGAAAACAGTATCAATTTGCTGCGCGGTATGACTGCCACAACGATTGACCGCGCGGCCCAGACAGTCTCGCTCTCGTCCGGCCAGAACCTGTCCTACGACGCACTCGTGCTGGCAACCGGCGCGTCGCCCCGCCAATTTCCGGCGGACAGGGGCGGTGCGCTCAAGGGCGTTCATACCATGCGCGATCTGGGCGATGCGGATCGGCTCAAGCACGAGATGGTCGAAGGCAGACGTCTGGTGGTTATCGGTGGCGGCTATATCGGGCTTGAGGCGGCATCAGAGGCGGCCAAGAAAGGCGTGCAGGTGACGGTGTTGGAAGCGGCCGACCGCATCGTCAAACGTGTGGCTGCCCGCCAAACCTCGGACCATTTGCGCGCCCTGCATCAGGGCCACGGCGTGACAATTCGCGAGGGTGTGCATATTGACCGGATTGCCGGCAGCAACGGATCAGCGGTCGGCGTTGAACTTGAGGGCGGCGAGACAGTTCCTGCGGACTTTGTGGTGGTGGGCATCGGCATTTCGCCCAACACACACGTCGCCGAGAACGCCGGGCTTTCAATCGGCAACGGTGTTGTCGTTGATAGCTGCATGCGCACCTCCGACCCTTGCGTCTATGCTGTCGGTGACTGCGCCAGCTTTCCCTATGAAGGCGGTCACATCCGCCTTGAGTCGGTCCAAAATGCCAATGACCAAGGTGCCGTTGCCGCCGCAAATATTACCGGACAAGAACTCGTCTACCGCTCCACACCGTGGTTCTGGTCGGACCAGTTTGACATGAAGCTGCAAATTGCCGGCTTGAATACGGGCTATGATGATATTCTGGTTCAATCCGGCACCGGCTCGACGCGGGCGCATCTTTATTTCCGTGACGGAGCGTTCCTTGCTGCGGATTGTTTCAATGATCCGGTTACTTTTGCCATGTCACGCAAGCTTCTGGACAGCGGCAAGGTGCTGACCCGTGAACAGGCCGGACAGTCCGGATTCAGCCTGAAGGCGTTCCTGACAAGCTAATGCTAAAGCTTCGATACAGCCTCGAGCAGATCAAGCAGCCGTTCCATTTCGTCCTTGCCGAAGGACTTTTCGAGATCGCGGTAGATCTGCATGCTTTCCGGAGAAATTTCTGCGATCAGCTTCCGTGCTGCTGGCGTGATTGAAATCAGCGTCCGGCGGCCGTCCTCCTTGTCTTTGCGCAGCGTGATCAACTTGCGGGTTTTCAGCGATTTGATCATGCGGGTCAGGCTCGGGGCCAGCACCAGCGCCCGGTCCGCCAGTTCCGTTGCGTCCAACTCTCCGGCCTCGCCAAGAATGCGGATGACGCGCCATTGCTGTTCGTTCATGTCATGTCTGGCAAGCATCGGGCGGAACTTGGCCATCACGGATTCACGCGCACGAAGCAGAGCAATTGGCAGTGAGCGGCGCGTCAGTCGTGGCTGCACGCCATCAACAGGCGCGTTGTTGGAATTGTCGCCAACGAGGGGATCTGATCCTGTAACCATGGGCCGCTTATTCCAGATTCCGATTCTCATCGCAAACGGCAAAATCGGCTTGACAGAACCGCTTATATTTAACATGTTAATCAAATAACGGTTGGGGAGAGAGCGTTGCCGCATCTGACGATGGAATATTCAGCCAATCTGGAGGCCACGGTTGATATCGCCGAGCTGTGCAAGGCGGCCAAGGCCACAATGATGGACACCGGCCTGTTCGAGCTTGGCGCCGTGCGTGTGCGGGCGCTTCGTTGCGATCATTATGCGATTGCAGACGAAGCGCGGGAGAATGCGTTTCTCGCCGTGCTTGTTCGCATCGGGGCAGGGCGTACGCTTGAGGAAAAGAAGCGCGTCGGAGAGACATTGCATTCGACACTTTCGCAAATGCTCGCGCCGCTGTTTGCGACGCCTCACTTTGCTCTTTCAGTTGACCTTGTCGAAAACGATCCGGCATTGAGCTGGAAGAAAAATGCCATCCACGCGCGGCTGCGCGGATCCTGACGGGAGCAACCATGTCGCAACTTGAAGCCAACATTGCAAAAGCGAACCTGTATCTCAAGCGGTTCCGCGACCATGGCGTCTTGAATCAGATCGGCGGCGAAGCTGTGCCCGCCGCCGACGGGTCCACGTTCGAGATCATTTCGCCCATTGATCTGAAACCCATGGCCCGTGTCGCGCGAGGCAAAGCGGAAGACATCGACCGCGCGGCCAAGGCTGCCAAGGCTGCCTTCAAGGATTGGGCGGCAATGCCGGGCACAGCGCGCAAAAGGCTTTTGCACCAGATCGCCGATGCCATCGCTGCCCGCGCCGAAGAGCTTGCGTTCGTCGAGTGCATGGACACCGGCCAATCGCTGAAATTCATGGCCAAAGCCGCACTGCGCGGGGCGGAAAATTTCCGCTATTTCGCCGATCTTGCGCCGCAAGCCCGCGATGGTGAAACACTGCGCACGGAGGGCCAGGTCAACATGACCACGCGGGTGCCGATTGGCCCGGTTGGTGTGATAACGCCATGGAACACGCCGTTCATGCTGTCCACTTGGAAGATCGCTCCGGCACTGGCGGCAGGCTGTACCATTGTGCACAAGCCTGCCGAATTCTCGCCATTAACGGCGCGGCTCTTGGTTGAGATCGCCGAGGAAGCCGGGCTGCCGAAGGGCGTCTGGAACCTGATCAACGGGCTTGGCGAAGAGGCAGGCAAGGCGCTCACCGAACATCCGGATATCAAGGCCATCGGCTTCGTCGGTGAAAGCCGTACCGGTTCGATGATCATGCGCCAGGGGGCGGCAACATTGAAGCGCGTCCACTTCGAACTTGGTGGCAAAAACCCGTGCGTCGTGTTTGCCGACGCCGATCTCGAACGCGCCGCCGATGCCGCCGTCTTCATGATCTACTCGCTCAACGGCGAACGCTGCACCTCTTCGTCTCGCCTTTTGGTAGAGGCATCGATCTACGAGAAATTCACCGCCATGGTCGCGGAGAAGGCCAAACGCATCAAGGTTGGCCATCCGCTTGATCCTGCAACAGTTGTCGGCCCGTTGATCCATCCGGTGCACGAAAAGAAAGTCTTGGAATACATAGAAATCGGCAAAAGCGAGGGCGCGATTGTCGCGGCTGGTGGCAACAAGTTCGATGGCCCCGGAGGCGGCTGCTATGTCTCGCCGACGCTCTTCACCGGTGCCAACAACCAGATGCGCATCGCGCAAGAGGAAATTTTCGGACCTGTGCTGACAGCCATTCCGTTCAAGGACGAAGCCGAGGCGCTGGCGCTGGCCAATGATGTTCAATACGGCCTGACCGGCTACCTCTGGACCAGCGATGTCACCCGCGCCTTCCGTTTCTCAGATGGGCTGGAGGCCGGAATGATCTGGGTGAATTCCGAGAACGTCCGCCATTTGCCGACGCCGTTCGGCGGCGTGAAAAACTCCGGCATTGGCCGCGATGGCGGCGATCATTCGTTCGATTTTTACATGGAAACCAAGAACATTGCATTCGCCACTGCGCCGCACGCGATCCAGAAGCTGGGGGGCTGAACAATGCCGGTTCCAACATCAAATCTCTATCCCGATTTCAACGTCGTGCGCCTCAGCCACGTTGAGCTGGTCGTGACAGACCTCGCCGCGAGCAGGGCCTTTTGGGCGGACACACTTGGCCTTCAAGTCACGGGCGAAGACGACAAACGCATCTATCTTCGGGCCATGGAGGAGCGAGGCCATCATTGCATCATTCTGACCAAGGGCGACAAGCCGCTGGTGCGGGTGCTTGGTTTCAAGGTCTATTCCGAGGATGACCTCGATGCCGCCAAGGGCTGGTTTGAGGCACGCGGGCGCAAGGCAGAATGGGTAAAGCGCCCATACCAAGGGCGCACACTCCTTACGTCAGACCATCAGGGCATTCCACTCGAATTCTATGCGTCAATCGACAAGCTTTCGCCCATCCACCAGCAGTACAAGCTCTATCGGGGCGTCAAGCCGCTGCGCATTGACCACTTCAATTGCTTTACGCAAAGCGTCGATGCATCCGTGGAGTTCTACAATTCCATGGGCTTCCGCGTCACCGAATACACCGAAGATGACGAGAGCAAGAAACTGTGGGCCGCATGGATGCACCGCAAGGGCGGCGTGCATGACATGGCCTTCACCAACGGCCACGGCCCGCGGCTGCATCACGTCGCGTTCTGGGTGCCGACACCGCTCAATATAATCGATCTACTCGACCTGATGTCCACCACCGGTTACCTCAAGAACATTGAGCGCGGTCCGGGCCGGCATGGCATTTCCAACGCCTTTTTCCTCTACATCCGCGACCCGGATGGCCATCGCATCGAAATCTACTGTTCAGATTACCAGACCGTCGATCCGGACCTCGATCCGATCAAATGGGACCTCAAAGACCCGCAACGCCAGACGCTCTGGGGCGCCCCTGCGCCCAAGAGCTGGTTCGAAGAAGGCAGCCTGTTTGATGGCGTCGAGACTGCAGACGCGATACTGAAAGCACAGCCGATTGTTGCGCCATAAGGACATTTAAAATGAACGAGAACGAGTTTCGCACTTGGGCCCGCAAGGCCGCTGACTGGGGCGTCGATTACCGCGCCTCGCTTGGTGAGCGGCCTGTGAGGGCCAGTGTGAAGCCGGGTGAAATTTTCAACGCCGTGCCCGCTACGCCGCCGGAATCTGCCGAGCCGATGGATGCGATCTTCGCGGATTTTGAGCGCACCATCGTTCCGGGCATGACCCATTGGCAGCATCCGCGCTTCTTTGCTTACTTTCCAGCCAACGCCGCGCCTGCTTCCGTGGTTGCCGAACATCTGGTCAATGCGATGGCCGCGCAGTGCATGCTCTGGCAGACCTCGCCAGCCGCGACGGAGCTTGAAACCCGCGTGCTAGACTGGCTGCGCCAAGCCATCGGATTGCCGGAAGGCTTCGCCGGCGTCATTCAGGATTCCGCCTCATCTGCAACACTGGCCGCCGTGCTGGTGATGCGCGAACGGGCGCTTGCATGGCGCGGCAACAGCCAAGGTTTGGCAGGGCAAAAGACGCTGCGCGTCTATTGCTCCGGTCAGGTGCACACATCGATTGACCGCGCTATCTGGGTGTCAGGCATTGGCGCAGACAATCTGGTGCGTATCGCCGTCCAAGGCGAGTTGCGTGGCATGGATGTTGCCGCACTGGAGGCCGTGATCACCGCTGACAAGGCGGCCGGATACTTGCCTGCGGGCATCATCGCCTGTGTCGGTGGCACCAGCGTCGGCGCGACCGACGACATTGCCGCTGTTTGCGCGGTGGCGGCAAAGCATGGGTTGTTCGTACATGTTGACGCGGCTTGGGCGGGCTCGGCAATGATCTGCGCGGAATTCAGGCACTATTGGTGCGGTATTGAGAAGGTCGATTCCATCGTCTTCAACCCCCACAAATGGCTTGGCGCACAGTTTGACTGTGCCGCCCATTTCATCCGCGATCCGGATGATCTGGTGCGCACGCTCGCCATCAAGCCCGAATATCTGAAAACCCACGGCACCGACGGCATCATCAATTATTCGGAGTGGTCAGTGCCGCTTGGCCGCCGATTCCGCGCACTGAAAATCTGGTTCCTGTTGCGGGCCTACGGTCTCGACGGATTAAGGTCCATGATCCGCAACCATGTTCGCTGGTCGCAGAAACTTGCCGGCCGACTGGCCGCCACTCCGGATTTCCGCGTTGCCAGCCAGCCAATGCTGTCGCTGTTCTCGTTCCGGCACGAGCCAAAAGGTGTGATGGACCTTGACGGGCACAATCTCGATTTGGTCAACGCCATAAACGCCGATGGCCGGATTTATCTGACCCAGACAAATCTCGATGGCCGCATCGTCATCCGCTTTCAGGCCGGCTCGTTTGCCATGGCAGAAGCTGATGCCGAAATCGCCTTTGTCGCCATCACCAAAATCGCCTCCCGCATGCAACGGAACAACCCATGACCCAGCTGCGTCTCCTTTCCTTCATCCGCAATGGCAAGCCGGGCTACGGCCTTGCCAAAGAGGGCGGGGTTGTCGATCTGTCAGCGCGGCTTGGCAACAAATGGCCGACCGTGCGCAATGTGATCGAGGCTGACGCGCTGAAGGAGCTGTTCCACGAAGGCCAGCGCCACGCAACGGACTTTGGGCTGGAGGAGGTGGCCTTTGATATTCCCGTGCCAAATCCGGAAAAAATCATATGCGTCGGCGTCAACTTTCTGGACCGTAATGAGGAATACAAGGACGGACAGGAAGCGCCGAACAACATGTCGCTGTTCATCCGCTTTCCGCGCTCATTTGTCGGGCACGCAGAAGCGATCATCCGCCCGCCTGAATCGCCACAGTTCGACTACGAAGGCGAGATTGTCATCATCATCGGCAAAGGCGGACGGCGCATCCCCGAAAACGATGCACTCACGCACATCGCCGCGCTCTCGCTGTGCAACGAAGGCACGCTTCGCGACTGGGTACGCCACGCCAAATTCAACGTCACACAAGGCAAAAATTTTGACCGCTCCGGTGCCATCGGTCCATGGCTGGTGCCTTTCGTCCATGAAAGCCAGCTGGCGGATATCCGTTTGACCACCCGCGTAAACAGGGAGCTTCGGCAAGACGACCGCACCAGCAGGATGATTTTTTCCTTCCGCAAAATCATCAATTACATCTCGACCTTCGCGACGCTGGCTCCTGGCGACACGATTGTTTGCGGCACGCCAACAGGGGCAGGTGCGCGGTTTGATCCGCCGATCTGGCTGAAGCCCGGCGATGTGGTTGAGGTGGAAGCCGAGGGCATCGGGAAATTGTCCAATACCGTGGTCGACGAGGTGCTCAAATGACGCCCCAAGACATCGAAGTTGCGGCGGCCTCGCTGGACAGCGCTGAACGCTGCCGCAAGCAAATTGGCCTGCTCAGCCTTGCCCATCCGTCAATCACCATGGACGACGCTTATGCCATTCAGGCAGCATGGGTGCGCCGCAAGATTGCGCGTGGCCGCATCGTCAAAGGCTGGAAAATCGGACTGACATCGAAGGCGATGCAATATGCGCTCAACATTGACATCCCGGATTCCGGCGTTTTGCTTGATGACATGTTCTTCCAGGATGGCGAGGCGATCCCGAAGCACCGCTTCATCCAGCCGCGCATCGAAGCCGAAATTGCGTTCGTGATGAAATCAGACCTGTCAGGTCCGGATTGTACGACAGAGCAGGTGCTGGCAGCCACGGATTACGTCGCGCCGTCTCTCGAAATTCTTGATACGCGCATTGTGCGCACGGACCCGGAAACCAAGAAAGCCCGCACCATCTTCGACACCATTTCCGACAATGCCGCCAATGCCGGCATCGTGCTTGGCCGCCAGAAGCACGACCCACGCGCAATGGATTTGCGCTGGGTGGGCGCAATCGTATCGCGCAATGGCGAGGTCGAGGAAACCGGCCTTGGCGCCGGGGTGCTGAACGATCCGGCCATGGGCATCGCGTGGCTGGCAAACCGTCTTGAAGTCTACGGCGGTTCGATCAACGCCGGGGATGTCGTGCTGTCAGGCTCGTTTATCCGTCCCGTCGAAGCGCCGTCCGGCAGTCTTGTCGAAGCAGACTTCGGTCCGTTCGGCTCCGTGTCATGCACATTTGTTTGAGGCCAGAATGCCCGCTCCCGTCAATCCATTCAAAGCCGCGCTGAAGGCCGGAAAGCCGCAGATCGGCTTCTGGCTGGCACTGGCCAATGCCTACACCGCTGAAATTTCTGGTGGTGCCGGGTTTGATTGGCTGCTGCTCGACGGCGAGCATGCGCCCAATGACATTCCTTTGCTTTTGGCTCAACTTCAGGCCCTGTCCGCCTCGCCGTCGCATCCGGTGGCGCGTCTTCCAATCGGCGAGAGCTGGATGATCAAGCAGGTTCTCGATATCGGGGCGCAGACCATTCTGGTCCCGATGGTGGAAAGCGGTGCGCAAGCCGAGGAACTGGTAAGAGCGATGCTCTATCCGCCACGCGGAATGCGCGGCGTCGGCGCTGCGTTGGCACGGGCGTCGAGGTTCAATGCCATTCCTGACTATCTGCAAACGGCAAACGAACAGGTCTGCCTCCTCCTGCAAATCGAAAGCCGCGCGGGTCTGGCGGCGCTCGAGGACATTGCCAATACCGAGGGCGTCGATGGTGTGTTTATCGGCCCGGCCGATCTTGCCGCCGATATGGGTTACCTCGGCAGGCCCGGCGCGCCGGAGGTGCAGGCAGCGGTCGAGGACGCGATCTTGCGCATCATCGCCTGCAGCAAGGCTGCCGGGATTCTGACCTCAGACCAATCTCTGGTGCAACGCTACCTGTCGCTTGGCTGCACGTTCGTGGCAGTCGGCAACGACGTGACACTGTTCAGCAACGCAATGGCCAATCTGGCGCGCAGTGTCCGTCAAGGTGGCGATGGTCAAGTCAAACGTGACGCCGGCTATTGAAATGATGGGGTCGGCCTGTTGAGACCATCGAATGAGTTCCGGGATAAGCAGGCGCGCCCGCAATAGTTGACAGCTGTCAACTTTTGAAGATCCAAAAAGATATCAATTTCATACATGATTTGGCTGATTTCCGCAGTTTCAGCTCAAGCGCATTGTTCCATAGCTTGCCGTCTGCTCTACCGGGCCAAGCGGTGTACCTGAGTTGAACATATCCAGTGCTGTCGCTACGGACAAATTGCGCTGCGCTGTGGTCCAGATGACAAGCACTGCAATTGGCGACTTGGCTGAAGAGCAGCACTTGCCTTGCGGTTTTCAAACTTGCGCGATCCAATGGTTGACAGTGAACCGCGTCAAACTCGCGCTTCGAGTTGTGGATCCCTCAAAATGCAGGTGGAACCGTGTGCCGTCAGCGGCGTTGTTCTGCTGAGCCGCACAATGCTGCGATCAACGAACCAATGACAAGGATGAACCTCATGAAGAAGTTACTTCTCACCGCGGCCGCTTGCCTATTCATCAGCGCGCCTGCGTTCGCCATGACGGATGCTGACTGTTCTGCAATGTGGAAACAAGCTGACACAAATGGCGATGGAATGCTTAACGGGAGCGAGGGCGACCGCTATGCGGCGTGGCTGAGGCTTTCGGAGAAGCCGTTGGCCGAGGGCACGATGCTGAATGAGGCGATGTTCCAGGAAAATTGCAAGGCTGATGTTTTCGCCACCGCTGCGGTGGATGAAGGCGCGCCGCTCGAGGGTGCAAACAGCTTTACAGAAGGCCAAGCCGGTGACCGCATTGTGGCAGCCGGAATGATCGCTCCGACGGCATTGGCGAAAGACGACAAGGGCATTTGGCGTGGCACTGCCATGAAAGACGGCAAGTCAGTGAATGTCGCCGTTGATTTCAAGGGCAACGTCGTCGCGCAGTAAATTCCATCACTTCAATCTTATGAAAGGCACGAAAAATGCAAACCATTACCAAAGTTTTCGACAATTACGATCAGGCAAAGCGCGCTGTCAGAGCGCTTGAAGCGGCGGGCATCCACTCGTCCGAGATCAGCATGATTGCCAACAACAAAAATGACGAACGCCCTGCAAATGACGACGGCGTTTCAGAAGCTGGAACCGGAGCGGGCATCGGCGCGGCAGTCGGTGGTGCAGCTGGCCTGCTGACTGGCCTTGGACTTATGGCTATTCCCGGTGTCGGACCGGTTGTCGCCGCCGGCTGGCTCGTGAGCACCGCCGTTGGCGCTGTTGCAGGTGGTGCGACGGGCGGAATAGTGGGATCGCTGGTCAGTTCCGGTCTTGATGACGAGCATGCGCAGGTCTACTCTGAAGCCGTTCGCCGCGGCGGCACGCTGCTTTCCGTGCGATCAGGTGACGGTCAACTTGATCAGGTCCATTCAATCCTTGATGAGCATCGCCCGCTTGATCCGACTGAACTCGGCACCGAGTACCGCAACAGCGGATGGACCAAGTTTGAAACAGCCGAAGAGTCCATGGCGGACAAAGAAGCTGAGATCGAACGAACCCGCCGCGTCATCTGATGATTGCAATTCATACTTGTATGGCCCGGCGCGCCAATTTACCTGGTGCGCCGGTTTTCGCTTGATCGGGCAGGACGAAAGCACGTGCCGCCGTCTGGCAGACTGTTGAACCCGCAAACGCAGATTCAGGAGGCGGCTTTCCTGGTTGCCGGAACCAATAGCGCGCTCAACCGTTAATCGGATTGAGCTGGGAAACCCTCGTCCATAGGCGCGACTGGATTTGCGGCCTCATCAGTTTCCACTTGAAGGGAAAGCCGCTGTCCATGTTTCAAAAGCTTATGCAGCAAATTGACCGGCCAAAGGCGCAGTGGGACGACAGCCAGCCTATCAGCGCGGAAATATTCGGTCCCGAACGCTCAAAGCAGCACGCCCGCACACTGGCTGAATCGCAGACGGTGACCGATAATCCGCAGCGGGTCCACTCCATTATCAACCGCCTGAACGACAACGCTGCCGAGTTGCTGAAATGCGTCCGGGAAATCACCGTGGCAATCGGTGAGGGCAAGCCGATAACACCTGCTGCCGAATGGCTGATCGACAACTATCATCTCGTCGAAGAGCAGATACGCCAGACCAGAGCCGATTTGCCTCCAGGCTACTATAGCCAGTTGCCGAAACTTGGCACCGGTCCCCTTGCCGGACATCCACGGATTTTCGGCTTGGTCTGGGCCCATGTGGCGCACACGGACAGCGCCTTCAATCCCGCACTGCTGAGCGATTTCGTCAATGAGTATCAGCAGGTGCAGCCGCTTACCATTGGCGAGCTATGGGCGGTAGCGATCAGTTTGCGGCTGATCCTGATCGAGAATCTTCGCCGGATATCGGTGCGGATAACGGCCGCCCGGCGCGCCCGCGAACAGGCGGACAGGCTTGCAGACATGGTCTTGCAGCCGCAAGCCATCCCGGCCGCAGCAGAGGAGCAGTACCGGCAGCTGGAAGGCAAGGATCTTTCCAACGCATTTGCTGTCCAGCTCATCCACAGGCTGCGCGATCAGGACGGTTTGGCCGCCCATTCGCTGGAATGGCTCAAACGCCGCGTTGAAATGCAAGGCCACTCACTCGAGTCTACCGTCACTGATGAGCATCATCGTCAGAGTTCTGCCAATGTGACCGTCCGCAACATCATCACCAGCATGCGTTACGTGTCGGACGTCAACTGGGAGAACTGGTTTGACGAGGTGAGCCTTGTCGACCGCGAGCTGCGGGACAAGTCTGATTTCGGCGAGATGGATTTTCCAAGCAGGACTCTCTACCGCACCGCCGTTGAAGAGCTTTCGCGCGGTTCCGCCTCGGATGAACTTGACGTTGCGCGCACGGCGTTGGCCAAAGCCGCAAACGCTGCCGGAAACGGCGGTTCGGCGCAGCGGGATCCGGGTTATTTTCTCATTGGCGCGGGGCGCGCAGAATTTGAACAGCAGTTGAATTTCAAGCCGCCACTGCTTCGGCGCGTCAGAACAACACTGAAGTCGCTGGGACTGGCTGGTTATGGCGGCGCGATCATTTTGGTGACGCTGGCAGTGTTCTGGGCGTTGTTCAGCAAAGTTTTTGCAGTTGAAACCTCAACCGTGCTTCTTATCGCACTCGCCGTTGCAGCGCTTCTGCCGCTTGTTGAGACTGCACTTTCGCTGGTGAATTTCGCCGTGACGCGAATGTTGGAGGCCTCGGTCATTCCAGGTCTGGCCTTGCGCGATGGCGTGCCGGCGCATTATCGGACCCTCGTTGCGGTTCCAACACTTTTGACATCACGCGACGACATTGCTGAAATGATCGACCGGCTGGAGGTGCATTATCTCTCCAATTCGGCCGGCGAGCTCTACTTTGCGCTTGTCACCGACTGGACCGATTCCGCGACCGAGACAAGGGGCGGCGACGATGAGCTTTTGAACGAAGCCTTGGCTGGCATTGCCCGGCTTAACGCAGACCACAACACCAATTGCTTCCTTTTGCTGCACCGCTCCAGAAAATGGAACGACCTCGAAAACAAGTGGATGGGCTGGGAGCGCAAGCGCGGGAAACTGCATGAGCTGAACCGCCTGCTCACGGGTGCAGCAGACACAAGCTTCACGACAATTGGCGGCGAAATTCCGGACGCGGTCAGGTTCGTGCTGACGCTTGATGCTGATACAAAGCTGCCGCGAGACGCCGCGCGCAGGCTCGTCGGCAAGCTGGCGCATCCACTCAACCGGCCTGTGTTCGATGCTGATCTGGGGCGGGTCACGAGCGGTTATGGCGTGTTGCAGCCCCGCGTCACGCCTTCCTTGCCGACTGGCCACAATGGATCTTTGTTCCAGCGCATATTTTCCACGCCGCGCGGGACTGATCCTTATGTGTTCGCCGTGTCGGATGTCTATCAGGACCTGTTTGGAGAGGGGTCATTCGCCGGCAAAGGCATCTACGACATTGAGGCATTTGAAGCTGCGATCAAGGGCAAAATCCCTGAGAACGCGATGCTGAGCCACGATCTGTTTGAAGGCGTTTTTGCGCGCTCCGCTCTGGTCACGGACATCGAAGTTGTCGAGGAATACCCGGACCGTTACACCGTTGCAGCGTCCCGCCAGCACCGCTGGGTTCGTGGCGACTGGCAACTGCTGCCTTGGCTCGGCTCGCAATGGTTTGGAACGAAGGGCGTTTCAACGGCGGCCATTCCGGCGTTGGGCGTCTGGAAGATGGCGGATAATCTGAGGCGGTCGTTAACGCCTATCGCGCTTGTCTTGAGCTTTATGCTTGGCTGGCTTCTGCTGCCCGCAGAAACTGCCGTCCGCTGGACGATGGCGATGGCATTGATCGGTGCGTTTCCTGTCTTTCTACCCTCCGTTCTCGGATCAGTGCCGAAACGCAAAGGTGTAACCATCGACAGTCAGGTCCGGGCGAATCTGGACGATTTCGGCCATGCGCTGGCCTATGCGCTTGCCACCTTGGTGTTCCTTGGCCATCAGGCTTGGCTGATGGGCGACGCGGTGTTGCGCACAATCTACCGGCTGAAGATCAGCGGCAAGAACATGCTCGAATGGACAACCGCAGCGCAAGCCGCTTCCAGCCCGACGCCAGGAATAGGCGTTCTGTTCCGGATGATGACCGGCAGCATTCTGCTCGGCCTCATTGCTCTTGCCATTGCCGTATTGCGAGCGGACGCCACGTCAATTGCGATCACACCCTTTGCCCTGGCTTGGCTCCTGGCGCCCGCTTGCGCCCATTGGCTCAGTCAGCGTCCCAAGCTGGTGGACGCTGAAACAATTGCTCCGCAAGACATCAAGGCGCTGCGCCGCGTGGCGCGCAAGACCTGGCGGTTTTTCGAGACATTTGTCACCAGCGAAGATTCGATGCTTCCGCCGGACAATTTCCAGGAAGATCCCGATCCGAGAATCGCGCACCGGACGTCGCCTACCAACATCGGCCTTTACCTTCTCGCCGTCGCCAGCGCCAAGGAGTTTGGCTGGCTTGGGCTTGGCGATGCGGTCTCGCGTTTGGAGAAGACCATCGACACCGTGCGGCGCATGGAGGCCTACAGGGGGCATCTCTATAATTGGTACGACACGCAGACGCTTCTGCCGCTTGAGCCAAAGTATGTCTCGACTGTCGACAGCGGCAATCTTGCCGGGCATTTCATTGCACTGGCGAACTATTGCGACCAATGGAAAAGCGAGCCGCCAGACAATCTGTCAAAGCTCGACGGCTTGAGTGACGTTGTTGATATTCTGGCAGACGGTCTGGCTGCCATTCCGGATGACCGCCGCAATTTGCGGGCCATGCGCAAAGGTATTGAAACAAAGCTTGCCGCATTGCGTGACAGGATCAACAACGCCAGGCAGACGCCCGAGCTGTTGCCGATGCGGCTGATTGAATTTGCCGTTCAGGCAAATGGAATTCTCGATGCGGTGAAAGAGTTCGACACCGCGCTGGCTTCGCCGGCAGGGCGGCAATTGCCTGCGTGGGCCGAGACTCTGCAGCAGACAATTGAAAGCCATTTCCGTGATGGTTCGATAGGCCATGAAGCGCTGCTCAAACAGCGCGAGCGGTTGGAAGAACTGGCGCACGAATCGCGCTCGCTTGCCGATCGAATGGAGTTCGGATTTCTGCTTGATCCCCAACGCCTGCTCTTTTCCATCGGGTTCCGCGTTCCAGAGGCGATGCGGGACGAAAGCTGTTACGACATGCTGGCGTCCGAGGCGCGGCTTGGCAGCTTCTTTGCCATCGCCAAGGGCGACCTTCGCACCCGCCATTGGTTCCGGCTGGGCAGGACGGTGACGGCGGTCAAGGGCGGGGCGGCGCTTGTCTCGTGGTCCGGCTCGATGTTCGAGTATCTCATGCCATCACTCGTGATGCGCGCGCCGTTCGGCAGCCTGCTTGACCAGACAACACGGCTCATCGTGCGGCGTCAGATCGACTATGGAAACAGCCACGGGGTTCCCTGGGGTGTTTCGGAATCTGCCTTCAACGCCCGTGATATTGAATTCACCTATCAGTATTCCAACTTCGGCATTCCCGGCCTTGGCTTGAAGCGGGGTCTGTCGGAAAATCTCGTGATCGCGCCCTATGCTACCGGGCTGGCATCGATGGTTTCGCCAAAAATGGCCGTCAGGAATTATGAACGCCTTGCAGCCCTTGGCGCCGATGGCATTTATGGATTTTACGAAGCGCTGGACTTCACACCCTCGCGCCTGCAAATGGGCGAGACGGCAGCCATTGTGCGGGCCTATTTTGCCCATCATCAGGGCATGACGATCACTGCGATACTCAACACCGTGAAAGACGGCCAGATGCGGGACCGGTTCCACGCCGAGCCGATTGTCCGCGCGACCGAGCTTTTGCTGCAGGAGCGCGCGCCGCGCGATGTGCCGATCATGCTTGCACGCGCGGAAACGTCCGCTGGCAACGCCGCCGCCGGACCGCTTGCGCCGACGGTCCGGCGCGTTGGCTTCGCAGAGTTGGGCACACCGGTGACCCACCTGATGTCAAACGGCAGCTACAGCGTCATGCTGAACGCGGCAGGCGGGGGTTACAGCACATGGAACGACATCGCGCTTACCCGCTGGCGCGAAGACAGTGTGAGCGACGACTGGGGCAGTTTCTTTTACGTGCGCGATGCCAGAACCGAACAGAAATGGTCGGCGGGCTTCATGCCGCTTGGGCGCAAGCCGGATTTCTACCAAGCTTCGTTCAGCGAGGACAAGGCCGAGATCGGCCGCACGGACGGTTCCTTCACCACGTCGCTGGAGTGCCTGGTTTCGCCCGAAGACGACGCTGAGGCGCGCCGTGTGACCATCACCAACCGTTCGTCGTCAGCAAGGGATGTCGAGCTGACTTCTTATGCCGAATTGGTCCTTGCGCCGCGCGCTGCCGACAATGCCCATCCGGCATTCTCAAAGATGTTTGTTGAAACGGAGTATGTGCCGGAGCTTGAGACGCTGATCGCCACGCGTCGCAGGCGGTCTCCTTCGGAACCTGAAGTCTGGACGGCTCAGTTTCTGGTCTGGGATGGGTTGAAAGTTGGCGAGCTTGAGTATGAAACCGATCGCGAGCGCTTTGTCGGGATCGGAAATTCGCGCCGCAGCCCGCAGGCGTTTGTAACCGGCCAAGCGCTGTCCAAGACCCTTGGCGCGGTGCTTGACCCGATTTTTGCGTTCAAGCTGCGGCTGCGCATCCCTGCTGGTAGGCAAGTGAAATGCACGCTTTGGATGGTCGCCGCCGCCTCGCGCGAGGCGGTGCTCGATCTTGTTGACCGTCATCGTCAGGAAGCCGCGTATGAGCGGGCGCTGACGCTGGCGTGGACGCAAGCGCAAATCCAGCTGCGTCATTTGTCGATCAGTCATGAAGAAGCACATCTGTATCAGCAGCTGGCGAGCCATTTGATCCATCCGAGCGCTGCGCTTCGGCCGTCATCAAGGTTTCTGCAGGACAACATCGGGCCGCAGTCATCGCTGTGGCCGCATGGCATTTCCGGCGACCGGCCGATCCTGTTGGTGCGGATCGACGACATTGAGCATATCGATCTCGTCCACGATATTTTGCGCGCGTTTGAGTACTGGAAAACCAAGCGGCTGGCGGTCGATGTCATCATTGTGAACGACCGCATGTCTTCGTATACGCAGGATTTGCAGGTCGCGATTGAGGCGCTGGTGCGAAAGAGCACAACCCCTAAGGTGGACGGATCAAATGCGGGAGCCGGCGATGTGTTCACGCTGCGCGCCGATCTCCTGCCATCGGAAAGCCAGCGGGTACTGCCTGCCGTGGCCCGCGTGGTGATGATTGCCCGGCGCGGCGGTCTGGCCAGTCAATTGAGCCGGATTACCGACGCTCCGGAGCCTGTGACGCTTCCGGCCACGGCCATGCTTCCAGTGCGGCGATCCCTCAAGCTTCAGGGCAAAGAGACGCAAAACGGGGAATTTCACAATGGCATCGGAAGCTTTCTGGATGATGGGCGCGAGTATGTCACGCAAGTGAGCAGCGCCATGCCAACGCCTGCGCCCTGGTTGAACGTGATTGCCAACAAAACCTTCGGATTTCAATGCTCGGCAGATGGCGGCGGCTACACATGGTTTGGCAACAGCCGCGAAAATCAGCTGACGCAATGGACGAATGACCCGGTCAGCAACCCGGCGAGTGAGGCGATCTTTGTCAGGAATGACGCCGACGGAAGCTTGGTATCGCCGACGCTCAAACCGCTGAATTCCGCGGATGGAACGCATACGGCCCGGCACGGTTTCGGCTATTCAATCTTCGAACGCGAGAGGGATGATCTTCAGCTTGAGCTTTTGCAGACGGTGCCACTGGAGGGCTCGGTCAAGATTTCGCGCCTCAAGCTGACCAACCGTTCTGCCGCAACGATGCGTGTCACAGTCACATTTTATGCCGATCTGGTGCTCGGCCCGCCGCGGGCGGCATCTGCTCCGTTCATCACCACTGCGATAGATGAGAAGACGGGGGCGCTGTTTGCCAGGAACCCGTGGAGCATACAGTCTGGCGGTCAGGTTGCCTTTGCGGACATGCTTGGGCGTCAGACAGCGTGGACGGGCGACCGGCGCGAGTTTCTCGGCGCGTTCGGAAGTCTGGCCAACCCGAAGGCGCTGGCTGCTGGCGTGGTCCTGTCCAAGCGCACCGGTGCGGGGCTGGACCCGTGCTGCGCAATGCAGACGACATTGGAGATTGCACCCGGAGAGACGGACGAGGTCACCATACTGTTTGGCGCTGCGACAAACGAAGGCGCGGCCCAGGAGCTGATCCTGCAATCGCGGCAGAAGCCATCGGACGCGGTATGGGCCGACGTGAAAGCCTTCTGGCGCGACACGCTTGGCGCAGTCCAAGTCAGGACGCCGGATCGGTCATTTGACATCATGATGAACGGCTGGCTGCTCTATCAGTCCCTTGCATGCAGGATGTGGGCAAGGTCGGGCTTTTATCAGGCGAGCGGCGCCTATGGTTTCCGTGACCAGCTGCAGGATTCTCTGTCGCTGCTGATAACCCGCCCGGACTATGCGCGCGAACAGATACTGCGCGCTGCTTCACGGCAATTTGTTGAAGGCGACTTCCAGCATTGGTGGCTCCCGGAGACGGGCGCAGGCGTCAGAACGCGGATATCAGACGACATGGTCTGGCTCGCCAATTGCGTGAGCCAATATCTCACGGTCACCGGCGACAGGGCGATTTTGGAAGAGCAAATACTGTTCATTGATGGCCAGCATCTCGAGCCCGGCGCGCATGATGCGTTTTTTGTCCCTTCTATCCCGGAAGAGAGCGGCAGCTTGTATGAGCATTGCGCGCGCGCCTTGGACCGCAGCCTGGCACAGGGAGCGCACGGATTGCCGCTGATGGGCACCGGCGACTGGAATGACGGCATGAACCGTGTCGGCGAGGGCGGCAAGGGCGAGAGCGTCTGGCTCGGCTGGTTCCTGCTGTCAACGCTGCGGGCATTTATTCCCGTGGCTGAAAAGCGCAGGGACAGAGCCCGGGCCACGGCGTGGAAGCTGCGGATGGCTGACTTGTCTGTCTCTCTTGAGAGGGATGGCTGGGACGGCGAGTGGTACCGGCGGGGATTTTTCGACGACGGCTCACCGCTCGGATCAGCGCAAAGCGAGGAGTGCCGCATCGACGCCATTGCGCAATCATGGGCCGTGATCTCTGGCGGTGCTTCACCGGAACGCGCGGCGGCGGCGATGGAGCAATCCTGGCGCCAGCTCGTGCGCCCCGATGATGGTCTGGCGCTTTTATTCACGCCGCCGTTCGACAAATCAGCGCAAGAGCCGGGCTACGTCAAAGCCTACCCGCCGGGCATCCGCGAGAATGGCGGACAGTATACGCATGGTGTCATCTGGTCGATTTTTGCCCATGCGAAACTTGGTCAGTCTGAACGCGCGATGCAGCTGTTCTCGATGCTCAATCCGATCAACCATTCCCGCACGCCGGTAGACGCCGCGCGATATCGTGTGGAGCCCTATGTCATGGCGGCAGACGTCTATTCCGTTGCGCCGCATATCGGGCGCGGCGGTTGGACCTGGTACACGGGTTCCGCCAGCTGGATGCATCGCGCCGGGCTTGAGGCGATACTGGGAGTCACACGAGAAGGCGGAAAGCTGCGCGTCAAGCCGTGCATTCCTGCCGAATGGCCGGGCTTCGACGTCAGTGTAAAGATTGGCGAGTCCCGTTACGACATCAGCATTTCGCGCGACCTCGCACAGGATATTGCGCTGCCTGCGGGTGTCGAGATGGCCGGGCCGGGCGAGTTTCTGATCACGTTGGCTAACGATGGAAAAGTCCATGCAATTGGCTTGCCACTGGCCACAGCCTAGCGGTGTGACAGGCGGTCTTCGGAACCATATCGAGCCGAGTCCGTTTCACTTGCAGTAGCCAACTGAAGCAGGATTTTGAACCATGAACCATCAGCCAAAACGCCACCTTGTTGATCTCCTCAAGGGCTTTTCGACCGCCATGATGATTACCACCTCAGGCGACAGATCAATGCATGCGCGGCCGATGGCCATTGCCGAAATCGGCGAGGACGGCGGACTGTATTTTGCCACATCACTCGATTCTGCAAAGCTGCGCGATATCGCCATCAATCCGGACGTGACGCTGATCATGCAGGACGGGTCCGTCTATGTTTCGCTGCAGGGCACCGCGGAACTTTCGACCGACCCCGCCTTGATCGACAGGCTGTGGTCGGAAGCGTGGAAAGTGTGGTTCCCGGAGGGGAAAGAGGATCCATCGCTGGTCATCATGAAGATCGATCCGACAGACGCCGAGTATTGGGACAATTCCGGTTTGGAAGGCGTAAGCTATGCGATGACGGCGCTCAAGGCCTATATCAAGGGCGAGAGGCCCTCGGAGACAGACGCCGCGCAGCATGCAAGAGTGGCAATGTAGCGGTGGCAGCAGGCGCTGCGCTCGCTACGTGGCAGCCGACGCAACACGGTTATAACAACACGCCGCCGGTCAACCGGCGGCGATTTGTCTTGGTAACGTTGGCTCTGAGCGTGCGTCCGAACAATTGCACCAAACTCAGGATGTGTAGTCCGACAGAAAGAAGCGCAGCATTTCAGCAGAGGCGTCCGGTCCTTTGGGGTCGGTGTAACTGCCGTCAGCACTGCCACCCGCCCATGCGTGGCCTGCGCCCTTGATCATCCAGAGTTCAACCGTGGCAGTTTGATCTTCTGCGCTTTCAATAACCGTCCGGGCATAGCTTCGCCCGCCGGGAACCCGTGCTTGGCCTTGCGTGACGCTTTGGCGCATTTTCACTCTGTCCGCGATCTTTTCGGCATTTGCCGGGTGGACGGTTGTGTCAGCGTCGCCGTGAAAGACAATGGTGCGGATATTCGGCTGCGGACGGGCATTGGCCGTACCGCTGCGCATGACGTTGAGTGCGGACATCACGTCATTAGCCGACTGATAGGGCAGGCCGGAATGCACGCCGACGGCGGCATAGAGCGCGGGGTAGGCCGCGCCCATGACCATCGCCATCGCTCCGCCAGCAGACAGACCCGCGACGTAGATCCGGGTTGGATCAATCTTGTGCCCTGCGGCAATCTCTTGGGTGATCCCGGCAAGAATAGCCGGTTCGCCAGCACCGCGTTGCTGGTCGCCCGGATTGAACCAGTTCCAGCAGGCGGACACATTGGCGGTCTTTGGCTGGACCGGGTAGGCGACAAGCATGCCGTGCTCCTCAGCCAGCGCATTCATGCGGGTGCCGGCAGCAAAGTCATCGGCGTTCTGGGTGCAGCCATGCAGCATGATCAGCAGCGGGCGTCGGCCTTGGGGCTGATGGGAGGGGATGTAGAGCTTATACTCGCGCTTGCCGGCATGGCAGGAGAAGGTCTTGGTCAGGAATTGCGCGCCGCCGGGCGTTTTGAGAGAGACAGGCGCGTCAATTGGCGTGGTTTTGCGCACCGTTGCGGCTTTTCGCAATGTGCCAAGCGCCTTGACTGTATCGGCCAGCGGACGGCGCTGGCGCGATTTGTCCGGCTCGGTGTGTTTGCCGGTTAATGCCTGCTGGATCGCCGAGGTCGCGTCGTCAAGACGGCCAGCTTTCGTGAGACGCAAGGCCTCAGCCATGGTGGATTTGATGTCAAAGGTCATGAATTATTGCCTTAAGTGGGGTTAAGTCGGGTTGCGGTTCAGCTGATCCGCCCGGACAGGGCGGCCTTCACGTCTTTGGCCGCATGCAGCGCGCCAAGGACTGTTATGGATTGAATGGTCTCTGCTGCGAGCGCTGGCGGCACATCTGTGTCAATGGTAACCAAGCCAAGCACCTTGATGCTCAGGGTTTCTCCCGACGCCTTCACTGCTTCCAGATCTGCCTTGGTGTAGCGGCGGAGGCCAAGATCAAGCGTCTGACGCACAATCAGCTTTTTCGCCTGATCGGCGTGGTTTGCCAATTGGTGGCGGATCGCTGTGCGGATGAAATCGGTCCGGTTGGAGTAGAAGCCGTCCTGCACCAAAAGGTCGATGTGACCGAGATCAACATATCCAAGGTTGATCGTGATCTTTTCGCTTTCGCTGATGCGGTCGTGAAGGCGCAAAATTTCTGCTGACATGACAACTTTCCATCTGTGTGGATGGTATATGGATGTTTTAATTCTAATTTCAATGGGTGCGCGATTAGTTCTGTCAATGTAACGCAATAGCTGTAAAGTGGTTCAATTCGGGAATGCGCAGATCTGAAAGAACCTTATGGACACCATTGAGGACGGACGTGCATTGGCACAGGCCATGGTCGATACAGTGCGGGATTCTCTGCTCGTGCTTGACGGCGACCTGCGCGTGGTTTCCGCCAGCCGTTCCTTCTATTCAACTTTCCAGACCACCGCTGGCGAGACATTGGGTCACAAAATTTATGACCTTGGCTCAGGTGAATGGAACAACCCCGATTTGCGCGATCTGCTTGACCGGATCCTGCCCGAACACGGCGTAATGGACCATTTTGAGATCGAGCAAAACTTTCCGCACATCGGCCAGCGCACGATGATGCTGAATGCGCGCAAAGTCTTTTACGAGGGCGACCTCAACAGCACTCTTCTGCTCGCGATTGAGGACGTCACCACCCGCCGGGCAGCAGAGCGGCAGCTTATCACTCTCAGCGAGCAAAAAGACACGCTTCTCTCCGAGATGAGCCACCGGGTGGCCAACAGCCTGCAGATCGTCGCCAGCATACTGATGCTCAAGGCGCGCTCTGTCAGTTCGGAGGAATCGCGCGGCCATCTTGAGGATGCGCATCGCAGGGTGATGTCCATCGCGACGCTGCAGCAGCACCTGCGGGCGTCCGGAACGGGCGATAATATCAAAGTCAGCGACTATTTGACGACGCTGTGCGAGACGCTCAAAGACTCCATGATCCGGGAGCGCAGACCAATTTCCCTCACCGTTGTCGCAGACGACGGCGCGGTGCCGTCGCAGCAGGCGGTCAGCATCGGTTTGATCGTTACAGAGCTTGTGATGAATGCGCTCAAGCACGCCTTTCCGCTAGACGTGCAGGATGGCCGCGTTGTGGTCGGATATGAGGTGAGCGGCGAAGACTGGAAACTGTCCGTGTCCGACAATGGCGGCGGTATCAAGGAAAGAGCCGTCGGCAAAAAAGGCGGCCTTGGCACAACGCTTGTTCAAGCTTTGGCCAAGCAGCTGGATGGCAGGGTTGAGACCGAAACGAGCAGCGGTGGCACGACGATCACCATCACGCGGGCAACGTTCACATCCATCCTGGCAACGGCTGCATGAAGTCCGTTTCCTGATCTTGTCGCATTTCACGAATGTGACGGACAGCAGGAACGAAGTCGCTTCAAACGCGTTTCGGTAGCGTGGGCAGTGTGTCGCTCAAGCGGTTTGCGAGTACTCAATCAACCTTGAAGCCGCCCGTTCAAATTCAGGAGCCGCTCCATGCGCAAGCGCATCCGCAAAGCCGTTTTTCCCGTGGCAGGACTTGGAACGAGGTTCCTTCCCGCGACAAAGGCTATCCCCAAGGAAATGCTGACAATTGTCGACCGGCCCGTCATTCAGATGGCGGTCGATGAGGCGCGCGAGGCGGGCATCGAGCATTTTGTTTTTGTCACCGGGCGCAACAAGAATGCGATTGAAGATCACTTCGACAAGCAGACCGAGCTTGAATCTGTCCTGCGCAAGCGCGGCAAATCGGAAGAGCTTGGCCTGTTGGAAAATGATCTGCCTAGCGCGGGCCAGACCAGTTTCACCCGGCAGCAGGAGCCGCTGGGGCTCGGGCATGCAGTGTGGTGCGCGCGCAACATGATTGGCGATGAGCCCTTCGCGCTGTTGCTGCCTGATATGGTGATGCAATCCGAGCCCGGCTGCCTCAAACAGATGATGGACATCTACGCCGAGACAGGCGGCGGCAACATCATTGCCGTTGAAGAAGTGCCTTGGGCAGAGGTCAGCCGCTATGGTGTGGTCGATTTCAGCAAAACTGATGGTTTGGCGCTGGCGATCAAAGGCATGATCGAGAAGCCGGAGCGCGAGCAAGCACCTTCCAATCACATCATATCCGGCCGCTACATTTTGCAGCCGGAAATCTTTGGCAAAATAGAGACTGCAAAGCCAGGCGCCGGCGGCGAAATTCAGCTGACTGATGCTATGATTGCGCTGATGGCCGAGCAGCCGTTCTGGGGCTGCAAGTTCGAAGGCGTGACCTTCGACTGCGGCGACAAGCTCGGGTTCCTGATGGCAAACGTGGCTCATGGATTGATGCGCGATGACATCGGCCCCGCATTCAGGGTTGGACTTGAGAAACTGTTGCAGCGGTCCCTCGCGTCTGAGGCGCTGCGTGTCGTCAACGCCAACGAGCGGGCGGGGATGCCGGTTACAAGAAAACAGCCCGCTGCGGCCTGACCAGACCTGCCGGAAGCTGCTGCAAGCGCGGAAAGTGCGGCATGCATGAAAGGCGGGCCCGCAGGTCCGCCTCGAAGTCAGTCAAACCGTCTCGGTGATGTCATGCAGCGGTGCTCGACGGGCTCGCCTGCACCTGAACGACAGTGTTCTCGTCAACCGGCTCGCGCTCCATCAGCACAGCGATCGCAGCGCCGACTTCATCCAGTTTCGACAGGGCGCCGCCCGTCATGCTCTCGCTGGAGGCGACCTCCAGATCCCGCGCGTTGGCCTCCCAACGTTTCAGAACAGTCATTTTCTGCTCGGGCGTAAGCGACTCTGTCGTCACCACATCCATCGGATCATTGAAAATGCTCTCGGGCGTCAGAAGCGCCTGATCATAGTCTTTGGCAGAATACATGGCGTTCTCCTTCAACAGCATCTTGGGTTCGCGCGCGCTTGAACGCAGCACCATTTGTAACGCGGCAGACATGCCAAAGGTTCCAACAGACACGCTGCGCGCCTTAAGCCGCTGCTCTTGACTCGACATGCGTGAGAAGCGCTTGGCTGATAACCGCCTTGACCATGCCGGGCAAATAAGGCTTGCTGATCAGGAATGCCGGTTCAGGGCGCTCTCCGGTCAGGACGCTCTCCGGAAATGCGGTGATGAAAATGACCGGCACGGAAAACCGCTGCAGGATTTTGGTCACCGCGTCCAAGCCGGAACTGCCGTCTGCAAGCTGGATATCGGCAAGAATGAGGCCCGGCGGTTCGCGGGCCGCGAGCTCAAGCGCCTGATTTTCCGTGCGCGCAATGCCGGTGATGCGATGGCCAAGGGATTGCAGTATGTCTTCAATGTCCATTGCGATGATCGGCTCATCTTCGATCACAAGAACATCGGTGGCTGCTTGAGAAGCAAAGGAGGCCGCAGACTCGGCGAGCAGCAATTCGACCTGCTCGGCACTGCAGTCCAAAATCAGGCCGATATCGTCAACGCCAAAGCCTTCAACGCCTGAAAGCAGAAATGCTTCGCGTGCTTTGGGTGATATCGGGGCCATCGTTTGATGCGCCCGCCCGCCAAACGGATCGGCAATCTCATTGGATTTCATGTTGAACGAAACGGATTGCCAAATCCTGCAATACTGCCGGTAAAGGGAAACACGGATGTCCGTCGCGGATTTAAGGCACGCGGGGTCTGCGATGATCGAATCGAGAACCGCCGCAACGTAAGAATCGCCGCTATGCTGGCTGCCCGTGAGCGCACGCGAAAACCGCCGCAAAAAGGGCAGGTGTGGCGAAACTGTCGACGAAAGGTTCATTGCCGGCTGCGCCTTATGTTCAGGACCAGTATGCGGCTTCATACAAAACGTCATTTTAAGCGTATTTTAGCACGAACGCCGCAAATTTGAAAAAGTTCCGTTGTCGCAGATGCGGATGAGACGGATATGCGCCAGTATTGATCTTGGCGCAGCTCTTTGAAAATGTGGAACAATTATGGGCATTGCAGCGTTGTCCGGTCGGCGGGCATGCTCCAAATTGTGCCAAACAGAAACTCCGAACTGGTCACATGGGTTAGAGATGCGGTTGGATTGCATTCAGTGTTGGAAGACGAGGGTCAGCTAATGGACTCATCTTCTGACGGTTTTTCAGGCGGCACATCGGTATCGGCAAACGATGATTTCTGGCTGCGCAAGCAACTGGAGACACTCAAGCTCTCGCTTTCTGCCAATGGAATGGGCACCTGGGAGATGAATCTGGTCACCGGTCAGCGGCGCTGGTCGGATCAGACGTGCGCCCTGCACGGCGTCAGCCCAGACAAGATTGATGTGGAAAATGTCGAATTGACGGATGCGCTGATACATCCGGAAGACAGGCAGCGGCAGCGGGCCCTGCATGAGCAACTGCGGGCCGGTCTTGATTCCTATGAATTCGAATACCGTACGGTCTGGGGAGGCAAGACGCACTGGATTGCCGCGCGCGGCAGCGTGCTTGACCGCACATCTGAAGGGCCGACGCGCCTGGTCGGTGTCGCATGGGACATAACACAACTGAAGGAATCACATGAGGCCAAGCTACAGGCAGAAGAACGCTTGCGTCTTGCGACCGAAACAGCGGGCATGTTCGCTTGGGAAATAGATCTCGTCGGCCACAAAATGCATTGGGCGGAAAATTCGGCCCTGATCATAGGCTGCCCGGAAGGCAGCTTGACCGACCGCCCGGAAGATGGCGCCTTTTTTGTCTTGCCGGAGGACCGCCCCAAACTCCTGCAAGCCTTCGAGGAGGCGCAGACACGCGGCGACACTTACACATTGGAGTATCGCGGCATTGATCCGCGAGGCGACCGGGCATTCTGGCGGGTGAGCGGAAAGTTCATGCGCGGCGCAACCGGCGTCGTTGAACGGGCTATTGGCGTGACGGAAAACATCACGCGGCAAAAGCGGTTCGAGAATGCTTTGCGCATCAGCGCGGAGCGTTTTGCCGCCACCGAGGCTGCGGCTGGCACGCTTAGCTACGACACGGACATTGAAAATGGCACCGTCTGGCGCAGCAGCGGCATGACCAGGCTGCTCGGTTGGGGCGCTGATGAGATACCAGCAACGCCTGAGGGCTGGGCTGCGCTCAAACATCCCGATGACCGTCTGCCAACCAGCGGTCTGAACACGAATTCATACGTGTCCGCCAGCGATCACTATACGGTTGAATACCGCGTGGCGCACAAGGATGGCCATTATGTCTGGGTAATGGATTCAGGGCGGGTTTTCCGCAACGAAAGCGGCCAAATCACGCGCTATCTGGGTTCCACCATCGACATTTCGGCGCGCAAGGAAGCTGAACAGTCCCTCCACCGGAAGGCAAGCCTGATTGAGCTTTCGTTTGAGCCGATATTTGTCTGGAACCCCCAACACGGCATTGTCGATTGGAACAAGGGCGCCGAACAGCTCTACGGCTTTTCGCGCGAGGAGGCGCTGGGGCGGCAAAGCCACGGGCTTTTGAAGTCGCATCACCCCATGCCTTGGACCGACATCATGGCACAGCTTTTGAAAGAAGGCTCATGGTCCGGGGAACTTCGTCAGACCACCAAAACCGGAGACACCATTTTCGTCGAGAGCCGGCATCAGATAATGGAATTGCAGGGCGAGATTTTCATTCTTGAAACCAACCATGACGTGACTGAGAGAAAGCGCGCGGAAGCAGGCACCGCCCGCATGGCGGCAGTCGCCTCTGCATCCCAGGACGCCTTGTTCGGCGTAAAGTTGAACGGAAAGATCGAGGCGTGGAATCCGGCTGCAGAAAGGCTGTTTGGCTATTCTGCCGAAGAGATAGTCGGCTGTGACATATCGCTTCTCGCGGCAGATGAATTCAGTGCCGAACAGGCCGGGATCATGGTCAAAGTCAGGTCCGGCGAAATTGCGGGTCCTTTGGAAACCAAAAGGCTGCGCAAGGACGGAACCAGCTTTTTCGCGTCATTGTCAGTGTCTCCCGTGCGCGCCTCTGACGGGACTGTGACCGGGATAGCCGCCACTGTGCGCGATATTTCAGACCGCAAGGAATGGGAGGCGCGCCAGATCCTGATGTCGCGCGAGCTGGCGCATCGCGTGAAGAATTCGTTTGCCGTTCTTCAATCGATCCTACGCTCCACACTCAAATCATCTTCGAACCCGGAAGAGTTTGCTGTGGCATTCTCCGGCCGTGTGCACAGTCTCTCCGTCGCGCAAGACGTTTTGACTGACAATGACTGGAAGGGCGCTGAGCTTGGCGATCTGGCACGGCGGCAACTGGCACCATACATGTCGCGCATTCGTCACAGGGTCGATATCGAAGGGCCTGAGGTCAGGCTGCCCCCGGAGCATTCGGTGCCATTCAGCCTGATTTTTAATGAACTTGCTTCCAATGCGATGAGACATGGCGCTCTGTCCGGAGAGACGGGAACCGTCTGCCTGTCATGGACCATGGCTGGGGCCGCCGGAGGGAAGCGCAGGCTTGTCGTCCTTTGGCAGGAGCACGGCGCGGGGATCTCACAGCCACACGGTCAAGACGCCTATGGCGCAAAACTGATCGACAAGAGCCTGGCTGGCGCCATTGTCGCACGGGAGTTTTTGTCAGACGGACTGCGTTGCAGAATTGAAGTGGATCTGACCTGATTTCAGCGTTTTCTCGAACCTCTAAACCCATCTGGCAATTCAATCGCGTTTGCGCTATTATCTGACCATCTGACTAGATTGGGAAAAGCGATGCGAAAGACAGTTAAAAGTGCCGGGACAGGCAAGGGTGATGCCGCAACGCGATTGGCAAGTGGCGGATGGAAGCTCGAAGACGCCAAGGCGCGCTTCAGTGAAGTCGTCCGGCTTGCGCGCAGCGAGGGACCGCAACGGGTCTCCGTTCGTGGACGTGAAGCGGTTGTTGTTATCAGCGTTGAACAGCTCGAACAGCTGGCGCCCCGCAAACCGCAGGTTCCCTTCATCCAATTCATGGAAGGCCTTCACTTAGGCGAACTTGATCTTGCGCGCGAACAAGACCGCGGGCGGGACGTTCAACTGTGAAAGGCTGGTTGCTCGACACAAATGTCATATCCGCATTGATCAACCCCAATGGCGCGCCATCAGTGAAGATGTGGGCGCAGAACCAGAACGAAAACCATTTCTTTATCAGTGTCCTTACCCTCGGCGAATATGACAAGGGCATTCATAACCTTGATGCAGACCATCCTGACCGGCAACGGCACATGGCCAATCGCGACGCCCTGGAGGAGAGATTCAAGGGCCGCGTGATTTCCGTTGGTGATCGCATTGTCCGTCGTTGGGGAGAAATCTCAGGCAGGGTAAAGCGGCAGACCAGTCATGCACCCCCGGTGATCGACACTCTTCTTGCTGCCTCGGCTATCGAGCATCAGCTCTATCTGGTGACGAGGAACGTCAGGGACACCGGGGAATCGGGAGCGATCGTCTTTGACCCATGGAACGATGACCCGGCTCGCTTTCCGCTGTAGCGTCCCGTAGGAACAATTTGCGCATCAAAACGTTTCTTTTGGAACCGTCCAAGCTGTCTGGTTGACCCGCACCGCTGGACAATCTGCGTTTCCGCTGCGATACGGAGCGGCACATCAATTAAAGGGAGCATCCAATGACCACAGCCAGCGACATCGCCGACAAGCTCGCAGATCAGAACAACCTCACAAAGTCCCAGGCCAAGACAATTGTCGATGGCGTGTTCAAGGCCATTGCCGACGCAGCCAAGGGCGGCGATGAAATCAATGTCCCCGGCTTTGGCAAGTTCAAGGTCAAGGAGACGCCGGCCCGCGACGGTCGTAATCCGGCCACCGGTGCCACAATCAAAATCGCCGCGTCCCGCAAGCTGACGTTCGGTCCTGCCAAAGCGCTCAAGGATGCGTTGAACGGCTGACATCATTTTGGCCCCGCCCATAAAGCGGGGCCGTCTTGCTTATAACCGTCCGGTCTGGTGCGGTTGAGCTTCGGGTCATTACCCACCAACCCTAAATCCCTTACGTACCCCAAGCGATTGAGCGCTCGTGGCGCGAAATGATCGCCTTGAGGTTGGTAAACTCCTGCGCAATATGCGCGCCCAGTTTGCGGGCTGCGGGATTAATCGTGCCGCGCTGTTTGGTGATAATGCCAAGCGTGCGTTCCGGTTGCGGGATTTCAAGCGGCACGACCGAAACTTTGTTCTCGCGGCGCAGGCTGAACACGACCGAATGCGGCAGAATGGCAAGCGCGTTTGTCGATGCGATGTAGTTGACAACACTCAACAGCGAGCCGCCGGAATAGCGGATGGCGAGTTCACTGATTCCGAGCGACAAGAGCAGCGAATGCAGATCGAGCATCAGTGGTGAGCCCGGCAACGGCGCGACCCACGGGTAACTCATCACATCGTTTGGAGTGAGGCGGCGCTTGCGCAGCAGAGGATGGCCGACACCGCAGGCGATAATATTGTGACCGGGCAGGATGGCGTCAAACTGGACTTCCGGGCCGAGATCGGCAGTTCCGGCGGGAGTGATGGCAAGGTCGATCTGGTTGGCGTTCACTTCCTGGATCAATTCGGACAAATGGCCGTAGGATTGATCGACTTGTATGTCCGGCTCCTTGACTTGGAACGAGGCGATCATGGTTGAAACCACGGCATCCATGAAAAACGGGACGCCACCAATCCGGACCCGGCCCGAAACGCCGGACTTGTAACCCTGCACGGTCTCGCTGGCCTTGCGTGATGCCGCCAGAATGGACTTGCCATGCAGCCCAAGCTGTCGGCCAAGCACCGTTGGCTGCAGCGGACGCCGGCCGGGCGTGAACAGCGGTTCGCCAAGGCGTTTTTCGAGCATCGACAGCGTGCGCGAGATGCCGGGCTGGCTCATGCCCAGCATCGCAGCGCCTTCGGTGACACCGCCGGCTTCAATCACGGCAGCAAGCTGGACGAGATGGCGTTCGTCAATTTTCATAACAAAATGGTATGTTGGACATAAAAGAAAATATCAATGAAATTTTTTCTCCCGCTACATTCGGTGTCAGGAAAAACGCAAGAATGCGCTTCTTGACGGGAGGAAAAACCAATGGCGTTGATCAGCGGATATCATCACCTGACGCTCAGCACCGACGGCGTGCAGGAGGACTATGACTTTTACACCAAGACGCTCGGGCTGCATTCGGTCAAGCGCACAGTGCTTTTTGATGGCGTCTTGCCGGTGTATCATTTGTACTATGGCTCAAGAAACGGCGATGCTTCGACAATCATTACGACGTTTCCTTTCCGCAAGCCCGCAATCTATGGCCGCCGCGGCACCAATCAGTCCAAAATCATCCAGCAGGCAATACCCGTCGGCGCATCCGAATTCTGGGTGAACCGGCTCAACGGCAGAGGCATAAAGGCAAGCAAAATCTCGCGTTTTGGCATGACGCGCGTGTCGTTCGAGCATCCGTGCGGCATCCCGCACGAGCTTGTGGAAAACCCCGGCGATACACGCCAGCCGATCACCAATGACGCGCAAGGCATTACCAACGAGCACGGCATCAAGGGGATCTACGGGGCCGCCATCTCGGTCGCGGACCGGACAGCCATGGATGATTTTTTCACCATCGCCATACCGATGAAGAAAGAGGCCGATAACCATGAAGGATTGGCCTTTTCAGTCCCGAATGGTGACGGGCCGCGATCCATGGTGGAGGTCTTGCACGAACCCGAACGCGCGCAGGGCACTTGGACACTGGCAGGCGGCACCATCCACCATCTGGCGCTGAACACCGGCAACGAGGAAAACCAGTTGAAACTGCGTGCCCACATCGAGGGCCTCGGTTTCACCGACATTTCCGAGCAGAAGGACCGGATGTATTTCAAGTCCTGCTATGTCCGATCGCCTGGCGGGGCACTGTTTGAGATCGCGTGGTCAGTGCCCGGCGGCTGGGCGCTCGATGAACCGGCAGACGCCATCGGATCCACGCTCGTGTTCCCGCCCTGGTTCGCCGACCGCAAGGACGAGATGGTTGCCGGACTTGAAGCGGCGGAATTCTGAGCTCAGTAATCGGGGGACTGCGAAATTGGCTCATGAAACCGCTTTGCTACTGGGAGCGACGCCACAGCAAGCGTCCGTGCTTTGCGTTGTCGTTCATGGCCGGACGCAGTCCCCGGAAATCATGAAGGATTGGATTGTCGACAGGCTGGCCGTGCAGGGCGTGGCATTTGCCTTGCCACGCGCGGCCGGAAACACTTGGTACAATGCAAAGGCTATCGACCCGCTCAATGAAACGACACGGGCGCAGCTGAATGATTCATTGGCCTATCTTGGTTCGACGATTGATCACCTGCGCAAAGAAGCCGGTACTGAAAAACCGCTTATGTTGATCGGTTTCAGCCAAGGCGCATGCCTTTCCATGGAGTACGCGTTCAGCAGCGGGCCCTGGCATGGGGCCTTGGCGTGCCTCACCGGTTGCAGGGTTGGCACGCAGGCTGACAATCTCCCTTTGGCCGACCTTGCAGCACTGCCGGTTTATCTCACCGGATCGGACAATGACCCGTGGATTCCAGTGAGCGCATACGCGGAAGCTTCACACGCATTCGGTCGTGCGCGGGCCCGGCTCAAGACAGAACTGTTTCCGGGGCGTGACCATTCCATCAGCGATGCCGAAATTGTCGAGCTCAAGTTGATCTTGTCCCGATTGCAGGCAGACCAACACGCTCAAGCGGACGCTGCGGCATGACCGCGATCCGTGACTTCACTTTCCCGGGGATTTCAACGCGTGTCATCTTTGGCCGTGGAACGATTGTGCAGACCGGACATGAGATTGAACGGCTGAACCACAAGAAAGCCTTGGTCCTCTCCACTTCGCATCAGAAGGCGGAAGCGGAAGCGCTGGCAGCACAGATTGGCGGTCTATCCGCAGGCGTCTTTACCGGTGCCGTCATGCATACGCCGACCGATGTGACGGAAACGGCATTGGCAGCGTTCAAGTCCAGCGGCGCTACAGCAGTTGTGTCGCTTGGCGGCGGCTCGACAACGGGTCTCGGCAAAGCCATCGCCTTGCGCAGCGGGGCCGACCAGATTGTCATCCCGACGACCTACGCCGGTTCCGAGATGACCGACATTCTGGGTGAGACCGCCGATGGGGCAAAGATTACCAAGCGCGACGCCGCCATCCGCCCGGAAACCGTGATCTATGATGTTGACCTGACCTTGACGCTGCCGGTCCCCATGACAGTGACATCTGCGCTCAATGCCATTGCGCACGGTGTCGAGGCCCTGTACGCGCCAGACCGGAACCCGGTTATCGAGCAGATGTGCATTGCGGCATTCCGGTCGTTTTATGAAGCGCTTCCGGTTGTTGTAAAAGAGCCTTCCAACACCGAAGCGCGGGGACAGGTGCTCTATGGAGCATGGCTGTGTTCAACTGCGCTCGGTTACGTGTCGATGGCTTTGCACCACAAGCTCTGCCATGTGCTTGGCGGATCGTTCGGGATGCCACATGCAGAGACACATGCGGTGATGATTCCGCACACAACCGCCTTTAATTCGGTTGCCGTGCCGGAATTGCTCAGGCCGGTCAGTTACATTTTCGGCAGCAGTCCCGGTGGCGGAATTTATGATTTTGCCAAATCGCTCGGCGCGCCGATGAGCCTCGCCGAACTTGGGTTTGCCGAGGCTGACATTGACAAGGCTGCCGATATCGCCACGCTCAACCCCTACACAAACCCGCGGCCTTTTGGCCGCGACGAGATACGCGCTTTGCTTCAGGATGCATGGTCGGGGGAGCGCCCGCGCAGCTGAAGTTTCGATGAAAACCACGATGTCAACGGAGGAGTGGACATGCTTACGAGACGCAAATTACTTCAATCGGCAGGTGCCACGGGTCTGGTTGCGATCACGGGCGGCTTGGCCAGCCCTGCCATTGCACAGGGCGCAAAAATCAAGCTCGGTTATGTCAGCCCGCAATCGGGCCCGCTGGCGGGTTTTGCCGAGAGCGACGCCTACAATATTGCCGCATTCCTCGCGACGGAAGTGGGCAAGAACTTCGAGGTGATCGTCAAGGATTCGCAGTCCAATCCGAACCGTGCAGCTGAGGTTGCCAAGGAATTAATTGTTTCAGACGAGATCGACCTGATGCTGGTTGCCTCGACGCCGGAAACCACCAATCCGGTTGCAACCACCTGCGAAGCAGAGGGCATGCCGGTCATCTCGACCAAGGCTCCATGGCAGCCATGGTTCATCGGCCAGCAGGGCAACCCGGGCGATCCGGCCAGCTGGAAGCCGTTCAACTATGCGTTCCACTATTTCTGGGGCCTTGAGGATGTCATCGCCGTCTTCACCAACATGTGGGCGCAGCTTGAGACGAACAAGAAAGTTGGCGGCCTGTTCCCCAATGATGGCGACGGCAATGCCTGGGGTGATCCGAATGTCGGGCTCAAGCCAGGACTGGCAGCAGCCGGCTTTGAACTTCTCGATCCGGGCCGCTACCAGAACCTGACCGATGATTTTTCGGCACAGATCAACGCCTTCAAGAATGGCAGCGTCGACATCATCACCGGCGTTGTCATTCCGCCGGATTTCACCACGTTCCGCAACCAGTCCAAACAGCAGGGCCTGAACCCGAAAGCGATCACCGTTGCCAAGGCCATCCTGTTCCCGCAGTCCGTCGAGGCCTTGGGCGAGGCCGGACACAACCTTTCGTCGGAAGTCTGGTGGTCGCCAAACCATCCGTTCAAGTCATCGCTCACCGGAAAGACCGCTGCCGAACTGGCAGCAGACTATACCGCGCAATCCGGACGCCAGTGGACGCAGCCGATCGGCTTTGTCCATTCGCTGTTCGAGGTTGCCTCCAACGTCATGGGACGCGTCACCGACGTGAAGGACGCGGACGCTGTCGCCGCAGCGATTGCCGCCACCAGCATGGATACGATGGTCGGCAAGATCGCATGGGATGGTGCAGGCCTGCCGCCATTTGCGGCCAAGAATGTCTGCAAGACGCAGCTCGTCGGCGGCCAATGGCGGCGCAGCGCTGACGGCAAGTTTGATCTTGTCATCGTCGACAACAAGACAGCGCCGAACATTCCAACCGGCGGCACCATGGAAGCCTTGATGTAAGGCCAGATGCCGGAGTTCAACACAGATGCCCGGCGACAAGCGCCGGGCATTTCCTGCTTTAACGGATTGAAGATTTGACTGCGCTTTCACTTGCCAATGTGTCCAAAAGCTACGGTGCCTTGAAGGTGACGGATAACGTCACCTTCGATGTTGCCGAGGGCGAAGCTTTGGGCATTATCGGTCCCAACGGCGCGGGCAAGTCGACGCTGTTCAATCTGATCAATGGCAATGTGCAGCCGCAGGCTGGGACAATCACGCTCTTTGGCAAGGATGTGACCCGCGCTTCGGCAATGGCGCGGGTGCGCGATGGTGTCGGACGGTCGTTTCAGATCCCGCAGCCGTTTGAAAAACTGTCGGTCTTCGAGAATCTGCTGGTTGCAGCCAGCTTTGGGCGCGGCGCGTCGGAAAAGGATGTTGCCGATGATTGTGCTGCGATCCTTGAACAAACAGAATTGATGCATCGCGCCAACATGCTGGCCGGCGCTTTGCCATTGCTGGATCGCAAGCGGCTTGAACTGGCGAGGGCATTGGCGACCGGTCCGCGCATTCTGCTCTTGGATGAAATCGCTGGCGGGCTGACCGAAGGCGAATGCCAGTCGCTGGTCGCAACCATAAAATCCATTCATGCCCGCGGCATCACGATTGTCTGGATCGAACATGTGCTGCATGCCTTGACGAGTGTCGTCGAAAGGCTCGTAGTGCTTGATTTCGGCAAGCTGATTGCCACCGGCAAACCTGACGAGGTGATGGCCATGCAATCGGTCAAGGAAATCTATCTCGGGGTCGATGTCTGATGCTGCTCGAAACCCGCGACCTCACGGCCTTTTACGGCGACTTTCAGGCACTGTTCGGCGTCAATATTGCGCTGAGCGAAGGCGAGACAATTGCCATCATCGGTGCCAATGGTGCGGGCAAGACAACATTGCTGCGCTCAATTTCCGGTGTGCTCGCCAATGCTCCCGGCATGGTCCTTTACGACGACAATCCGGTTGGCGATGTGCCCGCTGATGCGCTCGTGGCACGAGGTATTGCGATGGTGCCGGAGGGGCGCAAACTGTTCCCGTCTTTATCAGTCGAAGAGAACCTGCTGATCGGCGCCTACTCCGGCCGGGCTGGCAAGTATTGGAACCTTGCAGCCGTCTATGACCTGTTCCCGATCCTCAAGGAAAAGCGGGGAAATCCGTCGACATCGCTGTCCGGCGGCCAGCAGCAGATGGTTGCGATCGGGCGGGCGCTGATGAGCAACCCGCGCATCCTACTGTGCGATGAAATCTCGCTCGGCCTCGCCCCGGTCGTCATCAAGGACATTTACGCCAACATGCCGAAGATCAAGGCGACTGGCGCCAGCATCGTGATTATCGAGCAGGATGTCGGGCAGGCGCTGAAGGTGGCGGACCGCGTCTACTGCATGATGGAGGGACGCATTTCGCTCTCCGGCAAGCCATCGGAAATCACGCGCGAAGAGGTGCATGCCGCCTATTTCGGGGTCGCGGCATGACGGTCATCGACACCATCGTCCAAGGGGTTTTGCTGGGTGGTCTCTACGCGCTTTTCGCTGCCGGCCTGTCACTGACCTTCGGCATCATGCGGCTGGTCAACTTGGCACATGGCGACCTCATTGTGATGGGTGCCTATCTGATTTTGCTGTTCGTCACAGTGCTTGGAATTGATCCGTTTCTGGCCGTACTGATCGCGGCACCCTTGATGTTCGGCCTCGGATTTGCGTTGCAGCATTTTGTTCTCAACCGCACGCTCGGCAAGGATATCTTGCCGCCATTGTTGGTTACATTCGGACTTTCGATTGCCCTTCAGAATCTGCTGTTGCAGAGCTTTACCGCCGACAGCCGGAAACTCCCCGGCGGGGCGCTTGAAACCGCATCGGTCAATCTTGGCGGCGTCACGGTCGGCATCCTGCCGCTTTTGACATTTGCCTCGGCCATTCTTGTGATCGTCGCGCTCAATCAGGTTTTTTATCGCACATCGCTGGGCCGCGCCTTTCGCGCCACTTCGGACGATCCGGTGACTGCCCGCCTCATGGGCATCAGGCCGCAGACCATCTTCTCGCAGGCCACTGCCATAGCGATGCTGGTCGTGACACTCGCCGCCCTGTATCTCGGCATGCGCGCCAATTTTGACCCGTCCATCGGTCCGGCCCGTCTGATATATGCATTTGAAGCGGTCATTATCGGCGGGCTTGGCAGCCTTTGGGGCACTTTGGCAGGCGGCATCATCATCGGCGTGGCGCAAACGCTTGGCGCATCGATCAATCCGGAATGGCAGATTTTGTCAGGGCATATCGCGTTCCTGATCGTCCTTATCGTGCGTCCGCGCGGCCTTTTCCCGAGGGCTTACGACTGATGAGCGCACTTTCTCAAAACTTCGGAAACAAGTACCGCGTTGAAACCCGCACCAAGGTTTCGAGCGTTGCTCTCGTTGTTTCGCTCATCCTACTGGTGATCGGCATTGCCCTGCCCGCGTTTGTCGGGCGAAGCGTGATCCAGGACATGTTCTTCATTCTCACCATGCTGACGCTGGCACAGCTATGGAACCTGCTGGCCGGCTTCGGCGGGCTGGTTTCGGTCGGGCAGCAGGCATTTGTCGGTCTTGGTGCCTATGCGATGTTTGCTTGCGTTATCCTGCTCGGCCTCGATCCCGTTCCGGCGATATTGGCGGGCGGTATTGCGGCACTGCTCCTTGCCATCCCGACCGGGTTCTTCGCCTTCCGGCTGCAGGGTGCCTATTTCGCTATCGGTACATGGGTGATCGCCGAAGTCGTGCGGCTCCTTGTTGCGCAATGGAAGACACTCGGCGGCGGCACCGGAACATCGCTGCCTCGCAGTGCCACAAGCGACATGATGTTTACCCGCGCAATCGGCGATCTGTTCAGTGTCCGCGATGCGGCGGCACGCGATATTCTGGCCTATTGGCTGGCACTGGTTTTGGCGGCGGGAACAATAGCCGGCATCTACTGGCTGCTGCGCACCAAACGCGGCCTCGCGCTTTCAGCAGTGCGCGACAATATGGAGGCTGCCAGATCAGTTGGCGTTGATGCACGGGCGATGCGCTGGTTTGTCTACCTGACGGCTGCATTCGGCACCGGCCTGACCGGAGCGTTGATCTACGTGCAAAAAGCGCGCATCTCGCCGGACGCTGCGTTCAGTGTGCAGGACTGGACTGCCTATGTGATTTTCATCGTCGTCATCGGCGGCATCGGCACCATTGAAGGGCCGATTGTCGGCATCATCCTGTTCTACATTCTACAGAGCCTGTTTGCCGACTATGGCAGCTGGTATTTGATGGCGCTCGGGATTCTCGGCATCCTGACCATGCTCTTTGCCCCGAATGGTATCTGGGGCCTGATTTCCAAACGGACCGGCTGGCAACTCTTTCCGTTGCAGCGCCGTCTCATCACCAAAGCGAAAACCGGAGACAAAAATGGCTGATATCACAACCAAAGTGCTGATCATCGGGACCGGCCCCGCCGGTTCGTCCACAGCCGCGCTTCTTTCGACCTATGGTGTCGAAAACATGGTCGTGAACCGCTACCGCTGGCTTGCCAACACGCCGCGCGCCCACATCACCAACCAGCGCACCATGGAGGTCCTGCGCGACCTTGGCAAAAATGTTGAGGCCGAAGCCTACATGCACGCAGCCGAACAAGACCTGATGGGCGAGAACGTGTTCTGCGAAAGCCTTGCGGGTGAAGAAATCGGCCGCATGAAAAGCTGGGGCAAGCACCCGCTCAGCCGCGCCGAGCACCAATTGTCCTCTCCCACCATGATGAATGACCTGCCGCAGACATTCATGGAGCCCATCCTGTTCAAGACCGCCTGCTCGCGCGGGACGCAGGCGCGCATGAGCACGGAATATGTCAGTCACGTCCAGGACGAAACCGGCGTGACGACCACATGTCTTGACCGGCTGACCGGCAAGCACATCACGATCCGGTCTGACTATCTCATCGGCGCCGACGGCGGCAATTCGCTTGTCGCCGACCATGCGGGCATTCCGCTCGAGGGCAAGATGGGCGTCGGCGGATCGATGAACATCCTGTTCCGCGCCGACCTGTCGCGCTATGTCGCGCACCGCCCGTCGGTGCTCTATTGGGTGATGCAGCCCGGCGCAGATGTCGGCGGCATCGGCATGGGCCTCGTACGGATGATCCGGCCGTGGAACGAGTGGCTGATTGTCTGGGGCTATGACATCAACCAGCCGGCGCCGGAAGTTGACGCTGCCATGGCAACGCAGGTTGCCCGGCAGTTGGTCGGCGATCCCGAACTTGAGATTGATCTCATCTCTGCCAACACCTGGACAGTCAACAACTGTTACGCCACCAACATGCAGAACCGGCGTGTGTTCGTGATGGGCGATGCCGCGCACCGCCACCCGCCGTCGAACGGCCTTGGCTCCAACACCTCCATTCAGGATGGGTTCAACCTCGCCTGGAAACTGGCCATGGTGGTGAAGGGTCAGGCAGGGGAAAAGCTGCTCGACAGCTACACTGCCGAGCGCGCTCCGATTGCCAAGCAGATCGTCACGCGCGCCAACCAATCCATCGGTGAGTTCGGTCCGATCTTCGAGGCGCTCGGCATGGATGGCGGCGTTGATCACGAGAAAATCCAGCGCAACATGGATGCGCGCTGCGATGCGACTCCGGCGGCTGAGAAGCAGCGCGAGGCCTTGCGCAAGGCTATCGAATTCAAAAAGTACGAATTCGATTGCCACGGCGTAGAGATGAACCAGCGTTACACCTCAAGCGCTGCGATCACGGATGGCGAGCCCGAGCCGGCGTTCTCGAAAGACAAGGAACTGCATTATGCGCCGACAACATGGGCCGGCGCGCGGTTGCCGCATGTCTGGGTGTTCGACAAATCCGGCAAGCAGCATTCGACACTGGATATCACCGGCAAGGGGCGCTTCACCTTGCTCACCGGCATCGGCGGTGAGGCCTGGGTCAAGGCAGCGCAGGCGATTGCAGCTGAGTTGAAAATTGATCTTGTTGCCACCGTGATCGGACCGCGCCGCGATTATGAAGATCACACCGGCGATTGGGCGCGCGCACGGGAAATTGCCGACAGCGGCTGCGTGCTCGTCCGCCCGGACCAGCATGTTGGATGGCGCAGCAAGACGGGTACCGGAGACGAAACGAACGATCTGCGCCACGTTCTGACATTAATTCTGGCACGGTGAGGAGCGCAGATCATGGCAAAACGAACCTGGACCAAATATCCGTACTTTGAGGAAGAAACCTCCGCTGACGTGGTCATTGCCCGCATGGGCGAGGATGTCGCGCCGCGCACGCGCGAGGTGATGAGCGCGGTCATCCGCCATCTGCATGCGGCGGTCAAGGAAATCAGGCCGAGCCATGAAGAGTGGCTGCAGGCGATCCAGTTCCTGACCCGCACGGGCCAGATGTGCAACGACTGGCGGCAGGAGTTTATTCTCTTGTCCGACACCATCGGCGTGACGATGCTGGTCGATGCCATCAACAATGATCACGGCTCGGAGGCGACAGAGAACACCATTCTCGGACCGTTCTATGTCGAGAACCCGCCGCACCGGGAGAACGGTGCAAACATCTGTCTGGACGGCAAAGGCGAGCCGCTGATCGTGCGCGGCCGTGTACTGGACACGCATGGAAAACCGATTGCCGGTGCGACGGTTGATGCCTGGCAAACCAACGACGACGGGTTCTATGACGTTCAACAAAAAGATGTTCAGCCTGACATGAACCTGCGTGGTATTTTCAAATCGGACGCAGACGGGAACTTTTGGTTCCGCTCGGTCAAGCCACGCTTCTATCCCATCCCCGGCGACGGCCCTGTTGGCGAAATGCTTGCGGCGATGGGCCGGGGTATCAACCGTGCCGCGCATATCCATTTCATTGTCAAAGCAGAAGGCTTTGAGACCGTCATTACCCATGTTTTCCCTCCGGACTGTCCGTATCTGGAGGTCGATGCGGTGTTTGGCGTGAAGGAAAGCCTTGTCGGTGATTTCAAACACAATACTGATCCCGATGCCGCAGCCAAGGCGGGTTTTGACGGGCCGTTCTGGTCAGTGGACTGGGATTTCCGTCTGGCCAAGGCCGAGTGAAGCAGGACGATTCGATGAGCAAATTCATGAGCCTGGCAGAGGCTGTCCGGCAAAATCTCAACAATGGCGACAGCGTGGCCTTTGAAGGGTTCACGCATCTCATTCCGACTGCGGCAGCCCATGAAGCCATCCGCCAGGGCTTTCGTGACCTGACGCTGATCCGCATGACGCCGGATCTCATCTACGATCAGATGGTCGGCATGGGCATGGCGAAAAAGGTCGTGTTTTCTTATGCCGGAAACCCGGGCGTTGGTCTTCTGCGCCGCATGCGAGACGCCATAGAAAATAATCATCCGCATGCCATCAAGATCGAAGAGCACAGCCATTCGGCGATGGCCAATGCATGGGAGGCGGGCGCGGCCGGCATGCCGTTCGCCGTGTTCCGCGGCTATCTTGGCGCGGGACTTCCCGCTGTCAACGCAAACATCAAAAGTGTCGCCTGCCCCTTCACCGGCGAAGTGCTGTCAGCAGTCCCGGCGCTGCGCCCGGACGTGACGTTCATCCACGCGCAGAAGGCCACAAAGCGCGGCGATATCCTGATCGAAGGCATCATCGGCATTCAGAAGGAAGCGGCGCTGGCCGCAAAACGATGTGTCGTGACGGTGGAAGAGGTGGTCGAGAACTTTGATGACCTGCATCCGAACCTGACCATTCTTCCACATTTCATTCCTGAGGCGATTGCTGTTGTGCCGGGCGGAGCGCATCCGTCCTATACGCACGGCTACTATGCGCGCGACAACGCGGCATATCTCGAATGGGACAAGATCGCCGCCGAGCGGGAGAGCTTTCTTGCGTGGATGGAGACCAATGTCATGCAGTCAGATGCCGATGCATTTGCATCGCGCGTTGCGCCTTTGAGGATTGCGCGATGAGTGAGTTCACACCCAATGAAATGATGACAATTGCCGCATCGCGTGTGCTGAAATCCAGCGACGTTTGCTTTGTCGGCATCGGCGCGCCATCGGCTGCCTGTAATGTCGCGCGCCTCACCCATGCGCCGGACATCACGCTGATCTACGAGAGCGGCACGCTTGGCACCGCACCTGATGTCCTGCCACTGTCAATTGGCGACGGAGAGCTTTGCGACACGGCGCTCACCACGGTCAGTGTCCCGGAAATGTTCCGCTACTGGCTGCAAGGCGGCCATGTCACCATCGGCTTTCTTGGCGCTGCGCAGTTGGACAAGTTCGGCAACATCAACACCACGGTGATCGGCGACTATGCCAAGCCGAAAACCCGGCTTCCCGGAGGTGGCGGCGCACCGGAGATCGCGTCATCGGCGCAGGAGATTTACATCACCATGGCACAGTCGAAGCGCGGCATGGTCGAGACCATCGACTTCTTCACCTCGTTCGGACACGGGACGGGCGGCGACCATCGAAAGCGCCTCGGCATGACAACCAAAGGTCCGACGCTGCTGATCACGGATCTGGCCATCTGGAAACCGGATCCGGTGACCAAGGAGTTTATCGTTGTTTCGCTGCACCCGGGCGTAAGCCGTGAAGACGTGCAGGCGAGTTGCGGCTGGGTGGTCAAATTTGCTGATGCGTTGGATGTGACGCCAGCGCCAACGGCTTTGGAACTGACAACGCTTCGGGACTTGCAGGCCCGGACGAGGGCGGCCCACAGCGGAGCGAAGGTGGCTGCCGATGGTTGAGGCGTTTATCTGTGATTACATCCGCACGCCAATCGGACGGTTTGGCGGTACGCTGTCTTCTGTCCGGGCGGATGATCTCGGTGCTGTGCCGCTGAAGGCGCTAATAGGCCGCAATCCATCGATGGATTTTGGTGCCATTGATGACGTGATCTTCGGTTGTGCCAACCAGGCGGGCGAGGACAATCGCAATATCGCGCGGATGAGCCTTTTGCTGGCAGGTTTTCCCAAGGAAGTGCCCGGCGCAACAGTCAACCGCTTGTGCGGTTCGGGCATGAATGCGGTCATCGACGCGGCGCGGGTGATCAAATCCGGCGAGGCGGAATTGATGATTGCCGGTGGTGTCGAGAGCATGAGCCGCGCGCCATTCGTTATGCCCAAAGCTGAGGCGGCGTTTTCGCGTGCTGCCGAAATCTACGACACAACAATCGGCTGGCGCTTCGTCAATCCATTAATGCGCGAGATGTATGGCGTCGACTCGATGCCGGAAACCGCCGAGAATGTCGCGGCGGATTTCAACATCAGCCGCTCTGATCAGGATGCGTTTGCCGTTCGCAGCCAGAACGCTGCGGCAAAGGCGCAGGAGAACGGCCGTCTGGCGCAGGAAATAACACCGGTTTCGATTGCGCAGCGCAAGGGCGAAGTGACCGTAGTCGACAAAGATGAGCATCCGCGTGCGACAAGCATTGAAGCGCTGGCCAAACTGAAAGCGCCATTCCGCGCAGGCGGGTCGGTGACCGCCGGCAATTCGTCCGGTGTCAATGATGGTGCCGCAGCCTTGATCATCGCCTCGGAAGCGGCGGCAAAGCGCCATGGGCTGACCCCGATTGCCCGCATTCTTGGTGGTGCGGCAACAGGCGTTGCACCGCGCATCATGGGCTTTGGCCCGGCCCCCGCGACGAGAAAGCTGATGACACGTCTCAATTTGAACATGGATGCTATCGGCGTGATCGAACTCAACGAGGCATTCGCCAGCCAAGGTCTTGCCACATTGCGCGATCTTGGAATTGCTGATTATGATGAACGTGTGAACCGCAACGGCGGGGCCATTGCGCTCGGCCATCCGCTTGGCATGAGCGGGGCGCGCATTACGGGGACCGCAGCGATCGAGATGCAGCTGTCCGGCGCGAAATACGGCCTCGCCACCATGTGCATCGGCGTCGGGCAGGGCATCGCCATTGTACTCGAGCGGGTTTAAGCCGCCAGCGTGCCTTGTCCTGACAAACTTCCGCGCTGATGCCAACCGCCAGCCTATGCACCTAAGTGCAATTGCCGCCCCCCGATAACTGTGATTTCTTCATTTTCCTGATCCAGCGAAATTTCGGGTTCTTTTCCCGTTTGATGCCGGATTTAACGGTCAATGGAGGAAGTCATGGCTTGGTCTGCACCAAAAATTCTCGAAATCAGCTGCGGCATGGAAATCAACCGCTATGCGCCGGCTGACGGCACTGATCCGGTTCAGTTCTGATTAACAGCAATCAGGGGCGCGTTTCTCGATGCGAATGCGCGCCCTTGTTCTTGGCGCTGCCGCAGGTGGCGGATTGCCACAGTGGAATTGCGGCTGCGCAAACTGCGAGTCGGCACGCAAGGGCGTGATCGCGACGCAAACCCAATCTTCGCTGGCTGTTACCGCTGACGGCGCACATTGGACCGTCCTGAACGCATCGCCGGATATCCGCGCGCAACTGGCAGCAAACGCGCAGATGTGGCCCACCGGCCCGAGAAGCTCGCCGCTGCACTCGCTCATCATCACCAACGGCGACATCGATCATATCGGCGGCCTGTTGACGCTGCGCGAAAAACAGCCGTTCACCATCTATCTGACCGAGGCGATTGACGCGGTGCTGCGGGCCAATCCCGTGTTCCTCACCATGGACAACGCGCTGGTAGAGCGAAGGATGTGCAAGTTGGACGAGTGGTTCGAGCTGAACAGGACATCACGGGCGCGGCTTTTTGCGGTGCCCGGCAAAGTGCCGCTGTTCATGGAAAGCGGCACGGTTGACACACAGATGCTCGGCGAACAGACGGTTGGCGTTGAATATGAGGCGAACGGCGCAAGGCTTGTCTACATTCCGGGATGCGCGGCGATGACTGACGTGATTGACGCCAAAATCGGCGACGCTGACCTGCTGTTCTTTGACGGAACGCTTTATGCCGATGATGAAATGATCATAGCGGGACTTGGCCAGAAAACCGGGCGGCGCATGGGCCATATGCCGATGAGCGGGGCAGGCGGCTCGCTGGAAACATTCAAGCCCTACGACCATGTGCGCAAAATCTATGTCCACATGAACAACACAAACCCGGTCTGGCTGCCGGACAGCGCTGAGCGGTCGCATGCGCAAGACTGCGGCTGGGAAATCGGCCATGACGGCATGGAGATCACGCTGTGACCGCGCTTTCCCGCGATCGGTTTGAAGAGCGGCTGCGCTCCATCGGCGCGGCGCGCTATCACGACAAGCATCCGTTTCACAAATTGCTGCATGGCGGCAAGTGCACCCCAACCCAGGTGCGCGCATGGGTCATCAACCGCTATTATTACCAGAGCCGGATACCGCTCAAGGACGCTGGCATTCTCTCGCGCTGCGAGGATGCGGACCTGCGCCGCGTCTGGCGCTCGCGCATCGAGGATCATGACGGGGGGATTAGCGAAGGCGGCGGCATCAGGCGCTGGCTCAAGCTGGCGGAAGCGGTCGGGCTCGACCCGGCCTACGTCGCCTCCTGCGGCGGCGTCCTGCCCGCCACGCGCTTTGCGGTGGATGCCTATGTGCACTTTGTCCGAGAGAAGAGCCTTCTGGAGGCGGTGGCCTCCTCGCTCACCGAGCTTTTCGCCGCCAACATCCATGCCGAGCGCATTGAAGGCCTGTTGCAGCATTATGATTTCGCCAATGAACAATCGCTGGCCTATTTCAAAACCCGTCTGCGCGAAGCACCGAAGGACGTCGCGTTCGGCCTGTCATGGGTGCTGGATCGGGCAGACAATGAGGAGCGGCAGGACGCAGCTGCAGCAGCCCTGACGTTCAAGACGGACGTCTTGTGGGCGCAGATTGACGCGCTGCATTCAGCCTATGTGGAGCCCGGCCGCATCCCGCCCGGCAGCTGGAACGGCAGCGATGGCTTGATGAAGGGCGCTGCATCATGAGCGTTAAGATATCGGGCGGCTCTGTTGTGCATCTTCCCACTGGCGTCCGGCTTAAAGAGGACAAGGTACGCGGTCGCATGGTGCTGCTTGCACCTGAGCGGGCCGTCGTGGTGGACCCGATTGCCGTAGCCATTCTGGGCGAGATTGACGGAGCCAATACACTTGATGCGATTGTCGCCTCTCTCGCAGCGAAATACGCGGCAGACCCGGAGCTGATCAGAACGGATGTCGTAAAATTTCTGCTGGACCTCTCGGATCGGCGCATGCTGGAGATCGGGCCATGAATGCCTCCGCCGCGTCGCGCCTGCCGCTGCCCGATTCGCTGCTTGCCGAACTGACCCATCGCTGCCCGCTGGCGTGCCCCTATTGCTCCAACCCGATGGAGCTGAAATCCCACGCGGACGAGCTCACCACGGCTGAGTGGATATACGTCTTTCAGCAGGCCGCAGCGCTCGGTGTGTTGCATCTGCATCTGTCCGGCGGCGAACCTGCCTCGCGCCGGGATTTGGAAGATCTCACAAGAGGCGCGGCCGAAGCCGGGCTCTACACAAACCTGATCACTTCGGGCATTGGCCTCACCGAGAAGCGCGTGGCCGGCCTGCAAG
>JANPGC010000173.1:0-4133 GCA_031423755.1 Phyllobacteriaceae bacterium | reverse complement strand
CGGCAAGGACGACGGCTATTTCAACGATGTGTGGCCGGTTGAACTGGTCTTGAAAAATTCGACCGGGCCCGTACGCGCGCCTTCCCGAAAGGTCGGCGCGCGAGGCTGACCTTCAAGCCTTCAATTCCTGCCGCCTGTTCTCCGACACCATCGCCAGATCCAGAACCTTCTGGATGTTGGCAGCGTGACGGAAAGTCGGCTCCGCGTTCTTCTTGGCTTTGACAGCCGCAACGAAGCGGTCGTAGTTGGTCGGAACCTTGCCGGCATCAATGTCGTGCCACGTTGCCGTCTCGATATCCTTGCCCGAGCAGCCGCGCAGCCAAGCGCCTTCCGTCGTATGGCGGACTTCCAGACTGCCCTTTTCGCCGTAAATGCGCAGTTTGAGTTCATTCAAGTGGCCGGTAGCCCAGCGGCTTGCATGGATGACGCCGAGCGCGCCATTGTTGAAATCGACAGCCATGGTGAAGCTGTCATTGGCGTCGAGATCATATTCGCCGATCTTGTTGCCCGGTGCCTTGTCAAAGGTTTTCAGGCGACAGAACACATTGTCGATTTCCAGCCCCGAGCCATAGCTGGCGAAATCGAGAATATGGATGCCGATGTCGCCGAGGACACCGTTGGAGCCATGCTTCTTCGACAACCGCCACAGCCACTGCGATTCCGTGCGCCAGTCGCCCCAAGCCTTGGCAACCAGCCAACTTTGCAAGTAGCTCGCTTCCACGTGGCGGATGGTGCCAAGTTCACCGGCCAAAACCATCTGCCGCGCCTTCTGCAACGGGGCGACGTTGCGGTAAGTCAGGTTCACCATGTTGATGACGCCGGCCTTCTCGGCGGTTTCGGTCATCTCCAGCGCCTTGGCGTAGTTTTCCGCCAATGGCTTTTCGCACATAACGTGCTTGCCTGCCTTGAGCAGGGCCATTGTCGTTGGGTGGTGGATTTTGTCCGGCGTAACATTGGTAGCCGAGTCAAATTCGCCCCAGGCTATTGCGTCGTCAAGGGACGTGAAACGGTTCTTGATGTTGTGCTTGTCGCAGAAAGCGTCCGCGCGCTCCTTCGATACATCAACGCCGCCGACCAGTTCAACGCCGTCAATTTTTGCGAAATGTTCGGCATGGTGGTTGGCCATGCCACCGGTTCCGAGAATGAGAAGACGCATTTGACTGTCTCCTCTCATTTGTAACCGGCTTCGCCGGACTGGTGCAGCTTTGGACCGCGTTCGACGAGCGGCTCAAGCGCCTTTTCGACCGGCACATTCGGGGCGTCGTGGATCGACTTTTGCTGGTTGGCGGGGTTGTAGGCCCACTTGACCGAGTTGCGCAGCACCTTGCGAACATTGGCGTCATGGTAGCTCGGATAGGTCTCATGGCCGGGACGGAAGTAGAAAATATTGCCGGCGCCGCGGCGGTACGTAAGTCCCGACCGGAACACTTCGCCGCCCTGGAACCACGAGATGAACACCGTTTCGAGCGGCTCGGGCACAGTGAACTGCTCGCCGTACATTTCCTCGTACTCGAGTTCGAAATATTCGCCCAGACCTTCGGCAATCGGGTGGCTCGGATTGATCACCCAAAGCCGCTCGCGCTCGCCTGCCTCGCGCCATTTCAGCCCACAGGGTGTGCCCATCAATTTCTTGAAAATCTTGGAATAATGGCCTGAGTGAAGCACAATCAGGCCCATGCCTTCCCAGACACGTTTGGCAACGCGCTCGACGACTTCATCAGCGACAGCGCCGTGATCCTTGTGACCCCACCAGACCAGAACATCCGTTTGCGCCAACCGGGCTTCTGTCAGACCATGTTCAGGCTGTTGCAGCCAAGCAGTGGTGGCAGAGATGCCCTTGTCTTCGTTCAGGGCTGCGGCAATGGTCTCGTGCATCGTCAACGGATAGACTTCAGCGACGGCTTTGTTGATCTGCTCGTGGATATTTTCACCCCAAACGATGGTGCGAATGGCCATAATGTCCTCCCGGAGGTATCTTCAAAAGTGATTTTTCGGCGCATGACCGCACAATTGAAAGCGGTTTCAATTGATGAAGCTAAACCGCGTTCTATTTTCTCGCAAGAGCAAAAGTTGATATTGTGCAAGCAGCCGCGACGACCGGAATGTTATCAGCGCGCTGCACTTTTCAAGAGTGCCTTGATGCGCTTGTCTTCGGAGGCATCGAAGGCGAGCTGGGCCTTGTGGTGCCGCGCCTGCACGTCCGCGAGCACGGATTTTACCTTCGCCTCCAGAAGCTGACAGGTCTCTTGCGGCGGAATGTTCAACACCGAAAGCTCCATCTCGCGCGCTGCGGCCTCGCCAATCTTGACGTGAATGCTTTCATGGAGCCGCGCGTAGTCTGCAAATATGTCAAAGCCATTTTGCAAATCTGGTGACGCACCATTACGATCAGTCCAGCGCGGCAGCGTGATTTTGGCGCGCAGCTTGAACTTTGCCTTGCGCACTTTGCAGCCTTCCTCTGTCTCAATTGGAGTGACGGCAACAGGAATAAGGGTCAGCTGCGTGGCGGCAAAGGCATCGCCGCTCATCGGGCCGTTGCTGGCGATGCTGCGGTCGAGTGCCTTGCCGGTTGTGCCGGAGACACTGTAGTAGCCGGTCGAGACCGCAGTTGAGCTACAGGCTGCAAGAAGGCAAATCAGGGGAACGCTAAAAATAAAACCTAGTCTCATTAACAAAATTCCTGTTCGCCACGAGCCCTCGCCACCTTTGGAAAACCGCCAGTCAAGCGCAGGTCGACATAGTGCTTTTCTCACCCATAACACGTAGAAAGCCGGAGAGTGATCCCCGGCTTTCAACTTTCAGCATGGAGTTGCGCCTTTTGTCAGTGCGCGACCGACGAAACGGCTTCATCATCAACCACGGGCGTCACCACAGTCGAGGGCTCGGTCCATTCAATCGGGACCGGCTGACGGATCAACGCGTGCTTCAGGACTTCCGAAACGTGGCTGACCGGAATGATTACCATGCCGTTTTTCACATTGTCCGGAATTTCCACCAAGTCTTTGGCATTTTCCTCCGGTATCAGCACCGTCTTGATGCCGCCGCGCAGGGCAGCGAGAAGCTTTTCCTTCAGCCCGCCGATCGGCAGCACCCTGCCCCGCAGCGTCACTTCGCCTGTCATGGCAATGTCGGCACGGATCGGAATGCCGGTGATAACCGACACAATGGCGGTTGTCATGGCAATGCCGGCGGATGGTCCGTCCTTCGGCGTCGCGCCTTCCGGCACGTGCACGTGGATGTCGCGCTTGTCGAACATTGGCGGCTCAACACCGTAGTCGAGCGCCCGCGAGCGCACGTAGGACGCCGCTGCCGAGATCGATTCCTTCATCACGTCGCGCAGATTACCGGTCACCGTCATGCGGCCCTTGCCGGGCATCATGACGCTTTCAATCGTCAGCAATTCACCGCCGACTTCCGTCCACGCAAGGCCTGTAACGACACCGACCTGATTCTCCGTCTCAGCGGAGCCAAATCGGTATTTCGGCACGCCGAGATACTCAGAGATGTTTTCCGCCGTGACCTTCACAGATTTTGTCTTGCCGCGCATGATTTCGGTGACTGCCTTGCGGGCAAGGGTCATCAATTCACGCTCGAAAGAACGAACGCCTGCTTCACGTGTGTAGATCTGAACGATTGCGTGCAGGGCATCGTCGCCGACTGAGAATTCCTTCGGCTGCAGCGCGTGGTCGCGAATCGCCTTGGGCAGCAAATGCCGCTTGGCGATTTCGACCTTCTCGTCCTCGGTGTAACCGGCCAGCCGTATGATCTCCATACGGTCCATCAGCGCTGGCGGAATGTTCAGCGTGTTGGCTGTGGTCACAAACATCACATCCGAGAGATTGTATTCAACCTCGAGATAGTGATCCATGAAGGCGTGGTTCTGTTCCGGGTCCAGCACCTCGAGCAAAGCCGATGACGGATCGCCGCGGAAATCCTGACCCATCTTGTCGATTTCATCGAGCAAGAACAGCGGGTTGGACTTCTTCGCCTTCTTCATCGACTGGATGACCTTGCCGGGCATCGAACCGATGTAGGTGCGGCGGTGGCCGCGGATTTCGGCTTCGTCACGCACGCCGCCAAGCGCCATGCGCACGAATTCGCGACCGGTCGCCTTGGCAATCGACTTGCCGAGC
>JANPGC010000172.1:0-15726 GCA_031423755.1 Phyllobacteriaceae bacterium | reverse complement strand
CAGCGCGGAGACCGTGAACATGGCGCAGAGGAGCATCGTTGCCGTTATTGCCCGCAAGGAAGCAGACTTTGGCGCTCTGCTTGAAAACAAGCTGTGGCAAAAGGCAGACGACCACGGCGTCACGCCTTGGACCGATGGCTGTTCAAACATCCTTGCGGCGATGTGGCGGCATTACTCCGTGAAGTGACCGCTCAGTTTCGCGTGAATTCCGACACCATCCGCAACGCAGTGCGGACGGTTTCCAACCGCACGTTTTCTCGGCTGATATCACCAAAGCGGCATTCAAGGTGCTGAGTACCTTGCCCGCTGGCCAAGGCGATGTGCACGAGGCCGACGGGCTTTTGCGCTGAGCCGCCGCCGGGGCCTGCGATACCGGTAACGGCAATTGCCAGGTTGGCTTTCGAGTTTGCCAGCGCTCCAATTGCCATTTCCAGCGCGGTCTCCTTTGACACTGCGCCGTGAGCTTCGATGGTCTGGGGCAGTACGCCAAGCATCGCCTTCTTTGCTTCGTTTGAGTAAGTCACAAACCCGCGGTCCACCACATCGGATGAGCCCGCTATTTCCGTCAAGGCCGCGACAATCAAGCCGCCGGTGCAGGACTCTGCCGTTGCGATCTTGAGTCCACGACTGCGGCACACCGCCAAGACTGATGTTGCGAGCGCGGTGACGTCTTCCGGAAACAGGCTCATTTCAGTTGGCCCGGATAGACCACTGTTGCGGTGGCAATGGCTGCAATGCCCTCTCTACGGCCAACAAATCCAAGCTTTTCATTGGTTGTTGCCTTGACTGAGACCCTGTCCAGATCGACCACGAGCATCGCAGCAATTGACGCGACCATCCTTTCACGGTGCGGCCCAATCTTCGGCGATTCGCAGATCAGAGTGATATCGGCATTGGCAATGCGTCCGCCCGCCTCGCGGACAATCTTGGCGGCATGCTTCAGAAATATGCTCGAAGCTGCGCCGCGCCATTGCGGGTCAGTTGGCGGAAAATGCGTACCGATATCTCCGGCGCCCCTCGTTGCAAGTAGCGCGTCTGTCAGCGCATGCAGTGCCACATCAGCGTCTGAATGGCCGTTGAGCTTGGCCTCATGCGGTATGTCAACGCCGCAGAGCGTTACGTGATCGCCCGGTTCAAACGCGTGCACGTCGTAGCCATTTCCGGTACGAACATCAGGGAAAGCGGAAGATTGCGACAAGCGCTGATCGGCCAATTCAATGTCTCTCTTCCATGTCAGTTTGACGTTTTCTGGCGAACCTTCAACTATACGCACCGGAAGTCCTGCCCATTCGGATATCGACGCATCGTCAGTGAAATTGTCCAGGCCGCTTTCGGCGGCGGCAAGGTGGGCACGGAGAATCGGCGCGAATGGAAATGCCTGCGGCGTCTGTGCGCAGTAGAGCCCGCTGCGGTCAATTGTCCCGTTGATCACTCCATTGCTTGCGATTTTCAGTGTGTCTGAGACGGCAAGCGCGGGTATGACGCCCTGGCTTTCACTCAGCGAACCGAAAATCCGCGTCAGAAGCTGCGAATCGACGAACGGGCGTACTGCGTCATGCACCATGACAAAGTCTGGAGGAACTGCTGCCAACGCTCTCAATCCGAGCAGGGTGGAGGCCTGGCGCGTCGCGCCACCGTATACCAAGATGCAAGCGGCATCGAGACCACCAAGCGCTTCGGCGGCAATTGTGTGGTCATCCTCATGCACCACGACCACAATCCGGCCAGTCTTGCCTGAAGAATAAAACGCTTCGACGGTGTGACGGATAACAGCTTGGCCGCCGATATGCCGGTACTGCTTCGGCCCGCCATGCTGTCCCGCCCGCTCGCCGCGCCCTGCGGCAACGATGACGACAGCCGTTTCTTTTTTGCCGGAAATGCTTGCAGTCACGGTAAAACCCTTCAATAAGCCGCCGAGCGTTAGCGCGGCCCGCTGATGATTGAAAGGAAAACAGCGGAAAGCAAGCAATCACACCTTGTTTATTCCTATGCTGTGTCTATAATTTAAGCGATGAATTTCGATGCTCAAAAATTAGACAGTGCGCATTTGCAGCAAAACTTGCAGATTGGCGCCATCACTGTTCCGAACCGGATATTTCTCGCGCCGATGTCCGGTGTCACCGATGTGCCGTTCCGCCAACGCGCCGCTGCGGCAGGGGCAGGACTGGTGATATCAGAAATGGTTGCCAGCCAGGAATTTGTCAAAGGCTCACAGGAGAGCATCAAACGGTCGCATCCGTCGGGCCCCGGAATTCATATGGTGCAACTGGCCGGCCGCGATGCCTATTGGATGGCCGACGCGGCAAAGGCCATTGAGGCTTCTGGCGCGCACATCATCGACATCAACATGGGTTGCCCGGCCAAGAAGGTCACTGGCGGCTATTCAGGCTCGGCGCTGATGCGTGATCTCGATCACGCGATGACTCTGATCGATGCGACTGTCAAAGCAGTGGATGTGCCCGTGACGCTCAAGATGCGGCTGGGATGGGACGACCACACCATCAACGCGCCAGAGCTCGCCAAGCGCGCCGTGGACGCGGGGGTGCAGATGATAACTGTGCATGGACGCACGCGTTGTCAGTTTTACGGCGGTGCCGCCGACTGGTCCGCCATCCGCGCAGTGCGCGAGGCGATTTCAGTTCCGCTCACGGTCAATGGCGATATCCGTGATCTTGCGAGTGCTGGCGAAGCCTTGCGGCTTTCCGGTGCCGACGCTGTGATGATTGGGCGCGCGCACTACGGTCGGCCCTGGCTGGCAGGTGAACTGGCCCGTGGTGGTGACGGAACCGTCGGTCAAATCTTTGACTTCGCCTCTTACGTCGTAAGCCACTACGAGGCCATGCTTGTCCACTATGGCGTTGCGACGGGGGTGCGTCACGCCCGCAAGCATCTTGGCTGGTATTTGGAGGCGCATGCGCACGAGTGCCCGCCGGACTTGCGCCAGCGTATGCTCACCGAAGTCCATCCATCATCCGTCATCAAGGCCATTCGTATGGCATTTGCCGACTGGGCGTCGAGTATGCCGTCAAGTGAAAGGAAAGTTGCGTGAATAACCGATCATTGACGGGCCTCGCGCCGCCCATTGATCTTGCGATGATGGTTCTTAACACCATCCGGCATCCGGTGATCATGGTCGATCCGGCAGGTTTCATCGCTTTTGCAAACTCAGAGGCCGAGAGCTACTTCAAGGCGAGCCAGAACATACTTGCACGAAACACGCTGGCGCATTTTGTTGCATTCGGCAGCCCGCTTCTGGCGTTGGTTGAGCAGGTTCGCGAACGGCGGTCGCCGGTTAACGAATACCGTGTCGATATTTCCTCACCGCGGCTGGGCAACGACAGGCTTGTCGATCTTTACGTGGCGCCGGTGGCAGAAGTGCCCGGTTCTGTTGTGATCCTGTTCCAGGAACGCTCGATGGCCGACAAACTGGACAGGCAGATGACCCATCGCGGCGCTGCGCGCTCCGTGACCGGGCTGGCCTCGATGCTGGCGCACGAAATCAAGAACCCTCTGTCAGGCATTCGCGGCGCGGCGCAACTGCTGGAGACGGTGGTTTCTGATGAAGACCGTGACCTGACACGCCTGATCACAGACGAAACTGACCGCATAGTGTCGCTGGTTGACCGGATGGAAGTCTTTTCGGATGAGCGGCCGATCCATCGCCAGCCCGTCAACATTCATGTTGTTCTCGATCATGTAAGGGCCATCGCGAGAAATGGCTTCGGCAGGGGCATCAAGTTTCACGAGGAGTACGACCCCTCGCTTCCCCCGGTGCTCGCCAACCGCGACCAGCTTGTGCAGATCTTTCTCAATCTGGTGAAAAACGCCGCTGAGGCGATTGGAGATGACGCCGGCGGAGAAATTACGCTGTCGACTGCGTTCAGGCCAGGCGTCCGCCTCTCGGTTCCCGGCAGCCGCGAGCGCGTTTCATTGCCGCTGGAATTTTGCGTGATCGACAATGGCCGCGGTGTCACGGATGACATCAAGCCGCATCTGTTCGATCCGTTCGTGACCACCAAGACCAACGGTTCCGGGCTCGGCCTCGCGCTGGTCGCAAAGATTGTTGGCGATCATGGCGGCGTCATCGAGTGTGACTCACAGCCACGACGGACGACGTTTCGCATTCTGCTTCCAGCCTACAGCGGCCCGGACGCGGAAAACGATGACGACTATCTTGAATTGAAGGAAGGTGGCCGCCGATGAGCAAGGGCCTGATCTTGGTCGCCGATGATGACAGCGCCATTCGCACGGTCCTCAATCAGGCGCTTTCCCGCGCTGGCTATGACGTGCGCGTGACGTCGAATGCCGCAACGCTCTGGCGCTGGGTCTCAGCTGGTGATGGCGATCTTGTCGTGACCGACGTCATCATGCCGGACGAGAACGCGTTCGACATGCTGCCGCGCATCAAGAAGATGCGCCCTGAATTGCCGGTTGTCGTGATGAGCGCGCAGAACACATTCATGACCGCGATCCATGCGTCAGAAAAGGGCGCCTACGAATATCTGCCCAAACCATTCGACTTGTCGGAACTCGTTGCCATCGTCGGTCGAGCGATTTCCGAGCCCAAATCAAGCGAAATTCGAGCGCCCCGCGAGAAGGGCCTTGAGACCATGCCCCTGATTGGGCGCTCGCCTGCAATGCAGGAAATTTACCGCGTTCTGGCGCGCATGATGCAAACAGATCTGACCGTCATGGTTGTCGGCGAATCCGGCACCGGCAAGGAACTTGTCGCACGGGCGCTGCATGAATTTGGCAAGCGCAAGAAGGGTCCCTTCATTGCAATCAACATGGCCGCCATCCCGCGCGATCTTATAGAGTCAGAGTTGTTCGGCCACGAGAAAGGCTCATTCACCGGCGCGCAAAGCCGCACGTCCGGCCGCTTTGAACAGGCTGAGGGCGGGACGCTTTTCCTCGATGAAATCGGCGACATGCCGATGGAGGCGCAGACGAGACTGCTGCGTGTATTGCAGCAAGGTGAATATACCACGGTCGGTGGCCGCAGCCCGATCCGCACCAATGTCCGGATTGTCGCAGCAACCAACAAGGATTTGCGCTCACTGATACAGCAGGGACTGTTCCGCGAGGATTTGTACTACCGTTTGAATGTTGTGCCACTGCGCCTTCCGCCACTGCGCGAGCGGGCGGAAGATGTGCCCGACCTTGTGAGGCACTTCTTCGATATTGCTGAATCGGAGGGGCTGACGCCAAAACGCATCAATCAGCCGGCGCTTGACCTTCTGAAGCGCCACACTTGGCCCGGCAATGTACGCGAGCTTGAGAACCTTGTGCGACGTCTGTCCGCGCTTTACGCGCAAGATGAAATCACGGCTGACATCATCGAGCAGGAATTGCGTTCGGAGCAGGGCGGCTTCAAACCGGCTGGTGCTGGCAATGGCAATCCGGAAGATGTCACCATCTCTCAAGCCGTCGAAGTGCAGCTTCAAGGATATTTTGCCTCGTTTAAAGACAGCCTTCCACCGCCGGGCATTTATGACCGGTTCCTTGTGGAGTTTGAATATCCGCTGATACTCGCTTGCCTGACCGCCACAAACGGCAATCAGATCCGCGCAGCCGAGCTTTTGGGATTGAACCGGAACACGCTTCGCAAGAAGATTCGCGAACTTGGCATCTCGATTTTCAGAAGCTCAAAGCCGGGTTTCCCACAGAACCATTGAACATCGTTGCAAAACCGCCACAATGCGTTGCATCATTGCAACGCATTGATGATTCAGAGGTGTGGGTTTGCAGAGTGTGAGTTTGTTGGGCAATTGGAGAGGTCTCGCTGGCGCGCCAGAGGGGCGCAAGCTGCTGGCATTGCCGGGCTTGCTGGTGGTGATAACTTCGCTCGCCACCGCCGCAATATCCTTCAGTATACTGATGGGCGTCACACCGGTCACACCAACGCCGCAGATCACCAGAGTGCTCGCATTTGTAAACGCTGGACTGATTGTCCTCCTGCTGCTGTTTATTGCGCGTGAAATTGACCGCATCATCCGCGCCCGCCAGCATGGGCGAGCAGCTGCGCGACTGCATGTGCGCATCGTTGCGCTCTTCTCACTCGTGGCAGCGGTGCCCGCCATTGTTGTGGCGATTGTCGCTTCAGTGACGTTGAATGTCGGCCTTGACCGCTGGTTTGCCATCCGCACCAAGGACATCGTCAACTCATCCATTTCGATCGCGCGATCTTACGTCGAGGAGAACGCGCGTAACTTGCAAGGCACAACGCTCTCGATGGCGGCCAATCTTGATTCCGCCCGGACGCTCTACAGCCTTGATCGCAATGGATTCAAACAGTTGCTTGATCAACAGTCGGCTGGCCGAGGCTTGCTTCAGGCGTCGTTGCTGAACGATGCCGGAAAAGTCCTGATCGCGTCGGCCATGAAGCCAGGAATTGCCGAATTGCCACCTGCGCCGGAAGAAGCGTTGGCAACAGCAGCGGATGGCAACCCGGTTCTCATTCCCCCGGAGAACCGAAATCTCGTTGGCGCAATCATAAAGCTGCGGGAAATTGACAACGCCTACCTCTACACAATCCGCAGCGTTGACCAGCAACTGATCGAAGCAGTCAAGATCGTCAACACCAACGCGGCGGAATATCAGGACTTGGAAGAAAACCGAACGACGACGCAGATTGCTTTTGCGCTTCTGTATCTTGGTTTGACACTGGTTGTTCTACTGTCAGCGATCTGGACAGGAATTGCCGTGGCAGACCGACTGGTGCGGCCCATTCGGCTGCTGATCGGCGCATCTGATGCGGTGGCGAAGGGCGATCTCGATGTCGTGGTTCCCGTGCGAAAATCAGACGGTGACGTCGGGTTTCTTTCAGACACATTCAACACGATGATCCAGCAGCTTAAATCCCAGCGCAACGAACTGATCTACGCCAGAGACCAGATCGACGAAAGACGCCGCTTTTCGGAAGCTGTTCTATCGGGCGTCACGGCTGCGGTCATTGGCGTTGATCCAGACGGTATTATCAACATTGCCAACAAGTCAGCTGAGCACATACTTGGCATTGATGCCAACCTTGCGACCGGGCAGCTGCTTTCAGTGGTTTTGCCGGAGCTTGGCACGATTTTTGAGCTGGCAAGAAGCACTGAAAAGCCCGTTTACCGCGAGCAAGCGACCTTTATCCGCAAGGGGGCTGAGCGGACTTATAACGTCCAAATCACTGTTGAGGAATCGGCCGGTTCAAAACATTCTTATGTGGTCACGGTGGATGACATCACTGATTTGGTCACCGCGCAACGCTCCACAGCTTGGTCGGATATCGCACGTCGCATCGCCCATGAAATCAAGAATCCGCTGACGCCAATTCAATTGTCAGCGGAACGGATCAAGCGTCGCTTTGGAAAGGTGATCGTCGAGGATCGGGAAATTTTTGACCAATGCACTGACACCATCATTCGCCAGGTCGGCGACATTGGCCGCATGGTCGATGAGTTTTCCTCGTTTGCCCGTATGCCAAAGCCTGTTCCGGCGCCATTGGACATTCGCCAACCCCTGCGCGAAGCGGCGTTTCTGATTGAGGTCAGCCGTCCGGACATCACAATTGAGAAGCAGCTTCCCGCGATCGCCGTGATGGGAATGCTGGACAGTCGCATGCTGGCGCAGGCATTCGGGAACCTGATCAAGAATGCCACCGAAGCGATTGATGGCCGTGATTCCGACCGCGCCGGTGATAGGGGGCACGTGCTGATCCGTGCTGCAAAGGATGGCGCATCCGTAATTGTCGATATCATCGACAATGGCCGTGGCCTTCCGCGTGAAAACCGTCAAAGACTGCTGGAACCCTATATGACCACCCGTGAAAAGGGCACAGGGCTTGGTCTCGCGATCGTGCGCAAGATCGTTGAAGAGCATTCCGGCACACTTTCACTGCACGACGCGCCGCTGGATTTCCACAACGGTGTCGGGGCAAATATCCGGATTGTTTTTCCTGCAATTGCGCCCGAACTTGCGCATGCACCCTCAGTTTCTGAAAATAGTGACAATAATATCATGCAGGTAAGCGAAAATGGCGTCTGAAATTCTGGTCGTAGACGACGAAGAGGACATCCGCGAACTGGTGGCCGGAATCCTGTCTGATGAAGGTCACGAGACCCGGACCGCCAAGGATGCGGACACCGCGCTGCAAGCCATTGATGCTCGTATGCCACGGCTTTTGTTCCTCGACATTTGGCTTCAGGGCAGCAGGCTTGATGGACTGTCTCTACTGGATGAAATCAAGAAGCAATATCCGGAATTGCCGGTTGTCATGATCTCGGGCCATGGCAACATCGAAACTGCGGTTTCAGCCATAAAGCGCGGCGCCTACGACTTCATTGAGAAACCATTCAAGGCAGACCGACTTTTGCTGGTAGCGGAGCGCGCGCTTGAGACGTCCCGTTTGCGCAAGGAAGTCTCGGAGCTTCGCAAAAAGAGCTCGGACAGTCTCGAGCTTATCGGCACCTCTCAGGCCATGAATCAGCTGAAACAATTGATTGAGCGCATTGCACCGACCAACAGTCGGGTGATGATATTCGGGGCATCGGGGTCTGGCAAGGAGATGGCGGCGCGCGCCATCCACCAGCTCTCGCCGCGAGCGACCGGGCCGTTCGTCACGGTGAATGCAGCCACAATTACACCTGAGAGAATGGAAATCGAACTGTTCGGTACTGAAATGACCGGCGGTGAGCGCAAGATTGGGGCGCTAGAAGAAGCACATGGCGGCGTGCTCTACATCGACGAAGTTGCCGATATGCCGCGCGAAACGCAGAACAAGATCCTGAGGGTTTTGATTGACCAGAGCTTTGAGCGGGTAGGGGGCAACAAACGGGTAAAAGTCGACATTCGCATCATATCCTCGACGGCACAAAACCTCGAGGCGATGATTGCCGAGGGACGGTTCCGTGAGGATTTGTTTCACCGGCTGGCCGTGGTTCCTTTGTCAGTGCCTCCACTTGCAGACCGCCGCGAGGACATTCCAGAACTCGTGAATTTTTTTGTCAGGCAGTTGACAGAGCAAGCGGGAATCAAACCAAGAAAGATCGGCGATGATGCCATGGCCGTATTGCAATCGCACGGATGGCCGGGAAATGTGCGTCAGCTTCGCAACAACGTCGAGCGGCTGCTGATTTTGGCGCGGGGCGATGACACAGACAGCGAAATCACCGCAAGACTCCTTCCGGCCGAGGTTGGCGACATGTTACCCCGCGTGCCAACGCAGTCGGACCAGCACATAATGTCGCTGCCGCTGCGCGAGGCGCGCGAGGTGTTTGAGAAGGAATATCTGATCGCGCAGATAAACCGCTTTGGCGGCAATATTTCCAGAACTTCAGAGTTTGTCGGTATGGAGCGCTCGGCTCTTCACCGCAAGCTGAAGTCTTTGGGCGTTTAGCGTCACCTGGAACTCTAGTAAGGGGATCACATTTGTCTCGCATTGCCTACGTAAACGGACGATACGTCCGCCACGCCGACGCCGCTGTTCACGTTGAAGACCGCGGCTATCAGTTTGCAGATGGTGTCTATGAGGTTTGTGAGGTCAGGTGTGGCTATATCGTCGATCTGACCCGCCATCTTGACCGGCTGGATCGCTCGCTCCGTGAGCTGGAAATGAAATGGCCAATGTCGCGGAAGGCACTCGTAGCCGTGATCCGGGAAACGGTGCGGCGCAATCACGTGTACAACGGGATGTATTATCTGCAAGTGACGCGCGGCGTCGCCAAGCGCGACCACGTGTTCCCTGCAGACAGAGTGTCCTCGTCAATCGTCATCACGGCAAAGTCGATCAGCCGTGACGCCGCCGAAAAGCGCGCTGCTTCGGGCATTTCCGTGATCACCGTCCCGGAGAACCGCTGGGATCGCGTTGACATCAAGACCATCGGCCTGTTGCCCAATGTGCTCGCACGCGAAGCCGCCAAACGACAGGGTGCCCAAGAGGCGTTGTTTGTCGATGAGGCGGGGTTTGTCAAAGAGGGCGCGGCAACAAATGCCTGGATCGTTTCCAAGGATGGCAAACTTGTCACGCGCCCGGCAGAGCATGGAATATTGCGCGGTGTAACCCGGACGACGGTCATCGAGGTTGCATCTAAACTTGGTCTGACAGTCGAGGAGCGCGCGTTTACGGTGGATGAAGCAAAGAACGCAAGGGAAGTTTTCATAACGGCTGCGACGACGCTTGTAATGCCCGTGGTGCAACTGGACGGACAGCCGATTGGAAACGGTCATCCTGGAATGATTGCGCCGCAGTTGCGCGAGGCGTTTTTTGCCGTTGCGGAAAAGACACTTGCCTGATATCGGGAGTTGTGGGGTAGGGGTGACAACTTCTGGTAATTTTCTCTTTGGGACACTTCAAAAGTGTCTTGACAGGGTGTGGCCGCGGGGTGGCATTACCAAAAGAAAATCAGGGACATCGGAAAACACACATGGCCGAAAAGTCACAAAACCTTCAGGACCTTTTCCTGAATTCAGTGCGCAAGCAGAAGAACTCGTTGACCATTTTCCTGGTTAACGGGGTAAAACTGACAGGCGTCGTTACTTCATTTGACAATTTTTGTGTCTTGCTGCGCCGTGACGGACATTCGCAGCTTGTTTACAAGCACGCAATCTCGACAATAATGCCCAGTCAGCCGGTTCAGATGTTCGAAGGCGAAGAAGCCTGATTGGATATAGAACGGGCATTGTCGGCACGCTCCAAGGGAGTGGTCTTGAAATCATCAACTGACCAGGCGATGCGGGCAGCGGTCATCGTGCCGGTGTTGCCGGCGCGTTTTTCTATGGAATTGGCAGACGCAAGAGCTGGCAACGCCGCCCAGCGAAGTGCTGCTTCGCGGATGGAAGAGGCGGTTGGCCTTGCGTTGGCCATTGAACTGGACGTTCTTCACAAAGCTGTGATCAACGTCCAGCGCCCAAAACCTGCAACCTTGCTGGGCGAAGGCTCGGTTGAAACCATTGCTGGCGTGATAGAGGCGCAGGAGATCGGACTGGTCATTGTCGACCATCCCTTGACGCCTGTGCAGCAGCGCAATCTGGAGCGGGCGTGGAAGATCAAGGTCATCGACCGGACAGGTCTGATCCTTGAAATTTTCGGCCGAAGGGCGAAAACCCGCGAAGGTGTTCTGCAGGTCGAACTTGCACACCTGACCTATCAAAAGGGCAGGCTGGTTCGCAGTTGGACCCATTTGGAACGCCAGCGCGGCGGCGGTGGCTTCATGGGCGGGCCGGGTGAAACGCAGATCGAATCTGACAGACGCCTGCTGCAGGACAAGATTGACCGGCTGAAAGCTGAGTTGTCGCAAGTCACCCAAACACGGAAACTGCACCGCGCCAAGCGCCAGAAGGTGCCATATCCGGTGGTCGCACTCGTTGGCTACACGAACGCTGGCAAATCAACGTTGTTCAACCGCATGACTGGCGCTGACGTTATGGCTGCGGACATGCTTTTCGCCACGCTCGATCCGACTTTGCGCAGGTTGTCGCTGCCGCGCGGTGGACTGGCAATTTTGTCTGACACAGTCGGCTTCATATCCAATCTGCCAACGCACCTGGTTGCGGCATTCCGTGCGACGCTTGAAGAGGTGGTTGAGGCGGACTTGGTGGTTCACGTGCGCGATATCGCGGATCCGGACACAAGCGCGCAATCGCAGGATGTTGAGACGATATTACGCAGTCTGGGAATCGATCCGAAAGACGCGTCAAAATTGATCGAAGTCTGGAACAAGATGGATCTTCTCGCGTCAGAAGAGCGTGATTCCATCGCAAGCCTCACCCGGCACGAAGGTGTTGGCCCGGCACAATTGCCAGCTTCGGCGTTGACAGGAGAGGGGGTTGAAGCGCTGTTCTTGACAATTGAAGAGCATCTCGAAGGCAAGGCCGAAATCATCGATTGTATTGTTCCAGCAGGTCTCTTGGCCAATTTGGACTGGATATACCGGAACGGTGCAGTCTTGGTACGCGAGGACCGCGAGGATGGCGGCGTCAACTTGACAGTAAGAATGAGTCCGCAGACCCGCATGGAACTTGACCATCGGCTCGGCAAAACTGCGAAACCCAGTCCCGATTATTAACGCGGCAGAGTTTTTGCGCTCTGCCAGAGCGACTCCATGGCTTCAAGGTCGGCGCTGCCAAGCGCAACACCTGCCTGTGCCAGCCCGTCCTCAACATGGGCGAAGCGTCTGCGGAATTTCAGATTGGTGGAGCGCAGCGCGCTTTCCGGGTCAATGCCGAGGCGCCTTCCAAGGTTCATCATGGCAAACAGGATGTCACCATATTCTTCAAAAACCCGGTCCTTTCCGCCGTCTTCAATCGCTTCACGAAGCTCGCCGCACTCTTCTTCGATCTTGTCGAGAATGGGCGCAGGCTCGGCCCAATCAAACCCCACACGCGCGGCCTGTTCCTGAAGCTTGACGGATTGAAGAACCGGCGGAAGCGCGGCTGGTACTGCATCAAGGTGGCGGATCACCTCCCCAGTGGCGAGGCCAACTGCCTTTCGCTTGGCCAGCCGCTCGGCCTTCTCCTCGGCCTTGATCTTGTTCCACATGCCCTTTGCCATGCCCGATGAACGGGCCTCAGCGTCGCCAAAGACGTGAGGATGGCGGCGGATCATTTTTGTGGTGATCGCTTCCACTACGCCTCCAAAATCAAAGCTGCCCGCCTCTTCGGCCATACGGGCGTGAAACACCACCTGCAAAAGCAGGTCGCCAAGCTCTTCAGACAAATCCACCATGTCGTTGCGGCTGATGGCTTCTGCGACTTCGTACGCCTCTTCAATTGTATAAGGTATGATCGTCTCAAAGCTCTGCACGACATCCCACGGGCAACCGGTCTTTGGATCGCGCAGTGCGGCCATGATTTCCAGAAGTCTGTTGATGTCGCGGGAAGGGGTCATGAAACAGCGCCTGACATTTGGGGTTGGCAAACTCAACTTAGCGCAGCAAGCTGCATTAGCCTCAAGGCCAATCGATGAAGTTTCCACAAGGATTGCCAAATGCATGTGATGATTACGGGCGCCTCAGGCATGTTGGGCAAGAAGCTCGCTGCGCACTTGGCCGCAGATGAGGGCGCTTTGGGGATATCTGTTGGTCGTTTGACGTTAGTCGATATCGACGACGCGACAGCGCCTCAAAGGATGCTGGACGCAACGCATGTTGTTTCAGGTGATTTTTCTGCAGCGGGCTTTGCAGAAAAGCTCATGGAACGTCGCCCGGATATCATTTTCCATCTGGCTGCCATCGTCTCGGGAGAAGCGGAAGCGGATTTCAAGAGGGGCTACCGGATCAATCTTGACGGCACACGGCAGCTGTTTGAAGCAATCAGATTAGAAGGCAACAAATGCCCATATGTGCCACGAGTGATACTCGCGTCGTCGATCGCCGTGTTTGGCGCGCCATTTCCGGACAAGATCGAAGACGAGTTCTTCTCGACGCCGCTTACCAGTTATGGAACTCAAAAGGCGATATGCGAACTCCTGTTGTCGGACTATTCCCGCAAGGGCATTTTCGAAGGCATTGGCCTGCGGCTGCCGACAATCTGCATCCGGCCGGGCAAACCGAACAAGGCAGCGTCCGGTTTCTTCTCGAACATTCTGCGCGAGCCGCTAGCAGGCAAGGAAGCTGTGTTGCCGGTGGACGAGAGCGTCCGTCACTGGTTTGCAAGCCCTCGCGCTGCCATCGGCTTCATGCTGAATGCGGCACAGCTGGACACGGCGACACTTGGGCCGCGCCGCAATTTGACGATGCCAGGACTGTCCGCAACGGTCGGCGAGCAAATCGAAGCGCTGCGCCGCGTAGCCGGCGATAAGGCGGCAAAACTCATCCGCCACGAGCCTGATGAAGCGATCCGGAGGATCGTCGCGGGCTGGCCATCCAATTTCAACGCCGTGCGGGCATCCGCACTGGGCTTCAAGGCAGATGCGGATTTTGATGACATCATCCGGTCTCACCTAGATGAAAGCGGGGACACCGGTTGATTGCGCTGACGCAATTGGTCTTCAGAACCAATGGTAATTGCAAAACAAGACGTGCCTCTGCGCATATCTTGTGGCGACCAAGTTAAAAAGTCCGATTGTGTGCAAAGTAGAAATGTCACTTCAATACCTGCATGGCACGATGATCAGCCCCCGAGCTGACCGGCTGGTCGGGGTTGCAAGGGCAGATCGGGGGCGGGTGGGTTGAAGCTCCCGACCTTGGTTTTGAGTGTTCGCTCAGTCGCCTCGATGCGGGAAATCGCTTCCTGCCGTCTGGCGTTAAGCTGCGGGTCATTGATGAAGTCCGTTCTGCGACCCGGCTTTCGGCCCCGCGGCTTGTAACCCATCTTCTCGCTGTTGGTCTTGACGTATGGGGGTGCAGTTTGATCCTGCCGCGCCTTGATGTAAGCCAGCACATCGCTCAGGTGTTTGTTCTCGGTTATGGCCGCGTGTGTCACGCGTTGGTCCTTGTCAAACACGCGATAGGGCAGACAATGGCCCTTCCAGCGCACGTCCAAACGGCCATCTGGAAAGGCATAAGTCTCGACATATCGGCCAACGAGCCCGCGCGTCACGTCGTTCTCTTCCAGCGTGATGCGTTGACGCTCGTAAGAAAATGTCAGCTGCGCACCGACATAGCGTTGTTCACGCTTGCACAGAACATCGCGCAATGCATCCGACGCAATGTTGAGCGGTCGGTGCAGGTCATCGGATCGGGCAGGGGTGACAGCAAATCGCGCATTGTGGCGTTCCATGAAGCCAGGCAGAAAGGCATTGCCATCCTCCATGCTGCTGACGCCCGCCAGACGCAAATCCTTCACCAACCTGTCCTGCAAGGTCCGGTTCATCCGCTCGACACGGCCTTTGGCCTGACTCGAATTTGCGCAAAGAATCTCGATGTTTAGCTCGCAAAGCGCACGCCCGAACTGCGTCATGCCCTGACCGCCTTTGGCATCCTTCTTCGCCACCCGAAAGACAGAATGCTTGTCGGAATAAAATGCGACAGGAGCACCATGATCTTTTAGATAGAGCTCCAGAGCTTCAAAATAGGTGAAGGCACTTTCCGAGCGCACGAAACGAAGCTGCATCAGCTTGCCTGTCGCATCATCAATGAAGACGAGTAGAGAGCAGGGATCGTTCCGCTCCTCAAACCAGCGGTGCTCCGAGCCATCGATCTGCACCAACTCGCCATAGGCTTCGCGTCGCAAACGCGGCTGATGAAAAGTCCGGCGCTGCTTGCGCGATAGCCAGATTCCCGCTTGCGTCATCCATTTGCGCAGCGTCTCGCGCGAAATTGCCACGCCATGGTTCTCGGCCAGCTTCTCAGCTGCCAAGGTTGGTCCGAAGTCTAGATAGCACTCCCGTATAAGCGTCAGCACATAGTCACGCACGCCATTGCTGATCCGATTGTTCGACGGCCGGTCACGCGACTTGTGACGGATTGCAGCTGCGCCAACCTCCTCGAAAACATCCAGCAAGCGGCGCACCTGACGCGTGCTCAACGCCAAAACATGTGCCGCAGAAGCAATGGTCGTTCGGCCTTCGGTCACCTTCGACAAAACCTCAATCCGCTGCAAATCGCGCTCGCTCATCACAATCAGTCCCATCTGCAATCTCCCACACGACGAACCGCGGGAAGTGTGACATTCTTACTTTGCAGAAACAGGACATTCTAACTTTGCGGCTACACAACACAGCCGCTAAATTCTCCTTACGGAATTTTGATACGTGACAACGGGTCCATTCTGATCGCTGACACGCAGAACAGCGTGATCGCAGAG
>JANPGC010000171.1:0-6358 GCA_031423755.1 Phyllobacteriaceae bacterium | reverse complement strand
GCATCAACAGGAGGCTGACCAGCAAGTGCTGCGGAACAAATTTGACCTCCGTGGCAGTTTCCTGATTGTTCGCTCCGCTCGCGACCCCCACCCCAACCCTCCCCACAAGGTGGAGGGAGTTCTGTCGTCATTCACCCGGATTGGCAAATCACCAACCATCTGAAAAAATGCCCAAGTGCGCGCCGAACAAACCCGTCGAAAGAACCCCCCAATGGCCGTCTACACCGACATTGCCGAAAACGACCTCGCCGCCTTCCTTGACGATTATTCCGTCGGCGGCCTCCTGTCCTACAAGGGCATCGCCGAGGGTGTCGAAAACTCCAACTTCCTGATGCACACGCAAACCGGTTCCTACATCCTCACCCTCTACGAAAAGCGCGTGAACCCGGACGATCTTCCCTTCTTCCTTGGCCTGATGGATCACCTTGCTGCGCGCGGCATTTCCTGCCCGCTCCCCGTGCACCGCAAGGATGGCAAGATCATCGGCCAACTGGCGGGCCGTCCGGCGGCGATTGTCACCTTTCTTGAAGGCATGTGGATGCGCCGCCCGACCGCCGCCCATTGCCGCGCTGTCGGAGAGGCGCTCGCCGCCATGCATCTGGCAGGCGAGGGTTTCGCCATCAAACGCCACAATGCGCTGTCCGTCCAGGACTGGAGGCCCCTCTGGGACGCGGCCAGACCGCGCGCCGACAGTGTCGAGCCCGGTCTCGCGGCCGAGGTCGAGGCCGATCTGCGGCATCTTGAGCAGCACTGGCCGAAAGACCTGCCCTCCGGCATCTGCCATGCCGACCTCTTCCCGGACAACGTCTTCTTCCTCGGCGAACGGCTTTCCGGCCTCATCGACTTCTATTTCGCCTGCAATGACCTCTTCGCCTACGATCTCTCCGTCTGCCTCAACGCTTGGTGTTTCGAAAAAGACAACGCCTTCAACCTGACCAAGGGCACTGCGCTCCTGTCAGGCTACCAGTCCGTGCGCCCGCTCTCCGCAGCCGAGGCTGAAGCGCTCCCATTGCTCGCACGCGGCTCGGCGCTCCGCTTCATGCTCACGCGCCTCTATGACTGGCTCAACACGCCGGCCGGCGCGCTCGTGGTCAAGAAAGACCCGCTCGAGTACTTGCGCAAGGTGCGTTTCCACCGCCAGATCGCGTCGTCGGCGGAATACGGTCTGGCCCGCGGATGAAACATGTCGAGATTTTCACCGACGGTGCCTGCTCCGGCAATCCCGGCCCGGGAGGCTGGGGCGCGATCCTGCGCTGGAACGGCAAGGAAAAAGAGCTCTCCGGCGGCGACAGTGAATCCACCAACAACCGCATGGAGCTGATGGCCGCCATCTCCGCGCTGGAATCGCTGAAGGAACCCTGCAGCGCTGACCTTTACACAGACTCATCCTACGTCCGTGACGGCATCGGCAAATGGATGATCGGCTGGAAGAAGAACGGCTGGAAAACCGCCGACAAAAAGCCGGTGAAAAACGTCGAACTCTGGCAGCGGCTGGACAAGGCCCGCAAGGCCCACAAGGTCGAATGGCACTGGATCAAAGGCCACGCCGGCCACCCGGAAAACGAGCGCGCCGATGAGTTGGCAAGGCAGGGCATGGCCCCGTTCAAGCGGCAGGCCGACTAGCGCATCGCCCCCGCCTGAAACAGATCGCCCAAATCATTGCTGCCTGCGACAGTTTTGAGCACCGGAAGACCAAAAATCCGCTCCACAGTCCTGATCACGGACCCATGGTCATAAGCCACCGGCCCGGCAAAACCCTTGCGCACCATCGGACCGATCGCCAGAAACGGCAGCTTGCGCGTCTCGTGGCCCTCGTCCCATGTCAGAAAAATCACGCCGCTGTTGCGGCCTGCCCAGTCGATCATCGCCGGCAGTTCGGATTTCAGCCAGTCGTCGCCATTGCGCACGCGGCTCGGATTGCCGCATTTGTCATGCATGTCGTGGCAAAGATCGGGCGTGACAAACACATAGCTCGCGACCCTTCCGCGCGCCATGTCCTTTGCCAAAGCCGAAAGCGGTCTGTTGCGCGCCGCGCAATATTCATTGTCCTTCGACGGCGGATTTCCCGAAATGTCCTGAAAGAACACGAACGGATTGTGCTTGGCGGCATAGTGCGTCTCGCGGCTGCTGTTCACCGGGCACGCTCCTGTCTTGGCATTGATCCCTTCCTGATAGGTCATCCAGGTGACACGCCCGTTGGTTGCTTCAATCTGGGCGGCAAGATGGTCGCTGCTTGCCGTGCTGCGCAGGAACGACGGGTCAAAATCGCCGGATATGCCCTCGCCAAACGTGAAATCCGGCAAACTGTTGGTGCCCGCTTCAAGCCACACATAATGCGGCTCGCTCGGCACGCCCATCGGCAGCGGGTCTCGGAAGTTCAGCGCATGCGCATAACGCGGCATCAGCACGGAATTGATGTATGGCGCATCAGTCGCGTTGCCGTAAATATACGGCGCGCTGCCAAACTTCTCGGCGTTGGTGTTTTCCATAACAATGACGACCACATGCCGGATCGGCGCCGCCGTCCGCGCGTCCGCCGCACGCAAGCCCGCAAGCTGCGCCGCTATGGCCAGAACGCCGCACGCGAATGCAAGGTGCTTCATCAGCGCAGAACCTGTTGCCGCTTTGAAGGCAACCTTAACAGGCAACGGGGCACAAGAAAACTGGCCCCGGGAGTCTGCCGCTCCAAGGGGCTGGATCAAAATTCAGGTCGCCGTACGAGTGGATTTTCAGCCACACTCTAAAGCTGGCCAAGTATCGCCGCCGCCCCCGATACATCCGCGCCGTGGCCGGGCTCAAGGTTGAACCCTTTCACCACGCCATCCTCGACGATCATCGAATAGCGCTGCGAACGGAATCCAAGCGGCCCCATGTCCGTCCCGACACCGAGCGCATTGGTGAACTTGGCTGCGCCATCAGCAAGGAACATGATCTTGCCTTCGCCGCCCGACGCCTTGGACCATGCGTGCATCACATGGTGGTCGTTGACCGCAACCACCGCGATGGCATCCACGCCCTTGGCAAGAATTTCGCTGTGGTTTTCAAGAAAACCCGGCAGGTGATTGACCGAGCAGGTTGGCGTGAATGCACCGGGCACGGCAAACAGCACAATCTTCTTGCCCGAAAATACGTCCGATGTGCTGACACTGCTGTAGCCATCGCCAGTGCGCACCATGAATTTCGCGTCAGGCAAACGGTCGCCAATCTTGATCATCTTTATCTCCACGGGAATTCATCACGGCGAATGCCGGTTGCAGGCTTACATAGACATTGATCGCGGTTTGTCGAGACCGTCAGCGTTTGGAAATCGCAATGTCGCCGGAAACCGCGCCCTGGTCCGTGACCAGCGTATAGGCGACCATTTTGGTTTCGCCGCCTGCATCGTCGGGTGAAAACAATATCTTCGCTTCAAACCGCGCTTTGCCGTCTTGCTGCGATTGCAGCACGGGCGCTGCAAACTGAAACCCCTCCGGCGCACCCAAAAAAAGCTCAGCCTCGCCAGCATCTTCAGGCACGGCAGCCTCAATGCGGAGTGTTTTCATATCCGCCGCAATCGCAGAAACGCCAAACTCCGAGGCCGCAGCTTTGGGCAAATCCTTCAGCGCCATGGCAACCAGCTCATGGTGCATTGTCGGCGTGGCGCTGTCCTGCACATCGACGTTGAACTCAAACTGCACAGGCACGCATATCTTCTCGCACACGCCGAGAAAAACATTGCCGGATATGACAACCGGCTTGGCCACATCGCCGCGCTCAAGGCGCATGCCGAACGCCACCGGCTCCTTGTATCCCGCCCAGACGCTCGTGCCGTCATCAAACCGGTGCGGGGCAGGATAATCAACGCCCGCAAGCGATGCGTTTGTTGATTTCGAAACGTCAAACTGCAGCGGCACGCCCGCATCGCCGGGGTCACGCCAATAGGTCTTCCAGCCGGTCTGAAGATCGACTTGCAGCATCGCCTGCACGTCTTTCCCGCCCGGTGCAGGCTCAGCCACCACAAGGCGGATTCGTCCACCCGCAATGTCCTGCCATTGGCTCGCCGCAGCGTTTGCCTCGGCAATTGCAAGGAACGAAGCGGAAAGTGCCAAAATCGTCGCTGAAATCTGTTTCATGACGCCGCTTTCGCCCGTGTTGCGTTCATTTGCAAATCCCGATTTCGTGAGCCCGGCTCACGGCCCGCATTCCTTCGCTCAAATATTGGACTTCTGACTTTATCTTTTGCTGATCCTTGATACCATGTCCGCATGGATATCGCCTCGCTTCGCAACAAAGGTCCCGGCAAGGGCTTCCTTAACGACCATTTCCTCGTGGCCATGCCCGGGATGGGCGACACGCGGTTTGCGCGTTCCGTCGTCTATGTCTGCGCCCATTCGGACGAAGGCGCGATGGGTTTCATCATCAACCACCGCCAGCCGATGGTCTTTTCCGATCTTTTGATTCAGGTCGGCATCGTCAACGAGGACGACGCAATCAAGCTGCCGGTTTCGGCGCGCGATTTCATGATCCGCGACGGCGGCCCGGTCGACAAGGGCAGGGGCTTTGTCATTCATTCCGATGATTACATGGTCAATTCCACAATGCCGATCTCGGAAGACATTTGCCTGACAGCAACAGTCGATATCCTGCGCGCCATTTCGGGCGGCCATGGCCCCCGCCAAGCCATGATGACGCTTGGCTATTCCGGCTGGGCTCCCGGCCAACTTGAGAACGAGATTGCCGAAAACGGCTGGCTGACATGCCCGGCAACCCACAAGGTTCTCTTCGACGAAGACATCAGCCGCACTTATGACCGTGCGCTTGCGATGATTGGCGTCGATCCCTCAAGGCTGATTCTTGAGGCCGGACACGCCTGAAAGGCTCAAGGTTCGGAGGCGCAAATGACCAAAAAGATTGACAAGTCCGCCCTCGCATCAGTCGTCGGCACGCTTTACCCGCCGCCGTTTGATGAACCCTGTTTGGCACGCGAACGCACGCGGCTCGGCGATGCAGCAAGCCTCACGCAATTCGGCGTCAATTTTCTGCGCCTGCCGCCCGGCGCGTGGTCGGCGCAGCGGCATTGGCACACCAGCGAAGATGAGTTCATCTATGTCCTGTCGGGCGAAGTCACGCTCGTGACAGACAGCGGTGCCGAAATTTTGCATGCCGGCGACGCAGCCGGTTTCAAGGCCGCAGACCAGAACGGCCACTGTCTGCAAAACCGTTCGCAGAGCGAGGCAACGGTGCTTGAAATCGGCTCCCGCAAAGAAGACGATGTGGCCTATTATCCGGACATCGATCTGGTCGCGCGTGCGGATGGCAAGCCAGCGATCTATGTCAGGCGAGACGGGTCGCCGTACGACAATTTGAAGCGGCGCAGCGCCAAGGCCGGCGTCCGCCCTTCTAAGGTGTAGCATCCCGCTGACTTGACCTTGCAAGCCAGTCAATGACGGTGGCAGTGAACCACGCTGGCTGGTCCTCATGAATGCCATGACCGGCTGCTGCAACCGCGATAGCTTCAGCGCAACTCATGCGGCTCGCCAGCTCGTCGATTGCTGCCTTTGAAACAAACGAATCTTTCTCTCCCGCCATGAGCAGCGCTGGACAAACAATTCTATGGGCCCGGTTTCGGCAGATGTCTCCACCGGCCTGCTTTATCGCCGCGAGGGCGCCTGCGAAACTCTGTGTCATCGCCCGCGCATTCTCTTCGCCATATGTAGCAACCAGGTAGTCACGGTAGCCAACAGACGCCGGGTCGCGACTGTCAACGATATTGCGGAAGAACGAAATTATTTGCCCATCAGGGTCGCTGATTGACCCTTGCGCACCCCAGGTTAGAACGGAGCGCGCAGCCTGTGGCGCAATGGCTGCGACCAGAAGCGCCACTTCGCCGCCATCGCTGAAACCAAGAATGTGCGCTGCGCCCAAGCCCAAGTCGCGAACAAGGGCGACAAATGCCTGCGCGTCCTCGAAATAGTAGCCGGGATGATAATTGCGCGGTTGCGGAAGCGACCGGCCCGAACCGGGCAAGTCCGCCGTGATAACCCGATAGTTCCGGCCAAGTGCCTCCCGCAGCGCCTTGTGATTTTCAACTCTGTCGGAGAACCCCGGCAGCAGAAGCACCGGATCGCCACTGCCTGTCTCTTCGAAATAAATCTCTGATGCGAGGTGCTTGAACCAAGCCATTTGCCATCTTCCTCAAATGCACACGCGACCGCCTTGCACGGACAAGTCACAGCACCCCGACGCAACTATACCGTCAACTGCACGCGCTCAACAAGGCACCGCCTTAGGCCCGCACAGCCGCCAAATTCTGCTCTCGCAGCAATCTTCCCGCCGTCTCGGCTGTCATCGGTTCGCCGAACAGGAAACTCTGGGCAAA
>JANPGC010000170.1:0-3282 GCA_031423755.1 Phyllobacteriaceae bacterium | reverse complement strand
GGATGGCGAGCATCTTCTTCCAGTCAGCGAAAGGAAACTCCTCCATCGGATGAACGATCTGCACACCCGCGTTGGAGACCAGAACATCCACCCTGCCCCACTTTTCTAACACAGCAGCAACACCGGCGTTGACCTGCTCTTCGTTGGTTACATCCATCGCCACGCCGATCGCCTCAGCCCCGTGCTTGGCGGAAATGTCCTTGGCTGTGGCTTGCGCGCCTTCCAGATTGAGGTCGGCAATGGCAACCTTGGCTCCGTTCGCGGCAAACTTTTCTGCTATTCCACGGCCTATGCCGGAGGCAGCGCCGGTGACAATGCAAACCTTGTCCTTCAGTTTCATTCTTTTAGCCCTTCAACTTCAGCAAATTGCCCATCACTTCGCCGACGCACGATGGCAAATCAACGAAAAAATGCCTGATCATTGTCATTTCGTCAGGTCAAAAACGCGCACGCCCTTGGCATTCATGTCGCGTTCCACCCATGCCTTCGACTTCAGCCCCTTGCGGACATTGTCACGCCCCGAATTCCAATGTTCTTCGACCGAAAGGCGCGAGAATTCATAGTCCTTGCTGCCAGAATCAACGCCCGTGTCATGGCGAATAAGGTGCGCGATCGTAACATCAGCCGGGCTTGCCCAGGATTGCAGCAGCAGCGCATCCGGATCTTCGCAAAGCTCAGGCGGAAGTTTCGCCGCCAGCCGCGCTGCGGCGTTGCTCATCTCCTGCATCTTCTTGATATGGTCCGAGTTGAAGCGCGTGCGGCTTGAAAAGCGGATGTCTTTCTCCCGCTCTGTCACCTCGCCGATAGTCTGCGGAAGCTTGCCCCTGGCACGGAACACATCGACCTGAAAGATGCACATGTCCTGCCGCGCGCCATCATACTCCATCACATAGTCAATCGGAGTGTTGGAAACGATGCCGCCATCCCAATAGTAGCGCGTGCCGATCTTGACTGGCGGAAAGGCAGCAGGCAGCGCGCCGGAAGCCATGATATGCTGAACGCCAAAATCCGGATCGGCAGATTCAAAATACTCAAAATTGCCGCTGACAACATCAACCGCGCCAACGCTGAGGCGCGTCGCGCCTTCTCTGAGATAGTCAAAATCAACCAACTCACTGAGCGTCCGCGCCAGCGGCGCAGTGTCGTAATGGCTGATCGCCTCAAGCGTCCCCTTCTGCTGGAATATTGCAGCCGGAAACCGGAGCGCGAAGAACCCGGGCACGCCGAACGAGGCGGCAAGATTGGCGCTGGTTTCGTTGAAATAGGGTCTGAGAAGGTCTTCAAAAGCCGGGATCGTGCCCTGCAGGCCGGAAGAGACTTTCTCCCAGAACGCCCGCAGCTTGGCGACCCGCTCTTCCGGCCTGTTTCCGGCAAGTAGCGCGCCGTTGATGGCTCCAATCGAAATGCCGGCCACCCAGTCCGGCATGAAGCCGGACTCCGCCAGAGCCTCGTAAGCACCTGCCTGATAGGCACCCAGCGCACCGCCACCTTGCAGCACGAGAATATTCAGCTCTTTGGAATTATCGGTCGGCATGATTGGCCTTCGAGAAAATATTTATGCAAATGTCAGACCTCAAATGAGGTTTTTCACTGGTGCAGTGCACAATGAACGACCCCGCCGCACCCCTGTTTTCCGTTCCGGCAATATGGTAGCCAGTGCCGGGGCTTGGAATGAATGCATGACTTGGTTCGAACGACTTGGCGGCTGGACATTCCGGCGCTCCAGAGATACGCCCCCGCGCAATTTCCACATTGCAATCCTCTCGTTCGACCGGCCTCACTATCTGAAACCGGTGCTGCAAAGTCTGCGTTCACAGATAACGCCGCAGGATAGCGTGACCCTGTTTCAGGATGGCGCCTTTAATCGGTTCAGCAACCGGTTCAAAGCCAACCCGGCAAATATCGACAAATGCGCCCGCTTGTTCAGAAGGATTATTCCTTGGGGCAAGATTATCAGAGCCGAAAGCAATCTCGGCGTTGCGCTCAATTATGAGCGCGCGGAAACGCATGTGTTTGAGGATCTTGGGTGCGCGCGCGGCTTGTTTCTCGAAGATGACATGGTGCTGTCGCCCAATTATCTCGACGTGACGGAACAGTTGCTGTCACTTGCCGACGGCAATGATCGCATCGGATATGTTGCGGCCTACGGTGACTTCTGGGCATCGCCAGAGGAGCAGCGCGCAGGTGCGGCGCAGGTGAAGCCCATGCACGAAAACTGGGGATCAGCCCTGACACGCGCATCCTGGCTTGCCGAGCGACCCCTCCGAAAGGCCTATCTGGACCTTGTTGGCAACGTTGACTACAGCCTGCGCGACCACAAGCGCATCATGCAGCATCATGCAACGTACGGCTGGACGACAAATATCACCAGCCAAGACGCTGCGCGCTGGCTTGCATGCCTCGAACGCGGCGTCGTGCGCGTCACCACCAAGGCCTGCCATGCCCGCTACATTGGCGCCAAAGGCGAGCATTTCACGCCTTCGCTTTATAAATCTGGCGGATTTGCAAAATCAGCCATGTTCAAGGGCGCGGCGCCAGAGCTTTCGCATCCCTCGCCGGAATGCATCGATGCCTGGCTGCTCGCAGAGAAGCGCCGCTTCTCGGTCAATGGCAAGATGGACACCGCCCCCGCCTGAAACCACTTGCAAGACGCTGAAACGCGAGTCAGCATATATCATGGCCAAAGTGACCTTCACCCCCAACCTGATGCGACACGTCGACTGCCCCTCGGTCAACGTGAACGGATCGACTGTCCGCGAAGTGCTGGCCCGGATTTTCACCGACAATCCGCGTCTGAAATCCTATGTGGTCGACGAGCAATTCACGCTGCGCCGCCATATGGGCATCATCGTGGACGGCGAAATTGTCATGGATCGCAAGCGCTTGAGCGATCCGGTTGAATCAAATAGCGAAGTTTTTGTTTTGCAGGCGCTCTCAGGAGGATAAAATGGCCGACAAGATGATTGTTTCAACGCGCAAGGGACTGTTCAATGTCAGCCGCAACGGCAAGGGCTGGGAAATCGGCAATGTCGATTTCCTCGGCGACAATGTCACCGTCGCCCTCACCGACCCGCGCTCCGGCTATTCCTACGCCACGCTTGACCATGGCCATTTCGGCGTCAAGCTGCACCGCAACAAGGGCAATGGCTGGGAGGAGATCGCTGCGCCCGCCTATCCGGAAAAGCCCGGCGATGTCATCTCAAAAGACGGCTGGGGCAAGGACCTGCCTTGGTCGATGGTGCTGATCTGGGCGCTGGAGACCGGCGGACCGGATGAGCCGGG
>JANPGC010000169.1:0-1859 GCA_031423755.1 Phyllobacteriaceae bacterium | reverse complement strand
TCGATTTTCCGCCCCGGCCTGCCGCCCGGCTGGAGACAGCGGTCCATTCACGAGGTCGATGATGTGCTGCGGGAATGCCACGGGCTGGCCCGGGATTTGGTCAACGCGCCGGATACGGGGTGAAAGCTTTGTGCTGCAATTTTAGCGAACATGAAAAGGGTGGTTTTAAGCAAGAACCGCCCCACAACTCGTCATCGTAGGGCGTCTCCCGACGACCCAGACCTTCTTTTGCCAGATCAGAAACAAGAACTGGCTCGTCGGGACGCGCCCGACGATGACGAGGGTTGGGTTGGCCGATTTCGTCCCGTCTTCTGCGCTCTAGAACTTCGCCATCCCCACCAAAGCCACCTTCAACATCTTCTCATATTTCTTGCGCGGCACATCGATTGCGCCGAAGCGTTTGAGATGGTCCGTTGTGAATTGCGTGTCGAGCAGGGTGAAGCCTTTTGCCTTCAAATGCGCCACCAGATGGACCAGGCAGACCTTCGACGCATCTGTCATGCGCGAAAACATGCTTTCACCGAAGAAGGCCGTTCCCAAAGAGACGCCATACAATCCACCTGCCAACTGACCGTGATACCATGCCTCGACAGAGTGGCAGTGACCTTGGGCGTGAAGCGCAGTGTAGGCAGTCAGGATGGTGTCGTTGATCCAGGTGGAGGGTCGCAGCGGGTTGGCCTCGGCGCATCCCCTCATCACATCTTCAAATGCGGTGTCATAGCGGATGTCGAACACTTGCTTGCGGATTGTCTTGGCAAGGCTTGCAGGCACATGAAACGTGTCGAGCGGAATAATGCCGCGGACATCCGGCTGCACCCAGAATATCTCCGGGTCGTCAGCCGATTCGGCCATCGGAAACACACCCGAAGCATACGCCCGCAGCAAAAGTTCCGGGTCGAGCGCCTTTGGTTCAGCCGTTTGCCGCACCTTCAGCCGCGTCCTTTTCAGCCAGATATTTTTCCAGCCAGTGGATGTCATAATCGCCGTTGGCGATATCCGGATTGCCGACCAGATCGCGGAACAGCGGCAGGGTGGATTTGATTCCGTCCACAACAAACTCGTCGAGCGCCCGGCGCAGGCGCATCATGCATTCGACGCGGTTGCGGCCGTGAACGATCAGTTTGCCGATCATCGAGTCATAGTATGGAGGGATTTTGTAACCGGCATAAACGCCCGAATCGATGCGGATGCCAAGGCCTCCGGGCGTGTGATAATGCGTGATCCTGCCCGGCGAAGGCACGAAGGTGCGCGGATCTTCGGCGTTGATCCGGCACTCGATCGCGTGGCCGGAGAACTTGATCTCGTCCTGAGTCATCGACAATCCGCCGCCCGAGGCGATGCGGATTTGCTCGTGCACAATGTCGATGCCGGTGATCGCTTCGGTGATCGTGTGTTCAACCTGCAGTCGGGTGTTCATCTCGATGAAGTAAAACTCGCCGTTCTCATAGAGAAACTCGATTGTGCCCGCGCCGCGATAGCCAAGTCCGGCGATGGCGTTGGCGCAGATCATGCCGATCTTGTCGCGCTCTTCGGCGTTGAGGGCAGGGGAATTGGCTTCTTCCCAGACTTTCTGGTGGCGCCGCTGCAGCGAGCAGTCGCGTTCACCCAGATGGACGCCCTTGCCCGCGCCGTCGCCCATCACTTGCACTTCGATGTGGCGGGGCTTTTGCAGATATTTTTCGATGTACACTTCCGAGTTCCCGAAAGCAGCGGCGGCCTCAGACCGGGCCGTCGCAAGCGCCATCGCCAGTTCTTCCTCGTTGCGTGCCACTTTCATGCCGCGTCCGCCGCCGCCAGCAGTGGCCTTGATGATGACCGGATAACCAATCTCTGCCGAAATACGTGCAGCTTCAGCTTCA
>JANPGC010000168.1:0-21318 GCA_031423755.1 Phyllobacteriaceae bacterium | reverse complement strand
CATTCAAGGAGGTGCCGACGCGTGGCAAATAGGCCGCGACGTAAACCAGCGAGGTTATTTTCGACGGATCGGCTTCGGGCAAATGGTCAGGGTCCATGCCGGCGCTGACAATCGATCCTTTGAGGTAATTGCCGTGAATTCCAGTGAAATAGTTTGAGTAGACAATGTCGGATGCCGCTGACTTGGTAATCATCTCCTTGTAGGCGTCGCTCGCGCGCGCTTCGTTGGTCGCGATGAAGGGAGAGCCGATATATGCATAATCCGCCCCCATCGCCTGCGCCGCCAAGATTGCCTTGCCGCTCGCAATAGCGCCGGACAGCAGCAGCGGCCCGTCAAACCATTCGCGGATTTCTTGCACCAGAGCGAATGGAGACAGAGTTCCGGCATGGCCGCCTGCGCCTGCGGCGACAGCGATAAGTCCGTCCGCTCCCTTGCGCACAGCGCTGTTGGCATGCCGGTTTGTGATAATGTCGTGCAGCACAATGCCGCCCCAAGAGTGAACTGCGCTGCTTACTTCCGGAACGGCGCCAAGCGAGGTGATGACAATTGGCGTCTTGTATTTGGCGCAGAGCGCCAAATCCTGCTCAAGGCGGGTGTTGGAGCGGTGAACAATCTGGTTCACAGCAAAGGGCGCAGACTTTTGGTCAGGATTTGCCCTGTCGTGCGCAGCGAGAGTCTCGGTGATTTCAGCAAGCCACTCATCCAGCTGCGAGACAGGACGGGCGTTCAGCGCGGGAAACGAGCCGACCACGCCTGCCTTGCACTGTGCAATCACCAGCGCCGGATTTGAAATTATAAACAGAGGCGCAGCAACGGCAGGAACGCTTAGGCGGCCTTCCAAAAGTGTTGAAAGTGTCATGAGCCCTCCGGATGGTGAATAACGTTTACGCAAACGTCAATCACAATGGCGCGGATTTTCGCGCTTTGCAAGGGTATGGCGAAGCAACGCAGAGGATAATTGAGCTATGCGCAAGGCCAGCAGTCGATCAAAGCCGACGAAGGGCAAGTGCTTTGGCCCTTTCAGGGCTTTGCAGTGAAACGGCTTTCGCATATGTGTTGCGGCAGGGGACTGTAGCGAACGCTGGCGCGGGATTATCCCGGCCTTGTCCCATGTGAGGCGAGTCGGCGTTGGACCCAATTGAAAAAGCCATAAGAAACGCATTGGAAAAGGGCGATGCCCTTGATCCCGCTTTTCGAAAGCGTGTCTATGCCTCCGCAGAGGTAGCGCTCTGGCGTTCGATGGCTGCTCACCCGACGATGACCACCGAGGCAAGGCATGATCGCATCAGGAAGCTTCATCGATTTTCTGCGCAGATAGAGGATGAATTCACGGCAGCGACAGAAGAGTTCGTTGCTCCCTTAAAGTCATCAGCTGCGCCGAAAGCGGAGCTGCGTGGAAGGGTGCCTCAGCACCAGCCTCGCCCCGATGCCGCAAGAGGTGGAGAAAAGCGGCCTGTATCAGTCGAACGCCTCGCTGAGGCTTCTCCAAGAACAGGCAGGGCGCGCGTCCGGCTGCTGATTTCTATCGTATTTCTCGCGCTTTTGGTGATGCTTGGCTGGTTGTTTTGGACTTCCGGCATACCCGACCGATGGACAATGAAGGATGGCAAGTCAGCCTCTAATGGCTCAACCAGCAGCGGCGCGCCGAGGCTCGGCAATGCATCGGATGAAAGCGAGGGCTGGATTTCGGTTTTCGCTCCGGCTGATGCGGCAACGATTGAATTGACCGGCGGCATGGCAGCAGACCTCACTGGCTCGGGGCCGTCGGCCTATGTCCTCCTGAACCCGCCGGACGGAGCGCCCGGGAAGGCTGTGGCGTCAATTGAAGTCGGACGTGGCTTGCTGGAGAGCTTCCGAGGTAAAAAAATTGTGTTCGACATCAAGGCGCGGGCAAGCAGCGCCAATGGTGCGCAGATTTCTGTGGCTTGTGACCTGGCAGGTATGGGCGCGTGTCAGCGCACGCGCTTCAGGCTGGACAATCAGGTTGGCGACAACCTTGTGTCAGTCCAGCTCAACGACAATGCGCCGGAGGCGTCAGGCGTTATGTCAATCAGCCCGCATATTGAGGGCGAGGCCGGACCGGTGGAAATTCACTCCATCCGCGTCCGCGTAACGGACGAGTGAGAGACCAGCCGCCTAATTTATGAGCGCCTTCAAACTCTGTACCGTATCGGCGTCTCTTGGAAGCTTGTCGAAGCGTAACCTGGAGACCCTTGGAAACCGCAGGGCGATACCGGACTTGTGACGTGTTGACAGGCCAATGCCTTCAAACTCGATCTCAAATACCAGCCCGAATTCCGCATCAGCCTTTACAGACCGAACCGGTCCAAACCGGTCGACGGTGTTTTCACGCACATAGCGGTCTATTTGTGCAAGTTCTGCATCGGTAAACCCGGAATAGGCCTTGCCGACCGGTAATAGAATTTTGCCGCCATTAGTCCATGCCCCGAATGTGAAATCTGAATATATCCCGGAGCGCTTGCCGTGACCACGCTGTGCGTACATCAAAACAACGTCGGCCGTGAGCGGTTCCCTTTTCCATTTGAACCAAGCACCGGCGGCACGACCCGCCAAATAGGGCGCGTCCTTGCGCTTCAGCATCACGCCTTCAATTGCAGGGTCAGGCGGCACTTGCCTGAGACGATCAAGCGTTTCGAAATCAATAATTCGGAATGTGGCCGAAAGGTCAATAACCTCGCTATTCATACCATTGAGCACGCCTTCAAGCTTCTGTCTGCGCTCTACAGTCGGCATTGGACGCAGGTCTAGCCCATCGATGAACAGCAAGTCGTAGCTTCTCAGGAACACCGGACTGTCGGCCAGAAGTCGGGCAGAAGGCGCTTTCCGATTCAGCCTCTGCTGGAGCTGATTGAATGTGCCGGGCGCGAGTTGTTCAGAGTCTGGACGTTTTGCCAACAACTCGCCATCAATGCAGCCGTTGAAGCCCGTTGGCAAAGCAATGTCAGGGAAAGCAGCCGTAATGTCATCGCCGGAACGGCTGTAAAGCGATGTCTGCCTGCCATCGCCAATGGCTTGAACCCTGATTCCATCCCATTTCCATTCCGCAAGGAAATCAGCGGGGTCCAGTTTGACGAGGTCGCTGGCATTGAGCGGGTGTGCCAGCATGAAGCTGCGCCAGCGTGGTGCTGTTCCGGTGTCGGGCTTTGGTCCGGCGTTTGTCAGCCAATTGAACAGATTGGCATAGGGTGGCTCACCCACATGCCAAACGTCTTCAATTTCTTCTTCACTTTCTCCGGACCATTTTGACATCGCTTGACGAACCAGCCCTATGGAAGCACCAACCCGCAACCCGCCGGTCGCGAGCTTTATGAGTGCAAACCGCGCCGTTGGCTCCAAGCGGTCAAGCATTTTTGCCAGCGTGACAGGTGCATCAGAACGGCTAACGACTTTTAGCGTTTCCACGGCGTTGGCAAGGGGCAGTTCGTCGGCAGCTCTTTCTGACGGCCAGCACAATGCTATTGTTTCGGCCAGATCACCGACAAAATCATAGGAGAGGCGGAACAAGACGGGGTCAAGCCGCTGCGAAATCAATGTCTTGAAAAGCGCTGGTTTGACCGCTGAAAATGCCAAGCGACCTGTCAGCGCTGCAAGGGCATACCCACGGCCTGGATCTGACACCTGCTCGAAATACTGCGTCAAAAGGGAAATCTTGCGGTTGCGTGACGGCGCGTGGGTCAGGGATTCCAAGAGCTCAGCGAAAAGTTTCATGGTTCAATCGCCCTCATCGGAAAAACCGACCAAGCGAAGTGGACGCGCGTCCAAGCCTTGCGATTGGCACCAATGGACCAACCCGTCCTCATTGCCATGCGTGACCCAGATTTCTTCTGCGCCACTGTCCCGAATCGACTGTTGGAGTTCAGGCCAGTCGCAATGGTCCGAAATAATCAGCGGCAGTTCCACACCCGCGCGCTTGGCGCGCTGCCGGATGCGCATCCATCCCGAGGCATAAGCAAATATTGGCTCGATCATGCGGTTGACCCACTTGGTGCCCATGGCAGAAGGCGGACCGATAATTATGCTGCCGCCATGCCCGCGCCTTTTTCCGGTGTCGATGAGATTGGCGAGGGCGCCAAGATCAATACCGCATCTCTCGTAATAGGCGCAAATCGCCTCCATGCTTCCGTGCAAAAGGATTTCATCCTCGTATCCGGCTTTGCGCAGAAGAGCGATGACCCGTTGTGCCTTTCCCAGAGAATAAGCTCCGACGAAATGGTCCGAACCAGGGTTGTCATTGACTGACTGGAGCAGCTTTGCAATTTCGCCATCAGGGTCCGGATGAACAAAGACAGGGAGCCCGAAGGTGGCTTCGGTGATGAACACATCACACCGAACGGGTTCAAACGGCAGCGTCGTCGGATCTGGCGTCCGCTTGTAGTCACCCGAGATGCAGATGCGTTGCCCGGCATGTTCGAGGACGATTTGACACGATCCGAGCACGTGCCCGGCAGGATGGAATGTGACCTGCACTCCGTTGATCATTTGGCTTTGACGCAAATCTGCGTGCTGAAATGACCCGGCTGCGTCGTCGCCAAGCCGGATTTTCATAATGTCGCAGGTCTCTTTGGACGCAAGAACATTGTTGTGCCCGCTGCGGGCATGGTCCGAATGCGCGTGGGTGATCAACGCGTGGTCAACAGCAACATGGGGATCAATGTAGAAGCCGCCGGGCGCGCAATAGAGGCCGGAACCGGTTGGATGGAGTATCTCTTCAGGCTTCATTCAATCCGTGCCGATCCAAAAACCGGTTGCAGCGGGAGCGCAGCGGCAGCATAGCATCGTTAAAGACGGAATCATGATGCACAGCAATCTTTCCTCCGGAAATCTGGTCGCCGACAGGCGCGCGGACTATGCGCGAATGTTGGGCGAATCAGGCGATTTTCAAGCAGCTGCGGACGTAATGCAGCAGGCACTGGAATTGGTTCCGGATTGGACCGCCGGCTGGTTTCAGGCCGGTGGCTATCATGAAAAGGCCGGGAATTCTGAAAGTGCCATCAATGCCTTTGATCGAGTGCTGCTTGCATCGCCGAAAGATCAGTTCGGTGCGCGGTTGAAACTTGCACATCTGCGTGGCCAAACCGTCGAAGCGCCGCAAACGGCCTACGTGGAGGCGTTGTTCGATGACTACGCTGGAAGGTTCGACACATCCTTGGTCGAGAAACTTGGTTACCGTGTTCCGGCGCTCTTGAGCGAGATGGTTGATTGCAATTCACCAAGCCGGATATTTAAGCATTGCGTTGATCTGGGCTGCGGCACCGGACTAATGGCGCAAGCCCTTGGCAGCAAGTCATCGCGCAAAACCGGCATCGACCTGTCTGCCGCAATGCTGGCGAAGGCCGACGAGAAGAAGCTGTATGCGAAACTTATAAAGTCCGATCTGGTCAGCGGCATGATCGCCTCTGGACATGCCGATTTGATCGTTGCTGCAGATGTTTTCATGTACTTCGGTTCATTGAATCCGGTCATGGCAGCTGTTGCAAGCCATCTGACGCAGGACGGGCTGTTCGCGTTCTCAGTTGAACTTTGCGCCACTGGAAGCGACTATCAACTGCGCTCCTCAATGCGCCACGCTCACTCAAAGAACTATGTCGTCGCATGTCTGAAAGCAGTGGGATTGACGCCACTCGAAACACGCACGGAAACCATTCGAATGGATGGTCCAAATGCAATCGAGGGGCTGCTGGTCGTGGCTTGTAGAGCAAGCCAACGCGCGAACGCCGATGGCTGACAGCACGGCCAATAACCTGTTGCCGGAAACATTCCAGCGCTGGTTTGCAGCGCGCGGGTGGACCCCGCGGGCACACCAGTTGGGACTGCTCGCAAAGGCGGAAGAAGGGAAATCCGCGTTGCTCATTGCGCCAACGGGCGCAGGCAAGACGCTGGCCGGATTTCTGCCGACACTTGTCAGTCTGTCACGGCGGACGAAGAAAAAGCTTGGGGATCGCCCGCGCGGCATCCACACAATCTATATCTCGCCACTCAAAGCCTTGGCAGTGGATATAGAACGAAATCTGGCAAAGCCGGTCTCCGAAATGGGGTTGCCGGTCAATATCGAAACCCGCACCGGCGACACGCCGATGCACAAGCGGCAGCGCCAGAAACTTGTGCCGCCGGACATCTTGCTCACAACGCCGGAACAGCTTGCATTGCTCTTGGCATCGCGTGATGCGGCAGATTTTTTTGGCGATCTGGAATTTGTCATTCTTGACGAGCTTCATTCTCTGGTGACCTCCAAGCGCGGGCATTTGCTGTCGCTCGGTTTGGCGCGGCTGAACACGTTGCGCCCGAATTTAAGGGCCGTCGGCCTCTCTGCAACCGTGGCGGATCCGCTGGAACTATGCCGCTGGCTTGTGCCGCAAACCGGCAAGAATTCGCACGCTGAGCTGGTGTCGGTCTCTGAAGGCGCAGCACCGGAAATTTCGATCCTCAAGACCAATGAACGCATCCCTTGGGCGGGCCATTCTGCCCGCCATGCCATGGGCGAAATCTACGACGAGATCGCGAGGCACTCGACCACACTTCTGTTCGTCAATACCCGCAGTCAGGCCGAACTCTTGTTTCAGGAGCTCTGGCGCAACAATGACAAGTCCCTTCCGATTGCCCTGCATCATGGTTCACTCGACGCATCGCAGCGGCGCAAAGTTGAGCAGGCAATGGCCGAGGAGAGGTTGCGGGCCGTTGTGGCGACTTCAACGCTCGATATGGGCATTGACTGGGGCAATGTTGACCTCGTCATCCACGTCGGCGCTCCCAAAGGCGCGAGCCGGTTGGCGCAGCGCATAGGTCGGTCCAACCACCGGCTGGACGAGCCGAGCAAGGCCATGCTGGTGCCCGCCAACTGTTTCGAGGTTCTCGAATGCCAAGCGGCCATTGATGCAAACTACGTCCATGCGCAAGACACGCCGCCGGTTGGCACCGGCGCGCTGGATGTGCTCGCGCAGCATATCCTGGGCATGGCCTGCGCCGAGCCGTTTGACGCGGATAGTCTCTACCGGGAGTTCGTGACTGCGCTTCCTTACTCATCCATGGACCGCGATACTTTCGACAAGATGATCGATTTTGTTGCCACCGGCGGCTACTCCTTGCGCGTCTATGAGCGCTATGCACGCATCCGGAAAAGTCCAGACGGCAAATGGCGCGTTTCCAACCCGCTGATTGCCAAGCAATATCGGCTGAACGTCGGCACGATCATTGAAGCGCCGGTTCTCAACGTTCGGCTCGTGCGGCAGGGCAAGGGCATCAAGTCGGCAGGCGGGCCAGTGCTCGGCAAGGTCGAAGAAAGCTTTCTGGAAATGCTTTCACCCGGCGACACATTCTTCTTCGCCGGCGGTGTTTTGCGATTTGAGGGTATCCGTGAAAGCGAATGCTACGTCTCCAAGACCTATGACGAGGATGCCAAAATCCCGGCTTACGCAGGCGGCAAGTTTCCCCTTTCCACCTATCTCGCGGCCTCGGTTCGCAAAATGCTGGCCAGTCCGCAAGAATGGCGAAAGTTACCGGACCAGGTGCGTGATTGGCTGGAGATACAACGCGACAAATCTGTGTTGCCGACGGCGGACAGCATGCTGGTGGAAACCTTTCCGCGCGATGACAGATACTTTCTCGCTGCCTATCCGTTTGAGGGCCGATTGGCTCACCAGACGCTTGGAATGCTCTTGACGCGAAGGCTCGAGCGGGCAGGAGCCCGCCCGCTCGGCTTCGTCGCCACCGACTATTCCATCTGTGTCTGGGGCCTTCGCGATATGGGGAGGATGACAAGAACAGGCGAACTTTCGCTCGCCGCATTGTTTGACGAAGACATGCTTGGTGATGATCTCGATGCTTGGCTTGCCGAAAGCTGGATGATGAAGCGGAGTTTCCGCAATTGCGCGCTGATCTCCGGGCTGATCGAAAAGCGCCACCCAGGCAAGGAAAAGTCAGGCCGTCAGGTCACAGTTTCCGCTGACCTCATTTACGATGTTCTGCGCGCACATGAGCCGGACCACATTTTGCTGCGCGCGGCATATGCCGATGCTGCCGCCGGGCTGCTCGACATTCACCGGCTCGGCGATATGTTGAAGCGCATCAAGGACCGAATCACTCACATGCCGCTGGACCGCCCTTCACCGCTCTCAATTCCAATCATGCTGGAGATCGGTCGCGAACGTATCAAGGGCGAAGCGGAAGAGGACATTCTGCGCGAGGCTGCAGGCATGTTTGGCGCTCAAGGTGGTCAAAAATGAACCCTATGGCCATGCCGCTTGAGACGCCCTTCCAGGCCGGTTGCCAGATTGCTGACATGGCTGCGGTCCTTGATATGTCGGGTGCACTCTACCTTCCTCAAGACCAAATACTGATCGTCGCCGACATGCATCTGGAAAAGGGGACTTCTTGGGCAAGGCGCGGAATATTCCTGCCACCCTATGACACGCGTCAAACGCTCGCGGCCCTAACGTCCGTTCTGACTTTCTATCAGCCTAAAATGCTCGTCTTTCTGGGTGATAGTTTCCACGATGCAGGCGGTCCCGCGCGATTGGACAATGAGACATTGACTTCATTGAGCGGAATATGCGCCAAGCAGGACACGTTCTGGGTTACCGGCAACCATGACCCTGAAAAATCGAATCTGCTTCCTGGGCACTCATGCGCCGAACTCGGAGTAGGCGCGATTCGTCTGGTGCACATTCCTGGCGGTTCGCTTGATCATGCGGGCGAGATTGCAGGCCATCTGCACCCCGCAGCTTCGGTTGTCGGCCGGGGCAGGGCAGTGAAGCGGCGCTGTTTTGTGACGGATGGAATACGAATGATTCTCCCGGCCTTCGGAAGCTTCACAGGCGGCCTCAACATTCGCGATAATGCCTTCAAAGGGATGTTCGAACGAAAGTCCACAGTGGTTCACGTCATTGGCGAGCAGCAAATCTATTCCTTGCCGCTGCCCGCACTTACGCGCTGAAGGACAAAGTCAGCCTTTGCGGAAAATCGCATTTCCGAGCCAGCCTATAACCACCGCCAACGCAACAGCGGCGAACCCGTACCAAATCGACTGATCTTGCGCCGCGCGGTAAATTGCCTGCTCTGTGCCTGACTTGACAATGGCAAGCTCGGCAGAGCTTTCCCGGATGAACGTGCCGTTTCGAAATAAATAAGCCCGTGCCTGGTGTTGGCCGACTGGTACGCTAGCTGGCAATTGCAGCGTTGCGCGAAAAAGGTTTTGCGAAATGAATTCGACTTTGCCCGCACTCTCCGAATAGGTGCCAGCTTCTGCGTTAAGAGTTTTGTAAGCTTCAGAGAATTCGCCAGCGATCGCAGTCTTGTCCGCGTTCGAGTCCAGCTTCAGCGCCGCAACACCCAGCGCCAGTTTGGAGAAGGTTTGCTTGTCCGTGATGTCCTGCAGATTTCTAGTGGAGGCTGCGATATAAGACAGCGGTGCGAGATCGAAGCTCGCGGATGCGGTGTTGACCCACATGCCGAAAACCCTCTGCTTGCGGCGCACGACCAACGGCACTTCGGGGCCTTCAAGCACCACAACAAGGTCATATCGGCCCTGACGCTGAATCAGCGGGTCAGCGCCGTCCAGTGCTCCAAAAATCGTCAGTGCCGTACCGCCAAAATTGGAGCTGATCGAGATCGTATCGGTGGAAAGGCCGATCTGCAGCGATTCTGGCGGCAATTCGTTTTGCGCGCTGGCGACGGGCGCGAAAAGCGACGACGCCAGTCCGGCAAGCAAAGTTAAACACGTTGCGCGCTTCATGACGCGCCCGTGATCGCAATGGTATAGATCCTGTCCGGCGTGACGAACAGCCCGTAAGCGATTCGCAGCGCCACAGCCAGCACAAGCATCGCCAGAAGGGAGCGCAACTGTTCGCCCTTCAACTTTTGCCCGACATCGGCACCATACTGCGCTCCTATGACACCGCCGACCATCAAGCATGTAGCAAGCACAACGTCGACTGCATGATTGGCAGTAGCATGGATGAAGGTGGTGTAGGCCGAAACAAAAATGATTTGGAACAACGAGGTGCCAACAACGACGTTGGTTGGCACTTTCAACAGATAAATCATGGCTGGAACCATGATAAACCCGCCGCCGACACCCATGATGGCGGACAGGAAGCCGATGAACAGCCCGAGAACGAGCACCGGTATGGCTGAAATATAGAGCTTGGACTCCTCGAAACGCATTTTCCATGGCAGCCTGTGGATCAGGGTTTGCAAGCCAGATGGAGCAGGTGGTGTCGTGGGAATTGCCAGCTGCTCGACCTTCGCAGCGCGCATCGAGGCAACGCTTTCAACCAGCATAAGACCGCCGATGATGCCGAGGAACATGACATAGAGCAGCGAAATCGTCAGATCGAGCTGGCCATAGCGGCGCAGAAGCGAAAACACGATTGCGCCGAAGCTGGACCCCACAATGCCGCCAGCCAGCAGCAGGCCGCCAAGCTTGAAATCAATGGATCGCCGCTTGTAATGCACCAGCGCGCCGGAAAGCGAGGTGGCAATAACCTGATTGGCCCCTGTGCCAACCGCGATGGCAGGTGGGATATTGTAGAGAATCAGCAGCGGCGTGATCAGAAACCCCCCGCCGACGCCGAACATACCCGACAGGAAGCCGACCGCAGCGCCGATGGCAAGCAGCGTGAACAGGTTAACGGACAACTCCGCTATCGGCAGGTAGATTCCCAAATGTCGATTCCGCATCGAGGCCACGCGTGTGACCGCCTCAGTCCCAATCGGAATTATGTGTCGAAAAGATGAAGGTTAAGCAAACACCCGCGCCAAAGGGTGTCCCAATCTCGCCAGCATTCAGGTCTTGACCTTCTTGAGCAGCGATTTGACCAAAGCATCGTCAACGTCGCCGGTAACTGGCAGAGCATTCGCCTTCTGATATGCAGCAATTGCCTTCTTTGTCTTGTCGCCCATTTTGCCGTCGCTGGCCCCGGCGTCGTAACCATTCTGGTTCAGGATAATCTGTATATTGCGGATCGCCTTGACCATGTCGACGGGAGATGTGCTTGCAGTCGCGCCACTGTCGGCGTTCCATGACTCGGGCACTTCCACTGCATTCGCATCAGCATTCAGCGGCTTTGCCTTCCACAATTCTGTCGTGGCCCGCGCTTTCTGCAGTTGCTCTGGACGCATCACATTGGCGATTTCATCGCGCTTTGCAGCTGCGTCCTTGTCGCCAGTTTTGGCAGCAAGGGCGAACCATTTGTAGGAATCTTCGAGGTTTTGCGGCACCCCAAGCCCCTTTGCGGCAAGGATTCCCAGATTGTACTGGCTGTCCTTCACCCCAAATTCCGCCGCCTTTACAAACCACTTCGCTGCAGAGTCATTGTCGGCAGGCCCGGCTGCACCCATGGCGAACAGGACTGCCAGATTGTGCATGGCACTGGCATTGCCCTGTTCAGCGGCCAATTGGTAAAGTGTCTTTGCTTTTTCAGCGGAACGCTCGACCCCTATGCCCTTTTCATAAAGGCTGCCCAGGCGGAATTGCGCCGGGGCAAAACCGGTGTCGGCTGCCTTTTGGTACCACTCCACGGCTTTCTTTGTGTCCTTGGCTACGCCACGGCCATCAGCGTAGCGGCTGCCAATTTCAAACAACGCCTTGGCATCGCCTGATCCGGCAGCTTCGCGCAACGCGATGGGTCCGGCTTCCGCGGGAATGGCATCGGTGGCGCCTTTGGTCAACTCGGAGGCAGGCGCCGGTTCACTTGGCTTGGAAACCATCTCTGGCTGTGCAGGCGCGGGGTCCACCTGTGCGGCCACAACGTTTGCGCTGGTCTGCTGTGTGTCAGGGGTCGTTATGGAAGCAGCGTCAGAAGTTGCGGCACCCGGCGTATCCAATGGCGCGATCACACGCACGTTGCTGTCAGGCATTGCAGCCCCCGGAACCGTTGCCATGGCTGCCGGTGTGCTTGGCTCTTCTGCCATCATGCTCGCGTCCGGCTTCGCGGCTTCAGCGAAATCGGTGTTTTGCGGGGCTTCCTCGACTACAGCCGCAGGCGCAACATCTGAGGTGACGGTAGCTTTGTCGCCGTTCAGGAATGCCTTGCCAAGTTGCAACCCGGTCAAAGCCAGCATAATCGCAAGCGCACCCATCAAGATAGGCTTGCGTTGGCGCTGCAATACCTCTGCCAATCCACCCGTCCCGGTCTTGGCCGACTTGGCATTTTTGTTTTTCAAAATCTCGGCATCTGCCGCTGCTGCTTGCGCCGCCCGTCTTGCTGCCGCTAGAAAATCGCTCTTGGCGCTCTCTTCGGGTTTGCCAACTTCGCGACCACGCCGTTCATCTCGCACACGCTTCATGATCGCATTGAGGTCTGGTGCACCGGATATTGGGTCGATCGCAGTGTTCGCCTCAATCGACTGCACAGGTGCCGAGATCATTGGTTCAGTTTTTGGGAGCGCGGATCCGGCAAGCTCGCCAACTGCTGGCTGTTCCTCGCGCCGCAGAGCTTTGGTCAGGCCCGAAAGCAAACTACCCTTGGGTTTGGCAGCTTTGCCGGAAATTTCGAGTGAATTTGCCATGTCTCGGGCGGCGTTGGCCGCTGCCAATGCCGCTTCCGCAGGGCTGCGGACCGGAACCGGCTCAAAGTCTTCAAATCCATCATTGGCGGAGAAATCGTCAGTCTCAAAGGATGGCGCAGACTCGCCGAGGTGCAGTTTTGTCGAAGGCATGGTTGGCGCTGGCTTGAGTGTTTGTTCTGCCATGTACCCGGCCCCAATTGCAGGGGCCGCCGCCTGTGCCGGGGGCGAGTTTTCGAGCGAACCCAGTCGATCAACGATCTTCAGAAGCGTGTCATGAATAGCTTCGAATGTCTTCGCGTTGCGGTCATCCGACTTGCGGGCGAGAACATCAAGCGATTTCAGGTCATTTGCAAGCTGATAGACCGCTTCCGAATCCGCCGCGCTGACACCAGTCATTTTGGCGTTTCGCAGCGCGTCTTCTGCCGCTTGGCGAGCGACGGCGAGCAGTGTTTCATGGTTGCTGGAAAGATTCTTCTCGATCGATTCAAGGCGCGGGGCCAAATCATTGATTGCAAGCGAATCCGAATGGGGCGCGGACAGTTGCTGAGACAGATTGCTGACCTGGCGTTCCAGGCGCGCAATTGCGTCGGGGTCGCCAACAGGTGCCGATGCAGTTGAAACATTCAGCCGCTGCGTGATCTCGGCCAGCCGCCGTTCCACATTCTCTGCAAAAACCGGGTCAATCGTGTTGTCCGGCTGTGATGTGTGGATTTGCCGCGACAGGTCGGCGAAACGCTGCTCGACAGCCGCAAGGATATGCTCTGAGTTATCAGACGCCGCTGGCGCGGACATCCTGGCCGCCATGTCCTCCAGCCGGAGCTCCAGTTCGGAAAGGATAGTGCGGCTCTCCCGGCCGTTTGCGGCCTGTGAAAGCTCCACGCGGCTCGCAATCTCGAAAAGCCGATCTTCCATCGCCTTCGCCAACGCGTTGGTGTCTTGATTGCGTGTGTCGAGCTGGTTCAGCTTGTCGGCGATGATCTCCATTTGCGACGCCATCCGGACCATCTGTTCGGTCGGCGCGCCAGCGTGTGAAGCGATGATGTCCAACTGTTCGGCAAGTTTTCCGATGCGATCTTGGATTTCTTGCCCGGGTTCGGCGTTCATCAATTCGTCGATGCGGCCATTCAGCGAGCCAAGGCGCGCCTCGATCCGCTCAAACGCCAGTTTATCATTGCCAACCGCCTGCACTGAAACGGAGGACGCCACGATGGCGCGAGATATTTCGTCAAGCCGGTCTTCGATCTGAATCAGTTGCTCAGGGTTAATTTCCGGATTTCGCCGCGACATCTGGTCAATGGCGCTCGCCAGTATCCGGATCTTTTCTTCAAGGCTGGTTATGGAAAGCGACTGAGGCAGGCCGTTGACAGCATTTTGAATGCCATCAATACGGTCAAGTAGAGACTCGATCACCGGATCGTCCGAGAAATTAACCGGTCTTGCCTGCGCAGCCTGTGACCAGCGGGTTTCAACGGAGCGTAGCGTATCTTCGCGGGCCAAGGCGCCGATGCCTTGCTTGATCGAATCAATCTCCTTGCCTAGCGCCAGACCCCAGTCATCCTGTGGCTTTGCGTTCAGTCGGCGCATTTCGCCCCGAAGCTGCTGCAACTCGTTCATGACTGATGCCATTTGCGTATGCTGAGCTTCTTCAATACGAGCGCGCTCCACATCCCGGACAATTCTATCCATGTCGCGGCCCCCGGTTGGACGCTCATTGGACGCGCGCGGCGTCGCGCCCTGCCGGTTCAAACCCGACACGTCGTTTGAGAGCTTGCGCATCCTGTCGGCAATTTCGTCTGAATAACTCGCGGGATTGGCGTCTGAGCGTCCGCGCATGCGGTCCAGCCTTGCCTCAATACCGCCAATAGTCGCTTCAAGGTCATCAAGTGACGATGCCGCCTTGCGCTGGCGTCCGGTGTTGAGTTGGTCGTAGATGCTGTAACGATTGGTCATGGGGCTCGCCTGAATGTTCGCGGCTGTTCATTTACGGTTGCTTTGACCTGTAGCTGACCCATTCCGCCCGGAATTCCCTATGTCCGAATGACAATTGGGGGTCACGCCGCCAAACCCAAACTGATCGTGTAAGACGCATGACACAACAGGACACGGATCACCGTTTCCTCACCTTTCGTTGAACCTGGTAAACAAGCCGTTAACACTGATTAAAATCCGTCCTGGAAAATCCGCGCCGAATCGAGACCAGGTTGCAACAATTCGTGATTGCCCGCTGACTTGCGATTCGAGTGTGGCTTCGATATTACCTTTACGTAAGATGATTGTCGGGGTCGGGAAGTCGGGGTTGGCTTCTGAGTCCCGCTTTGTGGTCTGAAGGATCCGCTCTTTCCCACATTGTCGAAACACATGAGGATGAAGATGGTAGTATTCAGCGCGGCTGCGGCCGCAGGTGATGAATTTGTCTCGATTGAACGGGGCAATGACAATGAAGAGTTCATGCGTATTGGAGACGTATCGGATTCGTTTGGCGTGACGCTGCGGACGCTGCGATTCTATGAAGACAAAAATCTGATCCAGCCGAGGCGCCAAGGCGTGACACGGCTCTACAGCCGCCGCGATCGTGCGCGCATCAAATTGATCCTCCTTGGCAAGAAGGTCGGATTTTCACTCCGTGAAGTGAAGCAGTTGATCGATCTCTACGAGCCGGGCGGATCGAACGGTGTCCAGATGAAGGCGATACTTGAAAAATCGACCAAGCAACTGGAAAAAATGAAGCAGCAGCGCGCTGCGGTGGATGAAGCAATCAGCGAATTGGTCAACGGCATCAATATGCTGGCCGGCAAGTTGGGTATGCCGAATTTGGCGGCTGCCTGATAGTTACAGCCCACTTCGAGAGCTTCCTTGAGGGCGTGGGGCACAGGGAAAGCGCAACAGGTGGACTGAGCGCCCGGTAATTTAGCAGCCGGGCGCATTTCTTTGTTGACGTTTACGCAAACGTCAATATTTTGATAGCAAGTTTTCTACGGTCAGATTGCCGATTTTGATTCCTTGGGAGAGATTTCATGCCGATTTATCGCGCCCCGGTCGACGACACGCTTTTCATTCTTAACGACGTGCTTGGTTATCAGCGCTACAGCAATCTTCCCGGATTCTCGGACACGACACCGGACGTTTTAGAAGCGATCCTCGGGGAAGGCGCAAAGCTGGCCGAAAATGTGCTGCATCCAACAAATCTTGACGGCGACCATGCCGGCTGCGTGCGCAACGCAGATGGCTCGGTGACAACGCCCGAGAGTTTCAAGAGCGCCTACAAGCAATATCGCGAGGGCGGCTGGCTCGGCTTGGCTGTAGATGCTCAGTACGGCGGGCAAGGGTTGCCCTACACCGTCCATTCTGCGGTTGGTGAATATTTCTCGTCCGCAAATATGGCATTTACCATGTACCCAGGCCTCACTCAGGGCGCGATTGCCGCGATCTATGTCCACGGCACCGATGAGCAGAAATCGATGTGGCTGCCAAACATGACCGATGGTCTTTGGACTGGCACCATGAACCTGACGGAGCCGCATTGTGGCACTGACCTTGGCCTCTTGCGCACGAAGGCTGTGCCACAAGGCGATGGGTCGTACAAAATCTCCGGCCAGAAGATATTTATCTCCGCGGGTGAGCATGATCTCTCGGAAAACATCGTCCACCTCGTTCTCGCTCGCATCGAAGGCGCTCCGGAGGGCGTGAAAGGCATTTCCCTTTTCATCGTCCCGAAGTTCCTGCTCGATGCAAATGGCAATCCGGGGCAGAGGAATGCGGTGTCCTGTGGCTCTATCGAAGAGAAAATGGGTATTCATGGCAATTCGACCTGCGTCATGAACTATGACGAAGCAACAGGCCATCTTCTCGGCGAAGAGCACAAAGGCCTCAAGGCCATGTTCACGATGATGAACGAAGCACGCCTCGGCGTTGGCCTCCAGGGCCTCGCAGTCTCTGAGATTGCCTATCAAAATGCCGCAAACTATGCACGCGAGCGCATCCAGGGCCGCGCACTCACCGGTCCAAAGGCGTTGGACAAGAAGGCCGACCCGATCATCGTCCACCCGGATGTCCGCCGTACGCTGATGACCATTCGCGCCTATAACGAGGCTGGGCGTGCCTTTATCCTCTGGACCGCGCTTAAATCTGACATCGCTCATCGATCACCAGACGAGAAGGAACGTGAACTTGCCGATGACGTGCTTGGCCTCGTCACCCCCGTCATCAAGGGCGTTTTGACTGACAAGGGCTTTGATCATGCTGTGATGGCGCAGCAAATGTACGGTGGCCATGGCTATATAGAAGAATGGGGCATGAGCCAGTTTGTGCGCGATGCCCGCATAGCGATGATCTACGAAGGCGCAAACGGCGTGCAGGCGCTGGATCTGGTTGGGCGCAAACTCGGCCTCGGCGGCGGCCGCGCCATCATGGCCTATTTCAAGGAAGTTGGCGATTTCTGCGAAGCCAACCGTGCGGACGAAAAGATGGCCCCGTTCACCAAGTCTCTGAAAAAGGGCCTTACCGATCTCCAAGCCGCCGCGATGTGGTTCATGCAAAACGCGATGGCTAAACCAGACAATGCAGGCGCCGGTTCCACAGATTTCATGCATCTCTTCGGCCTCGTCTCGCTTGGCCACATGTGGGCAATGATGGCAAAAGCCGCCCAGGAAAAGCTTGCCGCAGGCGGTGATGGCAAGGGCGACTATCTTGGCAACAAGCTGGTTTTGGCTCGTTTCTATATGGAACGGATCATGCCTGAAACGGCGCTTCGGCTGCACCGCATTCAGATAGGGTCCGAAACAGTGATGGAATTGCCAGCCGAGGCGTTCTGAAGCGCTTGACCTTCGACTGGATCGGCAGAAACTGCCGGCTTGGCTACCTATTTGAACCGGGTTTGACCCGATGACGGACCCTATGGTCTGGGGAGAGGACAAGAATATGGCTGACGCATTCATTTATGATCACGTGCGCACCCCGCGCGGCCGCGGCAAGAAAGATGGCTCGCTGCACGAAGTTCCCGCAGTCCGGCTTGGTGCGAAAGTGCTCGAAGCGCTGCGTGACCGCAACGGCTTGGACACTGGTAAAGTTGATGACATCATCTTCGGCTGCGTCGATCCGGTCGGCGAGGCTGGTGCCGTTATACCGCGTTCGTCCGCATTCGAGGCGGGTTACGACTTCCGCGCGCCGGGAATGCAAATTTCCCGCTTCTGTGCCTCCGGGCTCGATGCCATAAACTTCGGCGCGGCCAAGATTGTCCAAGGCGCTGACGACATTGTCATCGCTGGCGGCGTTGAATCCATGTCCCGCGTCGGCATGGGTGCCGCAGGCGGGGCCTGGTACATGGACCCGTCCGTCGGCCTGCCGGGCTACTTCATGCCGCAGGGCGTTTCAGCCGACCTCATAGCCACCAAATACGGCTTCTCGCGCGACGACGTCGATGCCTATGCCGTCGAGAGCCAGAAGCGCTCGGCCAATTCCTGGGCTAGCGGCTATTTCAAGAATTCTGTCATTCCCGTGAATGACCAGAATGGATTGCTGATCCTCGACAAAGACGAGCACATGCGTCCAAGCACCGACATGCAAAGCCTTGCCTCTCTGCAGCCGGCCTTTGTCATGCAAGGTGAAATGGGCGGCTTTGACGCCGTCGCCATTCAGGCGCATCCGGATGTCGAAACGGTCAACCACGTCCATCACGCCGGCAACTCCTCAGGCATCGTTGATGGCGCGGCAGCTGTCATTCTGGGCTCGAAGGCCGCTGGCAAAATGTTGTCGTCCAAACCGCGCGCCCGCATCCGCGCCTTCGCCAACATCGGCTCCGACCCGGCGCTGATGCTGACAGGCCCGGTTGATGTGACCGAAAAGCTCTTGAAACGCGCCAAAATGAAGCTTTCGGACATTGACCTGTTCGAACTGAACGAAGCCTTCGCCGCCGTCGTGCTGCGCTACATGCAAGCGTTCGCCATTCCACACGACAAGATCAACGTCTGTGGCGGCGCGATTGCCATGGGCCATCCTCTGGGCGCTACCGGCGCTATGATCCTTGGTACGGTTCTGGATGAGCTTGAGCGACGCGATTTGAATGTTGCTCTCGTCACCCTTTGCATCGGTGCCGGCATGGGCACCGCCACCATCATCGAACGCGTCTGAGAATTTGGAGATAATAAGTCATGACTTACAATAACTTCAAATACGATATGGACGCTTACGGCATTGCGCTCATCACGTGGGACATGCCGGGCAAGTCGATGAACGTCTTCACTGAAGAGGTGATGAACGAACTCGACGCGTTGCTGGCTGCCGTTGTAGCCGATGCCGCCGTTAAGGGTGTGGTTTTCACGTCGGGCAAAGATTCGTTCTCAGGCGGCGCGGATCTCACCATGCTGAAAGCCATGTTTGAGATGTACAATACGGAGAAGGCGAAGGACCCAAAGAACGCAGTCAAACTGCTGTTCGATGTCGCCGGTCGCATGACCTGGCTTTTCCGCAAGATAGAGACTTGCGGCAAGCCTTGGGTTTCGGCCATCAACGGCGTCTGCATGGGCGGTGCGCTTGAACTTTCTCTGGCCTGCCATGGCCGCGTTGTCTCCGACGATCCCAAGGTCAAGCTGGCGCTGCCAGAGGTCAAGGTAGGCATATTCCCCGGGGCCGGCGGAACACAGCGTGTGCCACGGCTTACCAATCAGCAAGACGCGCTTCAGATGATGACAACCGGCTCAAACCTCACCGGTTCCCGCGCCAAGGCAATGGGTCTCGTCCACGAAGTTGTCCCGGCCAAGAAGCTTGTTCAGGCCGCCAAGGACATGATCAAGGCCGGGCTGAAGCCAGTCCAGCCATGGGACGAAAAGGGATTCAAGCTGCCGGGCGGCGCGGTCTATTCCGCGCAAGGGGCAAACCTTTGGCCAGCAGCTTCCGCAATACTCCGCCGCGAAACCAACATGAATTATCCCGGCGCGGCTGCGATCCTGAAATGCGTCTACGAGGGCCTTCTGGTGCCGTTTGACACCGGCCTCAAGATCGAGCAGCGCTATTTCACCAACGTTCTGCAAACCACCGAAGCCGGCATGATGATCCGCTCGTTGTTCGTCTCCTTGCAGGAATTGAACAAGGGCGCGCGTAGACCAAAAGACGTAAAGGCAAGCAAAATCAAGAAGGTGGGCGTCATCGGCGCTGGCTTCATGGGCGCATCGATTGGATATGTCACCGCCAAGGCGGGCATTGACGTCGTGCTCATCGACCGCGATCAGGAAGCTGCCGACAAGGGCAAAGCCATCTCGTCGGATCTGATCACCAAGGACATGCAAAAGGGCAGGGCCACCGCGGGCGACAAGGAAGCGCTGCTTTCCCGCATTCAGGCGACACCAGAGTATGCCGCGCTGGAAAATTGCGATCTGGTGATCGAAGCTGTTTTCGAAGACCGCGATGTTAAGCGTATGGTTACCGAAAAGGCGGAGGCTGCGATCAAGTCATCCGCCATAATGGCATCAAACACCTCGACTCTTCCAATCACTGGTCTCGCCAAAGTCTCCGTCCGTCCGAAAAATTTCATCGGTATCCACTTCTTCTCGCCAGTCGACAAGATGATGCTGGTCGAGATCATCATGGGCAAGAAGACAGGCGAAAAGGCACTTGCGTTAGCGTTGGATTACGTTCGCGCCATCAAGAAGACGCCAATTGTTGTCAACGATACACGCGGCTTCTACGTGAATCGCTGCGTGCTCCAGTACATGTCTGAAGCCTACAACATGCTGATCGAAGGCGTTCCCGCAATCATGATCGAGAATGCTGCCAAGATGGCAGGCATGCCGGTTGGCCCGCTGGCGTTGAATGATGAGACGGCAATCGACCTCAGCCAGAAAATCCTGAAAGCCGCGCTGGCGGACCTTGGTGCGAAGGCGATCAATCCGAAGCACCTCGATCTGGTCAACGCAATGGTAGATAGGCACGACCGCAAAGGCCGCAAGAACACAAAAGGCTTTTACGATTATCCGGCCAAGCCAGCCAAGAAGCACATTTGGCCGGGCCTTAAAGACCTGTTCCCGCAGCAGGACCCGGACAAGGTCGATGTGGCCGAGTTGAAGGAGCGATTCCTGACGGTAATCGCGCTTGAGGCCGCGCGCGTCATGGAAGAAGGCATCGTTACCGACCCGCGCGAAGCGGACGTCGGCTCAATCCTCGCCTTTGGATTTGCACCTTACACGGGCGGAACGCTTTCCTACATAGATGGCATGGGTGCGGCTGCTTTCGTTAAGCGTGCCAAGGCGCTGCAGAAAAAATACGGCCCGCAGTATAAGGTCAACAGACTGCTTGAGGATATGGCCGCAAAGGGCGAGACGTTCTACAGCCGCTACGATCCGTATGCATCTGCCAAAAAGGCAGCGTGAGCTGACCTGATTTCATGGCCTCAGCGGGCGGCGGGTTCCAGCAAGACCGCCGCCCGAAACTCCTCAAATGAGTTTACGTCTGCCGTCATCATTGCTGGCTGTCGCTCTTTTGACTTTCCCTCACCCCGGCGTGGAGAGGGCCGTCTTGCGCAGCAAGACAGGTGAGGAAAAGTCAGACGCCCGTGCCGGTACAGGACTCAATTTATGCATGCCCGAACCGAAGCCAACCTATTGAAATTATTGGTTCCGCAGTAAATTTCTACCAAACTTGTCCACGCCATTCACTGCACCTGCATAATCCCCGTGCTCTTTGCAAAGGGACACGGTGTCATGATCCGGGTCGTCGTGGCAAAGGCCGGTGCTTTGGTGGCGGGGGGTCGGATTCCTGTCGCGGGTGATGAGCCCTGAAAACAAAGGCGCCAGATGCTGGAGC
>JANPGC010000167.1:0-3018 GCA_031423755.1 Phyllobacteriaceae bacterium | reverse complement strand
CCCTGAAAACAAAGGCGCCAGATGCTGGAGCGATGCTTGCGACTACGGCGCGCAAAGGCATTGTCAGTGCAAACCCACCGGACAGGGTGTGTGGCGATGTCACATGCTTATCTAAAGCCAAAGACAGGACCACACACCCTGTTTCCCAGTTCTTTGAAATGGCCAGACCGGTGACGGGGCGTGGCAATGGAAAAGCGCGGCTTCAACCTCGCCCGCTTTTCGGGGAATATTAAAGCGGTGCTGCCTCGTCAGCTTCAGTGCTCGTCTCCCGCCCTTTGAACCCCTTGGCCAATATATAAAGTTCCACTGATTCCTGCCGTGAAGCGGGCGGCTTGACATGATGCACGGATTTGAAGTTGCGCTTCAACAGGTCGAGAACCGTGTTTTCCGTGCCGCCCTGAAAGGTCTTGGACAGGAAGTGGCCACCGGGCTTGAGATTGTCGATGGCGAACTGGGCGGCGATTTCGCAAAGATTCATCGTGCGCATGTGGTCAGTGCGGCGGTGGCCGGTTGTCGGGGCGGCCATGTCGGACAGCACCACATCGGGCATGCCTTTCAAGGCATCCAGCACGGCCTGAGGCGCGTCATCATCGAGAAAATCCATCAAGAGCAGTTGCACACCCGGCAGCGGCGCGACTTCAAGAAAGTCAATGCCGACGACGTGCGGATGCTCACTGGACGAGCCGACGATCTCCGCCGAAATCTGACACCAACCGCCAGGGGCCGCGCCAAGATCAATCACGCGGTCGCCCTTTTTGAGGATTTTGTAGCGTTCGTAGATTTCGGTCAGCTTGTAGGCGGCGCGCGAGCGCATGCCTTCAGCGCGGGAGCGATGCACATAGGGATCATTCATATGGCGCTCTAGCCAACGGCGCGATGAGTCCTTGATCGTGCCGGCCTTCTTCTTGATGCGGACATGCATGCCGCGCGCGCCAGTTCCGGGAGCTTTCGCGCCGGGTGCTTTAGGGCCTGAACCCGGTGGCTTTGCCATCTCAGTGGCCTCCAAAACTGCGGCGGCGCCACGCGCCATCCGTTGCCATCATTTCCGTCAGCAGACCCTCACGCAAGCCGCGGTCGGCGACGCGGAGCCGGTCTGACGGCCACGTCCGACGGATACCATCGAGGATAGCGCAGCCAGCCAGCACGAGATCGGCGCGTTCAGCGCCGATGCACGCATTGGCAACGCGCTGTTCAAACGTCCACGATTGCAGCCGTGCAGACATCGCCGTGACTTCTTCATCGAGCATCCAGAGACCATCGACGCGGCGACGGTCGTAGCGCTCAAGACCAAGGTGGATGCCGGCCAGCGTTGTAACCGTGCCGGAGGTGCCGAGAAGGTGAAACCTGTCTCCGCTTGCCAAAGCACCAAGCGCATGGCGCTTGTCGAAGCGGGAAATCATGCCAAGCACGTCTTCCACCATCGCCGTGTAGACCTCCGCCGAGACGTGCTTGCCGCCGAAACGTTCAGCCAGCGAGACGACACCGACCGGAAGAGAAGTCCAGGCGACGATCTGATCGGCAAGGCGCGGCGAGCGGCGCTTGGACCTGTCGATCAGCGCGACTTCCGAGGAGCCGCCGCCAATGTCAAACAGCACCAGCGCATCGGTATGGCCGCCAACCAGCGGGCCACAACCTGAAACGGCAAGCCGCGCCTCTGTCTCGCGATCAACAATCTCCAGATCAAGCCCGGTCTCGCGCAAAACGCGGGCAAGGAACTCCTCGCCATTCTCCGCCGCGCGGCAGGCTTCGGTGGCAATGAGCCGTGACCGTCTCACCGGACGGTTTCTGAGCTTTTCCGCACAAACCTTCAACGCCTCGACCGCTCGGTCCATGGCGCCTTCGTTCAGACGTCCGGTTGCCGTGAGCCCCTCGCCCAGTCTGACGATGCGCGAGAATGCGTCCATCACGCGAAATTGCCCCGGCTTTGTCGGCGTTGCGATCAAAAGGCGGCAATTGTTGGTGCCAAGATCGAGCGCGGCAAAAAGCTCGGGCCTGCGCTGCGCGTCCTCGTCGTTGCGTGGCGCAGGCTGGCGTGCGTCGAAGCTAAGCGGCTTGGCTTGAGGCTGCGGCGCTTCGCTTGGCGGGACCTTGTCCACCAACAGAGGACGCGCCGTCGTATACGCCGTTTTTGAACGGCGGCGACGGCGCTTGGCACGTTTGCGGGCGGGATTGCCTTCTTGAGCGGCGATTGCCGGGCGACCGGAAGATGAACCGTTGTTGCCATCCTGTCCGGCTTTCAGCGTATTTTGAGTCCCTTTCGGGGCTCGATCCGGATGGGACTCCGGACTTTGCCGCTGCGCCCCTGCGCCGGGCGCATGCGCGCCAGCTTCAGGGTCTTCCACTGTCGTTCCTTTCGCGCGCACAGGCCGCAAGGGCCGCGCAAGCGCTGTCAATTCGTGTCGTTGGGCAAAAGGTAACAGGCGCGGGGTGTTTTTGCAAAGAACAAACGCGCAATTCGGCGCAATGCATGCGGCCCGACTATTTTGGGGGTTTGCAGCGCCCGTCTTTTCGCTTATACGACCGGCGTTGCCGCCCCGCGCGCAGCATCAAAACGGCGAAGTGCCGGTTGATAGTTGGGGAATAGTTTAACGGTAGAACAGCGGACTCTGACTCCGTCAATCTTGGTTCGAATCCAGGTTCCCCAGCCAGCCTTTTTTATATATATATCAATAGCTTATGGTCTGATTGTGCAGGGACATCCTGCGATTTCATGTTGCAGAAATTCCGCATATTTTGCTAGAATTCCGCACAATTTCAAGCATTGCGGAGATTCCGCGCGACATGAATGCCACATGGATTTCACCAGTTCCGTTTATTGCGACGCGTTCCCGCCCGTTACAATCTTGAAGCCTTTTCGCCTTGAGCGAACCGAGCAATCCGCAATCAATGCCTTTGCCGTAGATTCGATTGCCTCGCGTTCGCGTCCAAGTTCAAAGATTCGCTTTCAAAGTGCGGCAACGGCGGCCTCGCCGGTTATGCCGGATTTGGCGATTTCTAGTGCTTCGGCCTCCAGCACTT
>JANPGC010000166.1:0-7714 GCA_031423755.1 Phyllobacteriaceae bacterium | reverse complement strand
GCTCGTTGGGCGCCTTCTCCCCGCAAACAGCGGGGAGAACGGGACAATCACAGAGGGCGGCACTTCCCTTCGCCCCGCCACTTGCGGGGAGAAGGTGGCCGCGAAGCGGACGGATGAGGGGCAGCGCCGAGGGTGGAAACTGATCCCACAAACAAATCCGCAGACGCCGCCTGACTACTTGCACGCCCGGTGCCCTGAGCGACGCTCCATGATGTCGAAGTGGAAGTGGTCGGCGTGGGCCTTGTTGTAGCCGGGGCCGAGGACCGTTGAGAAATATTCGCAGCCGTCGGCGCGCACCGTGTTGAGGAGGCCGCGTTCGCGGAAGGCGAAGAAGCCCTTTTTGCGCACCAGAATGTCGTGGCCGTTTTTAAGCTCGATCTTGGCGATGTCGAGCGCGTTGCCCTTGGCGTGCTCGGACATCTTGCCGCTGCCGTTGCCGACCATGCGGCGGCAGGAATAGGCCGAGGCCTGGGTGATGGTGCCGACGCCGGAGAAGTATCGCAGCCGCGCGGCAGGTTGGAGCTCGTGCTTGACCCAACGCGAGAATGTGAGCGCCATTTCGCAATTGAGCGTCGCGGCGGGTTTCAGCATGGCGCGGCCGGGAAGACCGGAGACTTCGACCGGGTAACGGATGTTGCAAACGCCGCCGTCGTTGATGGGCGGCAGATCGCGCCATTTGACGCCGAGGCGCTTCAGTTCCTTCCGGCAGGCGACTTCTTCTGCGGGCATTCCGGACGGGTTGCCCTTCCCCAAGCCGAACGGGTTGGTAAGGCGCGAGAAGCCGGCGGCAATTGGCCTTGAAATCAGCTGGTCGGCAGGTGGAGCCTCTTCAACGGTCAGCGGCGTTCCGGGCGCATAGTCCGGCTCAACCGGCGTGGACAGCGGCTCTTCGATGGGTGCGCGCAGGGTTTGCGCCATCGGCGCCGGCGGCATAAGCGCTGCCGTTTGCATGCCGACATCCACATCGGGACGCATGACGGACTCGCTGGTGCACGAGGTGAGGAGCGCGGCAAAACACAGGGTACGCAGGACGGAACGCATCTTCTATTCCTTGAGAGAGTGTGAAGAATAACGCTCAAAGATGAATCGTTCGTCAGCGGCAGTGTTAGCACCTGTGTTGATTTCAGGGCGTTAGGGTAACGGGCGTCCAAATCGATCCCATTTGAACGCCTGTTGCTCTATTGGCAAAACGGCTTGCCCTTGCGGGGCGCGAGGTCGAAGTGGAAATGCAGCGCGTGGTCAGCGTCGCTGCCGGGGCCGAGGACCGTGGTGAACGGACCGCAGGCGGCGGTGCGGATGGCGGCGAGGAATGCGTCGTGTTTCTTGTCTTTCGTGTCGGCAGCTTTCACGGCAATGGTTTCACCGGTCGCTGTCACGAACGCGCCGATGTCGACGGCGCGGCCGAAGGCGTGTTCGGAGAGTTTTGACGTGCCGTTGCGGCTGCGGCAGACGTAAGCGGAGTCCTGCACAAATGTTTTCAACGTGCTGCCAAGGGTGGTGACCGCCGTTCGCTGTGCGGTATCACGCAGAAATGTCACGAGTTTCAGCGCGGTCTCGCATTCCAGCATTGCCGGAGGCGTCAGCGCGGCGCCGCCCGGTATTGTGGAGAGTTCGACAGGGTCAATGATGGCGCAGCCTTTCGGATCGCTGACTGGCGGCAGCGGCTTGAAAACGGCGTGCATGGCTGTGAGCTGAGTTTTGCAAGTAGATGTCGCGACGGGGGTGCTTGCCGCAATTTGCGGACGGGGCGATGGCACCGGAATGTCAGTAGCTTGAGCGCCGGTTATGGACAGCACGAAAATGCACAAGACAGCGCGGATTTGATTGTTCGGCAATCCGGTATTCCAATTCATTTGCTGTTGGCTTCATGCCGCAAACTCCAGTCTGCTTGACAGGCGCGGTGGTCCAAATCATTGCTCCGCCTTCCTTCAACGCAGGAATCCCCCATGTCGTTCCTTTCGCCGCACATTCTGCCGATCATTCTGCTGATCGGCTCCAACGTATTCATGACTTTTGCCTGGTACGGGCATCTAAAATTCACCGGTTCACCACTCTGGATCGCCGTCATGGCCTCGTGGGGAATCGCGTTCTTCGAGTACTGGCTGGCGGTTCCGGCCAACCGGATCGGCCATCAGGTCTATTCGGCGGCGGAACTGAAGACGATGCAGGAGGTGATCACGCTCATTGTGTTCGCGCTGTTTTCCATCTTCTGGCTCAAAGAAAGCTTTACCATCGGCCATGTGATCGGGTTTGCGCTGATTGCGGCGGGGGCGGCCGTCATTTTCCGGGCGTAGCCGCAATCTCGTTCCGTCTCAGATACATCGGCACAAGCTCCACTGCCAACATCGCGCCGAAGATCAGCGTGCATCCCGCCACTGCCATCAGGCCGATGCGGGTACTGTTGAACAGGGCGTCGAAAAATGCGGCGAACAACGCCTCAGACGACAGAAAGATTGCCGCCTGCGCCGCCGTTGTGTAGCGCTGGCCGATGGATTGCATGGTGAAGGCAATGCCGCCTGCGAACACGCCGGCAAACAGGATCTCGTTGGAGGCAAGGAGGGCTGCGTACCAGTCCAGCTTTTCAAATGTGAACGCGAGAATCATTCCCAGAACCGCAGCCACCGCGAACTGGGTGACGGCCTGCGCCACCGGTCTTCCGGAACTTGCGGCATAGCGGGTGATGAACAGGATTTGCAGAGCCCAGAACAGGGCGCAGAGGATCGTGTACCAATCGCCGGTTTTCAATGCGTCGAGCGCGCCGCCGGACAGGAGGAAGATGCCGAACAGCGCGCTGAACGCGGCGGGCCAGACCACCCAATGCGGCCATTCACGGTAGAGAATGACGCCCAGGAACGGCACCATGATGAGGTAGAGGCCGGTGAGAAAGCCGGAGTTGGTGACCGAGGTCGTCAACAGACCCGCCTGCTGCGAGAGCATGCCGAGAAACAGCACGAAGCCGATGCCGACGAAGGCTTTCCACTCATAGGCGTTGAGCGGCTTGGCGGCGGTTCGCGCCTCGCGCATGGCCAGTGGCAGCATCACAATTGTCGCAACGGCAAAGCGCAAGCCGATGAAGAAGAACGGCCCGATGTGCTCCATCGCGTCGGACTGGGCGATGAAACCCATTCCCCAGATGGCGGCGGTGATGAGAAGGACGAGATTGGCTTTGGCGCGGGTCATTTCGGATTCCGGTTTGCGCCGCTTCCTATCGTGTCGAAGCTGATTTGTCAGGAGCGAGTTGCAAGCCAAGCTAATGTCTTGCCAGAATTCGGTGGCGCTTCTAGGTAGCAGCATCAGCGGGCAGTGTTTCCCGTTTTGCAAGGACAGTCATGACGAGTCACCAAGAAGCAGCGCCGACTGCCGCGAAGCGCTCGCCCGCGTTCATTTTCATTTTCATCACGGTGCTCCTCGACATATTGTCGATCGGCATCATCATTCCTGTGCTGCCGAAGCTGGTGCAGACGTTGCTGGGCGGAGATGTGGTGCGGACGGCGGAATTGTTTGGCTGGTTTATCTCGGTCTGGGCGGTGATGCAGTTCATCTTCTCGCCGGTGATGGGCGCGCTGTCGGATCATTTCGGGCGGCGGCCTGTGGTGCTGACGTCGAATTTCGCGCTTGGGGCTGACTATCTTATCATGGCGTTTGCGCCGAACCTTTGGGTGCTGTTTGCAGGCCGGGTGGTGTCGGGTATTGCGTCTGCGACCATCTCGACGGCGCAGGCCTATATTGCCGATATCACCGCGCCGGAGAAACGCGCCGGTGCATTCGGAATGCTGGGTGCTGCGTTTGGCGTTGGCTTCGTGCTTGGCCCGGCGCTTGGCGGGCTGCTTGGGCATTATGATTTGCGGCTGCCGTTTTTGGTGGCGGCGGCGATGAGCCTTGCCAATTTTGCCTATGGCTACTTCATCCTGCCGGAATCGCTGACGCCGGAAAACCGCTCGCCGTTCCGGTTTGCCAAGGCCAATCCGATTGGTTCGATCAATATGCTGGCGCGCGACCCGCAACTTCTGCGGCTGGGCATCATCGGCCTGTTGCTGCAACTGGCGCATCAGGTTTTGCCCGCTGTTGCGGTGCTTTACATGGGCTTCCGCTACAATTGGCAAGAGCGGGATGTCGGGCTGGTGCTGGCGTTTGTCGGCGTCTGCGCGATGGTGGTGCAGGGTGGGCTCGTGCGGCCTGTGGTGGCGAAGATCGGCGAGCGCGCGGCGCTGCTGGCAGGATTGGCTGCCGGGGCTATCGGCTTTGCGATCTATGGCTATGCGCCGACGGGCGCGATGTTCCTGATTGGAGTTCCGGTGATGGCGCTGTGGGGGTTTGCGCAACCTTCGATGTCGGCACTGATGAGCGCGCGGGTGGAGGCAGACGAGCAAGGCAAATTGCAGGGTGCGGCGGCGAGCCTGATGGCGCTTTCGGGGCTTGCGGGGCCTTGGGTGTTTGCGCTGTCGTTTGCCTATGCGATTGACCCTGCGAAAGGACTGATTGTGCCCGGCGTGCCGTTCTATCTGGCGGCGCTGGCGCTGGTGGCGGCGTTTGCGCTTGGGTTGGGTGTGGCGAGGAAGCCCTGAGGCTTGCGTCAGCGCGACCGGCATGGTGTCCTGACGACTTCGCAGTTTGGAGACTTCGTGATGCGCCTTGCCCTGTTGTTGTCCGTATTGGTTTTTGGCGCGGGCCCGTCGGCTGCGAGCCCTTACAAAGACATCCGCGATACCTCAGTTTATTGCACCAATGGCTTGACCTGCGATCTGTCGCTGAAGGCAAAAGGCGAGGCAAAGGGGCTGTATTCGGTCGCGCTGTCGCGCAAGGCAGGGCCGGGCACAAATGTTTCGCTGGTTATAAGGGCGACATCTGCGCTGGTGACCACGAGCGATATTGTGTTCTCCGTGGATGGTGAGGAGGCGTTCCGTTGGGCCGTGGCGGATTTCGATCTCTATGCCGACAATTACGAATATACTGCCAAGGAGTCTGACGCCGGGCGCAAGCTGTTTGCCTTGATCAAGGACGGGTCTTCGCTCGACGTCGCCTTCAACACAGATGGTCCCTCCAGCACGGAATTCTCGCTTTCCGGTGTCGCCGGGGCTGGCGTTTACATGGACGAAATTCAGGGGCGGCTTGGTGCCAAGGATGCGCTGGTCAGGGTCGGGGACAAGGAGACACCGCCTTCGCCGGTGCGCGATATCTCGGCATTTGAAGATTTGCCTGCGGTGCTGCGGCCGGATTTTGAGGGAGAGGACGGCGCTTGCGCGTTCCTTGACAAAAACCGGTTCAAATATGGCACTGGCTTTGCCGTGACGCTGCCGGAGGATGTCGAGCTCTATGTTCTGCCCTGCACGGACGGCGGTGCATACAATCAGCCCTATGCGCTTTATCAGATCAGCTCGGGTGCCTTGTCGGAGGTCTCGCTGCCGACGATGACGGAAGATGGGCCATCGACGACAACAGGTGCCACCAATGTTGACTGGGACCAGCCGACAAGGACGCTGACCGCTTTCGACAAGGGGCGTGGGCTTGGCGACTGCGGGACTTATGACAGGTGGAAATTGCGCGATTCGCCGGGCGAGGCGAGCTTCGCGCTGCTGGAATCTCGTGCGAAGGATGAATGCGATGGCACGGGAGAAGGCGGGCCGGAGACTTGGCCGCTCCTGTGGCCAAAGCGCTAAAGTCTGCATGGTTGACGAGGTCTGGTCCGGATTGAAATTCATGTGGCGCAACGAGCATCGCGCGAACGTGATTTGACGTTGTGAACCTGCGGTTTAGGTTTGGGTTGAAGCGGACATCTGCATTGGAGGCCCCGAACCATGAAATTTTACGCAAAACATTTGCTGTCAACAGTCGTTCTGTCGGCGTTTCTGGCTGTGCCAGCCTTCGCGGTCGGCGATGCGCCGAAGGAAGACACCGGCGCGGCAATGACCAAGGAACAGAAGGCTGAGAAGGACTGCAAGGACAAGACCGGGAAGGTCTGGGACAAGAAGAAGAAAGAATGCGTGGATTCGACGCAAGGCTCGCTGGACATTGACTCCATCTACGAGACCGCGCGCTACCTCGCCAAGAACGGTCGTTACGACGAAGCCATTGTGATGCTCTACCCGATCTCGGACAGACAGGACAAACGCGTACTGAACTACCTCGGTTACTCCTGGCGCAAGTCCGGCCATATCGAGCTTGGCCTGAAATATTACCATGAGGCGTTGGCGATTGACCCGGATTACGTGCTGGTGCGCGAATATCTGGGCGAGGCCTTGATCCAGAAGGGCGATATTGCCGGAGCCAAGGCGCAGTTGATCGAGATCGAGACGCGCTGCGGCGTGACGTGCGAGCCGTATGTTGAACTCCGCAAGGAACTGACCAAGGTCAACGCGATTTGAGGGTTTCAAACGGAACGTGTTTGTAGGACGTCGATTTGCCTTTTGCGGTGCCGTCTTTCCGGGGCGGCGTAGCCGAACCCGGAATCCAGAGCTCTTGCGATAACAAAACTGACGCAAATGCTGAATATGCCTTTGGCTTTGCAGGCAGACATTCGTTGATTATATTTTCAACTCGGCGCTCTGGATTCCGGGCTCCGCTTCGCGGCCCCGGAAAGGCGGTCAAACCTTGGTCCTTACCCTCAATTCCAGCCCTTTTCTTTTGCTATCGCCGCCATCGTGACAGCGGTCCATTCCTTGCCAACGTGCTCTACAAAATGCGCTTCCATCTCTATCGTAGACAGGCCTAGCTCGCGAAAGCCTGTCACGTAGTTCCACAGCCGGTCCTCCCAGATGTTGCGGTAGGGGACGCCCGTTGGTCTTGCGAAACGGTGGGTCCAGCGAAGGAACGGCAGGCAGAGCGTGCGGCCGCCGCGCTGGCGGAACTTTTCGTGGATGTAGAATTCCTCGCCGCCAAAGCCGCGGAATTCGGGATTAAATCCCGGCCAAGCGGCCTTGCGGCAGGCAAAAAGGCCCATGCCTTGCATTGGAATATCAAAGGGCGCCGCGTTCGCGTCGCCGCCGCGCCAGTCCATGCCCCATACGCCATACATGCCGCTGCTCCATTTCGGATCGAAATGGGTTTGAACTGTTTGCAGATCATCAAGCAGGAGCGGGCCTTGGACGAGATCTGCCGAATTCGGATTGTTGGCGAAATAGGATGCCAAACGTTGCAATGCGCCCGGCGCGATCAGGACATGGCAGTCCATGCAGACGACGATTTCGTTGCGCGCTTCTTCAAATATCCGCTGTTTTGCCCCTGCTGAGCCGGTTCGCGCCTGTTCTGCAAAATAGCGGCAACCGGGCACCTGGGCGCATAATTCCTGCAGGGGAATCGCGCTGGGGCCGGTCGGATTGTTGTCGACAATGACAAATTCGGCGTTGGCGCATACATCCGGATGGTAAAGACGAAGAGCCTGGAGCGTGAAGTAGACGCCGTCGTAATCATCGTAGGTGGGCATGCCGATGGTCATCTTTGGCATGACGGCGGACACGGGCATTTGATTCTGGTCCGGCCCGGGCGGCAGTTGGCTGAAACCCATCATTTCACCTTTGTCCGCAGCGCCCGGAAAAATCCTAACAGCAGTTCATGTACCCCGCAATTGCGCCGTTGCGCTTAGAATGATGATAATTTTTAAGGTGAAATTTTACACGAAAGCGGCTATGCGTGGTCAAAGATCAACGAGCGCGGTTCCCGTATTCGGTTTCGGGGGCCGTTTTTATTTGTCCCGACGGGACCAAGAGCAAGAGGAAAG
>JANPGC010000165.1:0-6771 GCA_031423755.1 Phyllobacteriaceae bacterium | reverse complement strand
GGGCACCTTCTCCCCGCAAGCGGCGGGGAGCAGGGAAGGGCGCGAGGTGGGGGGCCTTCCCCGTCTCCCCGCCGCTTGCGGGGGGACGAAGGACGGGCGAGCCACGGGTCTCGCCCCGGCGGACGCCCAACGGGCCGGAGGAGGGGCAGCGCTGAGGGTCGTAAATAATGGCTGAATCGCTCAGATCGCCCCGCCAAGCACCGCAACGCCCGCAAGCGCCACTGCGCCCGAACCCATGCGCGCTGCCATACGGCCGTTCTTGCCGAACAGGCCGTTGGCGCTGAACCCCGCGGCAAAGCCAGTCAGGTGCAGCAATCCCGTGGCAACAAGGAACCCGGCAGCGTAGGCCAGACCCGAGGCGTCAACAGGCATTTCCGCGCCGTGCGCAAAGCCGTGGAACAGGCCGAAGAACGCGACCAGAGCCGAGGTCAGCCCTACTGGAAGAGCAGCGCCAAACGCCGCAAGACCGGCAATAACCACAATCGACGCGCCAATGCCCGCTTCGACCAGCGGCAGTTCATACCCGGACATGCCGAGTGCGCCGCCTGCAAGCATGGCTGCCATGAACGACATCGGCAGGGCAAAACGGGCGCGCCCGCCAATCACGAACGCCAGAACACCGACGGCAACCATCGCCAGCACATGATCGAGGCCGCCGACAGGATGCATGAAGCCATGCGCAAAGCCGGATGTGTCGCCATGCCCGGTGTGGGCGAAAGCCGAAGTTGAGAAAACGAGGCCCATCAGGGCGATAAGAATACGCATGCCGTTCCTTCCGGGGCCCACCGCCCCTCAAGTCTGCGCGCCACAGGGCGCTGGTTTCGTTCAACGGCCGGTCTCCTGGCTCGGGCTTGCCCTGCCGCCTTCCCGGTTACCCAGTGGCATTTGGCAGGGAGCGTGTCCCTTACAGTCGCGGGGGCGGCTCCGGCATCTCACCGGCTTCCCGTTTCACTTTTCCCGTCGAAAAGCACCGTTGTGATTTGATTGCACTGCACCACGGCCAAGTCAATCGCGCTGGCGCAAAAGCGACAAGCTCAAGGACCAATCAGGAATCCGGGCAAAAAAAAGCCGGGACGAACCCGGCTTTGAGATGTGGAGTTGGCCGTTTCCGGCAAAACCTCCAGAGGGGAACACTCACAGCACGCCAATGGGAGGAGGAGATGCGCGCTGGAGATGATCGTTATATGCAGTTCGTTGGCTTGGTTTTCAATCAGTCAGATTGCATTGCAGCAGTGCGCAAGGCGCATGGCTATGCATCCGCGTCATTCAGGTTTGCGCGCGTCAAACCCGGCGGACACTGTCCTCAACGCATGCCGCAGCATCTGGTCTGATCGGGCTTCGCCCGGCATGCACTGCGCGAGGCGCAGCATGGCGTGCCCGTGCACCAGCGACCAGATCATCACGGCATCGCTGTCCGCTGTTGTCGGGCCATGGGCGGCGGTGACGCCGTCAAGCAACTGGTCCCACGCGCGACCTCGCGCCATGCGGAACGCCTCGCTTTCACTCTGCATTGCCACAATGCCGAACATGATGCGGTAAAGTGCAGGATGCGCCAAGGCAAAGCCGACATAGGCAATGCCCATGGCCTGCAGCTTTGCGTCAGCATTGCCTGCGCCAGCGGCGCTTGCGTCCAATGCCGTTACAAAATCGTCGAAGCCGGATGCGGCGATAGCGGCAATGAGTTCGCCCAGATTTCGAAAATGATGCTGCGGCGCGGCGTGCGACACGCCCGCCTCGCGGGCGCAGGCGCGCAACGTCAGCGCTTCGAGACCTTCGCGTTCCAATATGCGTCGCCCCGCATTGACCAGCGCCAGACGCAAGTCACCATGATGATAGGTCTTCTCAGACATGCGATTTCTCTAGCGCATCATCTTGACAGTGTCAAAATATCGAATTATTCGTATCTTGTCACTGTCAAGATAAAGTCGCCAAAGGATTTCGCAATGACCGCCCCCGCCCTGTTCTCCGCTTTCAACATGCTGGCTCTCGTCGGCTGGATCGTTCTCGCCGCAGGTGTATTTCTCAAACGCAGCTTCTTGCGCGACACCGTCGCCGGCCACTGGCTGCCGGTACTCCTCTCCGCAGCCTATGCCGTGTTGATCCTGTTCTTCTTCGCCAGCGCGCCCGGCGGGTTCGGCTCGCTTGCCGATGTGCAGTTGCTGTTTACCGCGCCATGGGCGGCGCTGGCAGGCTGGGTGCACTATCTGGCATTCGACCTGTGGATGGGCTCACGCATCGCCCGCGAAAGTGAAGCGCTTGGCCTGCCACGCTGGCCGCTGATTGCGCTTTTGCCGCTCACATTCCTGTTCGGCCCGATGGGCTACCTCGCCTTTGAAGCGATCAAGGCACTCACCAAAGGAGCAAAATCATGAGCCTCGTTTCCACCATGCAAAGACAATTCACCGTCCATGATATCCGCCATGCAGCACCGGCGTTTTACATCGTCACCGTCACCTTCATTGCCGCGTTTGCAGTCTGCACGGCGCTGGGGTTTGTCGACCCCCGCCTTTTCAACGGCGTCAGCGTCTGGGAGAAACCGGCCAAATTCTTTCTGTCTCTTGGCGTCCACGCAGCAACCCTTGGCTGGGGCCTGACGTTTCTCACCCAGGCAGATCTTGCAAGCAAGGGCATCCGCCGCGCAGCGCAGCTCTTCGCTGTCAGTTCCGTTGCAGAGATGATCTGGATCGCCGGCTATGCCGCTCAAGGGTCAGCCTCGCATTTCAACCTCACGGATCCACTGGCCGCAGCAATCTATCCCGTCATGGGCGTCGTTGCAGTAAGCCTGACAGCACTGACGATTTATATCGGCTGGCGGATCCTGAAGTCAGCGCCAGGCATCATGCAGTTTGCCACCGGCACAGGCTTCATCCTTTCGGGCATTTTGACCACAATCGTTGCCGGCTACATGTCGTCTCAAACGGGTCATTCCATCGGCGGCGATCCGACAGACGCAACCGGGCTGCCCTTCTTTCACTGGTCAACAACGGGCGGCGACCTGCGGGTCTCGCATTTTGCCGCGCTGCACATCGCCCAAGCGCTGCCGCTGCTGGCATGGCTTTGGCCGGATAGGCGGGTGGTGACAATCGGGGCTGTGGCGTCGATCTTGATTGTCGCCGCGCTGTTTGCACAGGCACTGGCAGGAGTGCCGTTCTTGCGGTCCTAGAAACTCCAGGCTCTTGCCTTCGCAAACAGAAAATCCCTGAAGGCATTTAGTTTAGCGGCGTTCTTTAAAGCTTCGGGATAACAGAAATATGTGTCGAACGAAGGCATTTCCATATCAAGCAAAATCTGCTGCAGACCAGAATCCTTCTCGACCATATAGTCCGGCAGCAGCGCAAGACCGACACCGCGCTGCACGGCTTTCTTGACCGACAGAAGCGAGTTGACCTGCAACACGGGAATGCGCGGCTCGCCATCCGTTTTGCCGATGGTCTCCAGCATGTTCATGTTGGTCAAATACTGCGGCGCAGGCTCGCCGAAAGTCACAAGCCTGTGCTGGTCGAGTTCGTCAAGGCTCGTCGGCTTGCCAAAGCGGTTGATGTAGGCCGCCGTGGCATAGGCGTGGAAATGCACAGTGAACAGCCGCTTCTGGATAAGGTCGGGCTGCTGTGGCTGGCGCAGGCGGATCGCGCAGTCTGCGTGGCGCAGGTTCAGATCAAGCTCTTCATTGTCAAAGATCAACTGCAACTGCATGTCAGGGTACTGCTCGATAAACTCCGGCGCGCGGTCGGCAAGCCAGCCTTGGCCAAGCCCGACCGTCGTGGTGACGCGCAGCTTTCCGGTCGGCGTGTCCTTGCTCTCGCTGAGCCGCACGCGGACATTCTCCAGTTTGAGAAGCACATCGTGCGCCGTGCGGAACAGGAATTCACCCTGTTCGGTCAGGATCAAGCCGCGCGCATGGCGGTTGAACAGCGCGACGCCGACATCATGCTCAAGCGCCGAAACCTGGCGGGAGATCGCCGACTGCGACAGGTGCAGTTTTTCAGCGGCATGGGTGAACGATCCGGCCTCCGCTGCCGCATGGAATATCCGTAGCTTGTCCCAGTCCAGCGGCATGTAGCCTCCCCTCGCCCATCCGGGCCGGTCGTCAAATTATTCGGCGGCCTGCTGATGAGCGGGCATTGCCGCCAGATATTTCTCCGCCTCAAGCGCTGCCATGCAGCCAAGTCCAGCGGCAGTCACAGCTTGGCGGTAGATGTCGTCGGCAACATCGCCTGCGGCAAACACGCCGGGCACATCCGTCGCCGTCGATCCCGGCACCGTCCATAGATAACCGTTCGGCTTCTGCTTGAGTTTGCCCTTGAACAGCTCGACCGCAGGCGCATGGCCGATGGCGATGAACACGCCATCGACCTTGAGTTCGGTCAGTTCATTGCTCTGCACATTCTTCAGCCGCACGCCGGTCACCGAGGCCGGGAACCCGTCCGTGCCGGTGATCTCGTCAATCGCGCTGTTCCAGATGACCTTGATGTTCGGCTTGGCAAACAGCCGGTCCTGCATGATGCGCTCGGCGCGGAACTCATCGCGGCGGTGAACCACGGTGACTGACTTGGCAATGTGCGAAAGATAGATCGCCTCCTCGACCGCCGTGTTGCCGCCGCCGACAACGACCACATCCTTGCCCCGGTAGAAAAACCCGTCACATGTAGCGCATGCCGACACGCCGTAGCCGGAGTATTTCTGTTCAGACGGCAGCCCCAGCCATTTGGCCTGTGCGCCGGTCGCCACGATCAGCGTATCGCAGGTGTATTCCGCACCGCTATCGCACTTCAGCCGGAACGGCCGCTTGGCGATGTCGACTTCAGTCACAATATCGGATACGATCTCAGCGCCAACATGCTCTGCCTGCAGCCGCATCTGCTCGACCAGCCACGGCCCCTGTATCGGCTCGGCAAAGCCCGGATAGTTTTCGACATCGGTGGTGATTGTCAGTTGGCCGCCCTGCTGCAATCCGGCAATCAGAATGGGCCGGACCATTGCGCGCGCCGCATAGATCGCGGCAGTATAACCAGCCGGACCGGAACCAATGATAATGACGGGCGCGTGGATCGACGACATGGTTACAACCTGAATTAATGGAATTGGGCGCAGGCCCTTGTTCCGGGCCATTCGCATTTCTGCAAGACAAAATGGCCCAGCCATGCAAATTTTTCAAGGCACGGCGTCAGGCTTTCCACATGCTGCTTGCCATCCAGCGCGCGCCGACATCAGGCCGAATGCAGCAATCGCTGGTAAATCGCGTTGATTTGCGCCGCTTCACGCTCCAGCATGAAGTTTTCAAGCACATGCGCCCGCGTCTTGGCCGCCATTTGCGCCCGCAGCGCATCATTTTTGATCAATTCCGCCAGAGCACCTGCAATGGCTTTGTCGTCGTTCTCAACCACCAGACCGGTGGAGCCATCCACGATCAATTCATTGAAAGCGCCAACCTTTGTCGCCGCAACCGGCACGCCACAGGCCATGGCTTCCAGCGGCGTCAGGCCGAACCCCTCCCAGCGCTGCGGCGCGGCAAAGAGGTCAAGCGCCTGATACCAAGGCAACACATCGTCTACCTCGCCGACAAAGCGGATGCGCTCTTGCAATCCCGCAGCGGATATCTTTGACAGCAGCCCGTCGGCAAACGCCCGGTTCTCGACCGTCACCCGCCCCGTCACCACGGCAATCCAGTCCGGATGCCTGGGCAGTATGGCAATCATGGCATCAACGAGCCGGTCGGTGCCCTTGTTATCGCGGATGCGCCCGAAGCAACCGGCCAGCTTCACTGCCGGATCAAAGCCCAGCACCCGTTTGGCGTCGCCCTTGTCGGCGGCAGGCACGAAACGATCCGTGTCAATGCCATGCATGATCACCGTGTTCGGTACCTTCAAAAACACTGAGGCCTGCGCGCTCGTTGCAATAACCGCGTCCATCTGCCGGATCAGCCATTTGGTGAAGCCGCGATGGTCGCGCTGTGCCGCAGACGTGAACATGAGCTTCAGCGGCATTCGCAGGACATCGCGCATGATGATGCCCGGCAGCATTTCCGTGTTGCGCCGCGCGTGCCAGACGCGCCTGTCCGCGCCCTTCGGCTTTAACCAAAGCTGCCACAAATCGCGAAAACGGACGCGCACGACCTGCTCGGGCAGACCGTCCGGCGCAAGCGACGCGATCTTGACGCCCATCCAGCGCTGCTTCGGCACCAGCTGGACAATCGTCGAGGTCACACCGGACAGACGCTTCTTGAAGTTCGGCGCGATGATTTGCGTGTCGCTGATGTCGGCATACTGACGCATGGCGTGGCTGACACGCCGTATCAGATGAACTTGACGGTCAGAATCTCGTAGCCGCGCGCGCCGCCGGGAGCGAGCACTTCAATCGTGTCGCCTTCCGTCTTGCCGATCAGCGCCCGCGAAATCGGCGAGGAAATCGAAATGCGCCCGGCCTTCGGGTCCGCTTCCTGATCGCCGACGATCTGGTAGACCTTCTTCTCTTCCGTATCTTCGTCGATCAATGTAACGGTCGCGCCGAATTTGATCTTCGTGCCGGTAAGTTTTGCCACGTCGATGACCTCGGCGCGTGCGGTAAGATCCTCCAACTCGCCGACCCGCCCCTCGTTCATCGACTGCGCTTCCTTGGCCGCATGATATTCGGCGTTTTCAGACAGATCGCCGTGCGAACGCGCCTCGGCAATCGCCTCAATGATGCGCGGCCGCTCTTCCTGCTGGCGCCAACGCAGCTCTTCCTTCAGCTTGACAAACCCTGGTGCCGTCATTGGAACCTTATCCATAGACC
>JANPGC010000164.1:0-4293 GCA_031423755.1 Phyllobacteriaceae bacterium | reverse complement strand
GCTCCAGCATCTGGCGCCTTTGTTTTCAGGGCTCATCACCCGCGACAGGAATCCGACCCCCCGCCACCAAAGCACCGGCCTTTGCCACGACGACCCGGATCATGACACCGTGTCCCTTTGCAAAGAGCACGGGGATTATGCGGGAGGGTTTGGATGGGTGGACAAGTTTGGCGCCAATATTTTGCAAGTTGAGGGATTTCAATGGGTTGGCCGGTGAAATGGCATGGATAGAAACCGTTTCCTATTTACCCGCGTTGGCAGGGCAATCACCCATGGCCATCTATAAAAATATCCAACGTGGGGCCCCTTTCCGGGGTCGCGCAGCGGAACCCGGAATGACGATTCCGTATGGGGCGCGTCCCGGAAGCTCACATGCGATTGCCTACCGGCAACGGGTGGAGATAGGGCCACATCCCGTACGGGCTTTGCGCACCACCCGGGCACCCCTTCTTTCAGATTTCGTCGACATCTTCTCCGCGAGGGGGAAAATCACCGGGAGCTGAATTCACCGCGTGCCGCGTGAAACCCGCTCAATCTCTTCCCGCACCAAGCGCTCCACCAGCGTTGGCAGATTGTTGTCGAGCCAGTCCTGCAGCATCGGGCGAACCATTTCTTCGGTCATCTGCGCGACGGATGTGTTGCGCTCCTCGTGCAGCGCGACGCTCAGATGCTCGAAGGACTTGGCGACCTGGCGGCTGGCTGCCTCTGAAATGATCGGGCGCAGTTCGCTCATGGGCGATGGCACGTTGACAATCGAGGCGGATTCAGGCGCTGCGAGGGCAGCGTCGCGGTCGGCGACCATGTCGTCAAAGCTCGGGAAACGCACTGGCCCGGCCTTTGCGTCACCTGCCTTGATACCAACTTGCGGCATTTGGTTCTGCGCGACGGCTTCCTGCACTGGCTTGGCAAACACGTCGGCCTCCTGAAATTCGCGCGAAAATTCGACGATATCCGCCACAGCGGCAACCGGCGCGGCTTCCGCCTCGCCCATCTCCTCGTCCTTGCCATTGCCGTCCTCGATAATCCGGCGGATCGATGCGAGGATCTCTTCCATGGTCGGTTCGCGGGAGACGGTCTGTGGCTGTGTCATGATCGTTTTCTTTTTGATGCTTCAAGAAAATCAATTCGAGGCCGCAGCCCGAATCATGACCCACAATAGAACGAACAATGGCGGGAGAGAATCCCGCCATCTGCATTCAGTTCAACCGTCAACAGAATAGAATTACCGCCCGTCCGGCGTGCGCAGGCCGAACCACTTGTCCTTGACCGCTTCGTAATGCTCTTCCGGGTTTTGCACTTTGACCCCGAGGGCAAGGCGGGACACAGACAGCCGGCCTGTGGCAGACAGAACGGCATAGCTTGCAACGACCACATCGCGCTCTGCGCTGACCAGATTGAGCTGGGCATTCACCACGTCGCTCTGTGCGTTCAAGACGTCAAGTGTGGTGCGCTGGCCGACCTTGCGCTCTTCGATGACGCCATCAAGCGCCAGCTGCGCTGCGGAGACGACCTGCTTGTTGGCGGAAACGGCGGCGCGCGAGGCCTCCATCTGCGCCCAAGCGGATGTGACCGCGGCTCGCACGCTGTCCCGCGCGACATCGATATCGATGCGCGCCTGTCCGAGCTTTTCCTTCTGCTGGCGGACCGTTGCCGCCACTTTCCCGCCCTGGTAGATTGGAACGCTCAGGGCAAAACCGATGGAGGCCTTGTTTGACGTATCGTCGCGGAACCTGTCGCCGCCGCCGAATTCGCTTCCGGACCGGCTGATCCCGGCTTCAACGCCAAGTGCAGGCAGCAAAGCGCCTTCTGCTACCTTCACGCCAAACGCCGTGGCATCGACCGCAAATTCGCCGGCCTTGATGGCGGGGTGATTCCCAGCTGATTCGGCCAGAGCCGCATCAAGCGATCTTGGCAAGAGTTTCGAAGCCGGCGCGCCGGACTTCAGATCTTTCGGACTGTCGCCGATCACCTGACGATAGACGGCGGCGCTGGACTTGGCCTGCGCTTCTGCGGCGATGGACTGGGCGACCGCGCCTGCACGGCCGGCATCCGCCTGAGCGACGTCGGTGCGCGTGCCCTCGCCCACTTCAAAGCGGGCCTTGGCGGAGCGGACCTGTTCGAGCAGGAACGCGACATTCTGCTTGCGCAGCGCTGCGATCTTGCGATCGCGGATCACATCCATGTAGGCGGAGACGGCGTCGAACAGTATGTTCTGTTCCGTGTTGCGCAATCCTTCCCGAGCAGCAAAAACCTGCGATTCTGCTGATTTTACGCTATTTTTGGTGCGGAAACCGTCAAAAAGGGTCTGCGAGATGGTGATGCCGAAGGCGCCGGTCGTGATCGACGTGCCAGCTTGCGACACATATGAACCATTGACGTTGCCCGTAATGATCGGCCGGTATCCGGATTTGGCAATCGCCACGCCTTCGTCCGTGACCCGAACGCCTGCGCGGGCTGAATTGAGGTTCGAATTGTTGTTGTAGGCTTTTGCCAACGCGCCCTGAAGGGTTTCACCCAGCGCGTTGCCGGACATGGAAAAAAGGACGGTTGCGGCCATCAGCGCTGCAGAAACACGCGTGTGGAATACAGACACTGCTCAACCCCTCGAAACATCCGCCTTAACAAAGCAAAAATCACACGGCGCTCACTGCCAAATCGGCAATCAGTTCGCGTGCTGCAAGGCACAAATAGACGGAACAGGCGTGCGAAGTCTAGGGCAGATGGGTTACACTTTGTTAATTTCGAGTGGTTGCTGACAGGAAAGCGTCAGAGTGCGAACGCTGGCGCGGCGCGGAAACCGGGCAGCGGTTTGACCGAAAGGTTGAAACCGCGACGTGCAGAGACGGTTTTGCCCGACTTCACGTGCACGTTGGCGACGCCGGACAGGCCCTCGCCTTCCACCGCGACCAAACGTCCGCCATCGGCCAGTTGGGCAAACAGCGCCGCCGGGATTGTATCAACCGCGCCTTCGATCAGGATGACGTTGAACGGGCCCTTGGCGGCAGCGCCGGCGGCCAAAGATCCGGACACAAACTCAATGTTGGCAGCGGCGTTCGCCCTGGCAATTTCCAGGAGCGCGGAATCTTCCTCAACGGCCACGACCTTGGCGGCGATATGGCCGAGGATGGCAGCGCCATAGCCGGTGGCACAGCCGATATCGAGAACCGTGTCGGTGGATTTGATTTCGGCAAGCTGGATCAGTTTGGCCAGCGGCGACGGCTCCATCAGGTAACGGCCATTGCCCAAGGCGATATCGGCGTCGATATAGGCCATGTCTTTCTTGCCATCGGGAACGAACATCTCGCGCGCAACGGCGAGGAAAGCGTCGAGCACCGGATGGCTGGTCACATCCGTGGTGCGCAGCTGGCCATCGACCATCTTGACACGGAGCGCCTCAAAAGCAGCATGCGGCATGGCTTGTTCCCCGACCTCAACCAGACGAAACGGCAGGCGCTGACGCCTTGTCCGTTATCGCGGGAGGAAGTTGGAGGCCTCGCCCGGAATCGAACCGGGGTGCAAGGATTTGCAGTCCTCTGCGTAACCACTCCGCCACGAGGCCACTTCGCTTCCCGCGAATAATGCGCGACCTGTTAACAGAGCGTTTCCAAGGCGGCAAGCGCAGTCGATAACGGGACCGTGATTATTTGAAGCTCATTGGGGCGGAGTGCTCTTTCGCCGGCCCCACCATACCTCCAACCGGCGGCGAAGTTTGCGCACAGCGCTGAATTCGCCGCTTAAAACCAGCAGTCCAAGCGGAATCATCCAGAAGCCGAGGATCGGCAGAAACCCCAGAATCCCGAAAAAAATCAGCGCAACGCCAATGGAAATCCGCGCGCTGCGTGACTGCGGCAGATGGAACTCCCGGCCGAATATCTTCAGCGGCGGCTTGGGCTTGGGTTCAGTGTCGGCGTTTTGCTGGCTCAATGTCGTGCTCCGGTGACGCAGGCGGCTGAAGTGGTAACGCGCGAACTCGAATTAAAGCACATTGCGCGCGAATTTAATGGAAATTGCCGCTTGGCAAACAAGAAAGGCTTTTGCTATAGGCACGGCGCGTTCGCGCACCTGTTCCTCGGTAGCTCAGCGGTAGAGCAATCGACTGTTAATCGATCGGTCGCTGGTTCGAATCCGGCCCGGGGAGCCAACCTTTTCAAATACTTAGCTGATATTTTGCCGATGGCCGGGCGAGAAACTTCCGCCCGGGGCAACATCTGGGGCAACAACGAATAGCGTTCGCTTTCAGGCCGCAATGGCCTCAAGAAGGGTCTGCATTTCCTCATTGTCTACAAAGAATCG
>JANPGC010000163.1:0-4125 GCA_031423755.1 Phyllobacteriaceae bacterium | reverse complement strand
GATTGTGTGGCCCTTGATGATTTTCGTCTTGAGAACGTTGGATGCCTTGAAGGTCATCACCCGTCGTGGGAGAATCGGCACTTCCTCGCCGGTCTTCGGATTTCGGCCAATGCGCTGGTTTTTGTCCCGCACATGGAAGGTTGCGAAAGACGACAGCTTCACGGTCTCTCCGCGGACAATTGCATTGCACACCTCGTCGAGAACCATCTCGACTAGTTCCGCAGATTCCGTACGCGACAGACCCACTTTGCGGTAAACCGCTTCCGCGAGATCGGCACGCGTAACTGTCTTTCCCCCCATGACAATCACTCCTGTCGATACATTGGATGAACAATCGGCGGGACGATAACGGCTTGAAGTTGCGGGGTCAAGAAGTGCATTGCCAGAACTGACCAGCTTGGAAAATCACCACCTTAGAAGCATCGCCCCCCAAGTGAATCCACCGCCCATGGCTTCAAGCAGGATAAGGTTGCCACGCTTGATCCTGCCATCTGCAACGGCTGTCGCCAAAGCGAGCGGAACCGAGGCTGCAGAGGTGTTGCCATGGTCCTGAACCGTGATGACGACCTTGTCTTCTGAAATTTCAAGCTTTTTGGCCGATGCGTCGATAATGCGCTTGTTGGCCTGGTGCGGCACGAACCAGTCGATGTCGGCAGCGGTGATGCCGGCTTCCTCAAAAGAGTCTTCGATCACGTCGGTGATCATGCCCACAGCATGCTTGAACACTTCACGGCCTTCCATGCGCAGATGGCCGGTGGTCTGCGTCAAGGAGGGGCCGCCATCGACATACAATTTCTGCTTGTGCGAGCCGTCGGAGCGGAGTTTTGCAGCAAGCACGCCGCGGTCCGAGGTGAGTCCCTTGCCTTCGCCTGTCTCCAGAATGACGGCCCCTGCCCCATCACCAAACAAAACGCATGTGGAACGGTCGGTCCAGTCGAGGATGCGCGAAAATGTTTCCGCGCCGATCACGATGACCCGGCGAACCATGCCAGAGCGGATGTAAACATCCGCTGTGGTCATTGCATAGACAAAGCCGGTGCAGACCGCCTGAATATCGAAAGCGAAGCCGTGCTTCATTTCGAGGCGGTTCTGGATATCTACGGCAGTCGCCGGAAACGTATTGTCCGGCGTTGCGGTGGCTACGATGATCATGTCAATGTCCGCAACAGTCAGACCCGCGTTGGCAAGCGCATTTCTGGCGGCCTCCGCGCCGAGTGAGGCAGTCGTTTCGCCTTCGCCTGCGATGTAGCGCTGGCGGATGCCGGTGCGCTGGACAATCCACTCGTCCGACGTTTCGACCATGCCTTCGAGATCGGAGTTTTTCACCAGTTTCCTGGGTGTTGCGGAGCCAATGCCGCGAACGACTGACCGGATGACTGTCACTTCTATGCCTCGTCCTTGATGTCTGCACCGACAACGGCGGGCCCATCCGCCTCAATGACCGGGTGGCGCGCATGGAAAAGCCCGATGTCCGCCTCGATCTTCTTCAACAATCCATTGCGTGCCATGTCTCGCGCGACCGCGATGGCGGCGGCAAAGCCTTCCGCATCCGTGCCGCCGTGGCTTTTGACCACCACGCCGTTCAGCCCGAGAAACACGCCTCCGTTGACCTTGCGCGGGTCCATCTTCTCACGCAGGAAATTGAAGGCGCTTCGGGCAAACAAATAGCCGATCCGCGCCATCAGCGTCCGGCTCATTGCCATACGCAGATATTCGGCGATCTGCTTGGCTGTGCCTTCCGCAGTCTTCAGCGCAATGTTGCCGGAAAAGCCTTCGGTCACCACAACATCGACGGTGCCCTTGCCAAGATCATCGCCCTCGACGAAACCCTCGTAACGCATTGTCAAAAGGTTGGCGTCGCGCAACATGCGGCCGGCTTCCTTGACCTCTTCCTGACCCTTGATCTCTTCCACGCCGACGTTGAGCAATCCCACTGTCGGCCGGTCGATCTCAAAAAGCGCCCGCGCCATGGCAGATCCCATGACGGCAAAATCCACCAGCTGCTGCGCGTCGGCGCCAATGGTTGCGCCAACATCGAGCACGATACTTTCGCCGCGCAGCGTCGGCCAGATGCCGGCAATCGCAGGCCGCTCGACCCGAGCCATGGTGCGCAGGCAAAATTTCGACATGGCCATCAGCGCGCCGGTGTTGCCAGCCGAAACGCTGGCCTCAGCCTCGCCTGATTTCACTGCCTCAATCGATTTCCACATCGATGATTTCCAGCGACCCTGCCGCAGCGCCTGGCTTGGCTTGTCGTTCATCGACACTGACACATCGCAATGGACAAATGTGGACACGGATTTCAGCTCGGCGAACCGGTTCAGCTCCGGCCCGACTTCGTCTTCCTTGCCAAAAAAGTGGAATTTCAAATCAGGATAGCGCTCCAGTGCGAGGGCTGCACCGGGTATCGTGACGCTGGGACCAAAGTCCCCGCCCATGGCATCGATGGATATCTTCGTCACGCTTTGCACGTCCCGTCTCGCGGAAGCATTCGCGGTTGCACCCTTTTGGCGTTTTCGGCGCCAGTCGCCGCTGGTTACTGCCTGAACGCCGACTTCCTACTTCCGATTTACCGGTTTTCACCATTCAGGCAACGGCAATCGTTCCAAATTGCGGCGCCGCTCACTGTTTTCGCGTGAGGTCAGCGAGCTTTGCAAACGGCGAGACCTTTGCCGGCTCCTTGTCGATCTCCAGGACGGGCGGCAATTGCGCATCCGCTTTTCGCGGATAGGGGTCGATTGCGAGCCCGAAAAACTCCGCAGCCACCTGGCCCACATCGAGATGATCGCCCTCAAAGGTCTCCGGCGCATCCGGACCATCCGGGTCGAGCACAATCTCGCCATTGGCGTCGGCCTTTACGCTGGCGAGCTTCGAGTTCTCGGGCACAAAGACCGCATCGACCTCATTGTCAACGCGGGCCTCAAGTGGGTCCAGCGTGATCGAACAGGCCTGAATGATGTCAGCAGTGACCGTTCCGGTCACCTTGACGCCGTCGCGCCGCCATTTTGCGACCATGAGGTCAGCGGTGAAGGCCTTGACTTCGATAAGGTCAAACTCGCGGGCAAGCGCTGCGCGCTCCACATCCGTGGCCACAAGTTTCACCGGCATGCCGCGCTGCGGCAGGCGTGCGATGTTGACGGGATGGCTGATTGGCAAAGTTGAAACCTTGTGCATTCGGTTGTTCCGTACTCTAACTTGGTGCGCCGGATGGCCGCGGGAAGACAATTTCTCCCGCCAAAATTGCCGCATCAGGCTGCTCGTCCAGTGTTTTGGCAACTGTCAGGGCGTGGCGGGCGTAGTCAATGCCCTCCGGCCACTCTTTGCTTTCGGGAAAAACATTTCGCATCAAAGCTTCGGCAAGCGCTGGCGCATCCGCAGCGCCGATCGGGCCATCATAACTCGCGGCGCGGCCATAAAACATGCGGGCCAGCTTTTTCATGCGCTTGGGCACAGACGCATCTCCAATACCGAGTTCGCGCAGCGAATGGTCAACATCCCTGAAAAACTCTTCAACCACCTCTTGGCCAAGCGCTGGCAATCCGCCCGCTGCATCTTTTGTGCGGCGCAGGAACAGGATCATGTGCAAAGTCAGCGATTCAAACCGGCCAAGCGGCGTGTCCGGCACGTTCCATGCGGAAAAAATCGCCGGCTGCCGCGCCGCTGCCACGATCGCCTCATAGGTGCGGATCAGGATCGCTTCGCTGACCTGGCGCTTGCGCGCGAAGAGTTTTGAAAAGATCAAGCTGATGGTCTTTCAATATGCGTTGTTTCAATTGCGTGGACGCGTCGTCAGACACGTTGCATCGAAGCGAAAGCTGGTTTACCGATTGCGTGCGGAAAGGCCCGGCACGCGGTCTTTGAGGGAGATGGCGTTGTTAATGGCGTATATCAAGCAGAATGTTGCATCGCAAATGGTCACAGGAGCAGCGCTTGCGGCGCTGAGCATAAGTCTTGCCGCATGCCAGTCCATGGATATCCACTCACCCTCGGAAACAATCACCCAAGGCTATGTGATCGACGAGCAATCCTTGGCAGCCACGCCGGTCGGTTCAAGCCGCGAACAGGTGCTTTTGTCACTCGGCACACCTTCTACGATCAACACGCTCGATAGCAACGAGATATTCT
>JANPGC010000162.1:0-3486 GCA_031423755.1 Phyllobacteriaceae bacterium | reverse complement strand
CCCAGATGGTCAGCACCATGAATTCGGTCTGCCACACGCTGAGTCCCGCATCTCGCGCCAGTCCGGAGAAACCCGTGAACGCCCCCATCAGGATCAGCGCCGGAACAGAAAACAGACGCGCCAGCCCGCTCCGGTACCAATGCCATGCCGCAGTCCGGTCATACGGGTCATTTGTGTCTTGCATTCATTCGGATTAGCGTTTGGCCAACGTCCGTTCAACAGCTTATTTGTCGGATGACACAACAAATCCAATACGCTAATGGCCGTCTGTAACGATACAGTGAGAGGAGAACATCATGAAGCCCAATCAGGACTTGGAAACGCTGGTCGACGCGATGACGCTGCCAGAGCAGGTCTCTCTCCTTTCCGGTCAGGATTTCTGGTCAATCGCGCCCATTGACCGTCTTGGCATCGGCACATTGCGGGTGACAGACGGCCCAAACGGTGCCCGTGGCGGCGGCTCGCTGATTGGCGGCGTCAAATCTGCTGCATTCCCGGTTGGCATAGCGCTTGGCTCAACGTGGAACCCTGAGCTGGTGCGGGAGATTGGCGAGGCGCTTGCCAGCGAAGTCAAATCCAAGGGCGCACATGTTTCGCTTGCGCCAACGGTCAACATCCATCGCTCGGTAACCAACGGCCGCAATTTTGAGTGCTATTCCGAAGACCCGCTGCTCACCGGTACGTTGGCGGTCGCCTACATCAAAGGCCTCCAGAGCAAGGGCATATCGGCAACGATCAAGCATTTTGCCGGCAATGAAAGCGAAATTCAGCGCACCACCATCAGTTCGCAAATTGACGAGCGTTCGCTGCGCGAGATTTATCTGCTGCCGTTCGAGATGGCGGTGAAGGAAGGCGGCACTTGGGGCATCATGTCGTCCTACAACAAGCTCAATGGCACATATGCGGCGGAAAACCATTGGCTGCTCACCGAGGTGCTGCGCGGCGACTGGGGCTATGACGGGATTGTCATGTCTGACTGGTTCGGTTCGCGCTCGACCGCGCCCACATTGAACGCCGGCCTCGATCTTGAGATGCCCGGGCCAACCCGCGACCGGGGCGAAAAGCTCGTTGCAGCCGTCGCGGCCGGCGAGGTTTCCGCAGACAATGTCCGCACACGAGTGCTCAACATGCTCCGCCTTATGCAGCGCACCGGATCGATTTCTGATCATCGCGCCCATCAGGAGGTGGCAGAAGACCGTCCGGAACACCGCGCCCTGATCCGCCGCGCTGGCGCGGAAGGCACTGTTTTGCTGAAGAATTCCGGCATTCTGCCGCTCGACAAGACCGCCAGCCAGACCATCGCCGTCATCGGGCCGAATGCCAAGGTGGCGCAGATCATGGGCGGTGGCTCAGCGCAGCTCAACGCGCATTATCGTGTCAGCCCATGGGATGGTATCGTCGATGCGCTTGGCGGCGACTCGCGGCTAACCTATGCTGAAGGCGCCACAAACCGCCGTTTCGAACCATTGCTCGAGGGCACATTCCGGGTCGATTATTACGCCTCTCACGACCTTTCCGGCCCGATTGCCCACACGGAAACGATTGAAAACATCCAGGCCTTCCTTATCGGACCCATCGGCGGCGGCAAGGTTGATCCGTCATCCTTCTCGCTGCGCATCACCGGCACTTTCACGCCGAAAGACGATGGCATGCACCGTGCAGGCTTCTTTGCCACCGGCCCTTCACGCTTGAAAGTCGATGGCCAGGTTGTCGCCGACTGCTGGAACAATTGGACGGCGGGACAGACCTTCTTTGAAGAAGGGTGCAACGAGATTGTCGGCGAAGTTGCCTTGAGGGCTGGTCAGTCGCATCAAGTGGCTTTTGAATACAAGTCCAAGAAGTCCGACAATCTGACGTTCTCGGCATTCCAGGCCGGCATTGGCCGACCGCTCGGCCAAGCCGAGATCGCAGAGGCCGTCGGCATTGCGGCCAAATCGGACATTGTCATCCTTTGCGTCGGGCGCAATGGCGAATGGGACACCGAGGGTTCGGATCTTCCGCACATCAGACTTCCCGGCCTTCAGGATGAATTGATCGAGGCCGTTGCGGCGGTGAATCCGAACACCATCATTGTTCTGCAAACCGGAGGACCGGTGGAGATGCCTTGGCTCGACAAGGTCTCAGCTGTTTTTCAGAGCTGGTACCCGGGCCAGGAGGCAGGCAATTCCATCGCCGATGTCCTGTTCGGTGATGCCGAGCCCGGCGGGCGCCTGCCGCAGACTTTCCCTGTCCGCTGGTCGGACAATCCGGCGCAGAGCCAGGACCCGGAAGTCTATCCGGGACTGAACGGCAAGGTGCGCTACGAGGAGGGCCTGTTCATCGGCCACAAGCACTACGACAAGACCGGCATCGCGCCGCTGTTCCCGTTCGGTTTCGGTCTTTCCTACACTTCGTTCGCATGGAGCAATCTGAGGATCACACCGCAAGGCGATGATTTCATTGTACAAATCGATGTAACGAATACAGGTTCCCGCGCGGGTAGCGACGTCGTGCAAATCTATGTCGAAGACACTTCGCCGATCCTTGCGAGGCCAATCCGCGAGATGAAGGGCTTTGCCAAATTGCACCTTGGTGCAGGCGAGACAGGTGTTGCGAACGTCGTTCTGTCACCGCGCTCGTTTGCCGCTTTTGACGTTGCAAAGCGCGAATGGGTGGCCCGCAGCGGCTCGTTCACGGTCTACGCCGGACGCTCGGCTGCAGATTTCACTCTTAGGAGCGAGCTCTCGCGCACTGCCGAGTGGCGGCAAAAGCCCTGACCGTCGCCTGCGCCAATAGTGAAAACGGCGGGGAAAATCCCCGCCGTTTCGTTATTTCTTCTTCGGCAAAACCGGCACAGACGCCCTCGGCTTCCGGCCAACCGGCTCGACCGGTTCCGGCTCCTGCGGCGGAGTCATCTTCGCAACTGGCTTCTTCGCAGCCGCTTTGATCTTTCGCGGCTTCTCCACCGCTTCCGGTTCGTCCTTCGGCTTGACCTTCACTTCATCGGCGACCGTCACCAGTTTGAGCTTGTTGACGCCAGCAGCATCCTTCTCCACGGTCACATGCACAGTGCCGCCGTGTTTAAGCTTGCCGAACAGCAGCTCATCCGCAAGTGGCTTCTTGATGTGCTCCTGAATGACCCGGCTCAGCGGCCGCGCGCCCATGCGCTCGTCGTAGCCCTTCTCCGCCAGCCATTCGATGGCCTCCTGCGACAGGGCAAACGTCACGCCACGCTCGGAAAGCTGGGCTTCGAGCTGCATGACGAACTTCTGCACGACCTGATGGATGACCGGAACAGGCAGCGCGCCGAACGGAATGACAGCATCCAGACGGTTGCGGAATTCCGGTGTGAACAGGCGGTTGATGGCCTCGGCATCATCGCCTTCGCGCTTGGTCGAGCCAAAGCCGATGGCGGCTCTGGCAGCTTCCGATGCGCCTGCGTTGGTCGTCATGATCAAGATGACATTACGGAAATCAATCGCCTTGCCGGTGTGGTCGGTCAGCTTG
>JANPGC010000161.1:0-2492 GCA_031423755.1 Phyllobacteriaceae bacterium | reverse complement strand
GCAGCCGCTATGATCTCGGCTTCAGTTGCATCCGTGCGGCCAAGGCCGATGTTGTGCCGCACTGTGCCCGCAAACAGGAACAGGTCCTGCCCGACATAGGCCGTGCTCTGCCGCAAAGACTGAAATGTCACCGCATCAATGGGCTGGCCGTCAATCTTCACCGCGCCGCTATCGGGATCATAGAGGCGCATGATCAGGTTGACGATGGTTGATTTACCGCTGCCCGATGGCCCCACCAAGGCGGTGGTCTTGCCTGGTTGAAAGACGATATTGATGCCACGAAGGATCGCCACATCGCTGTGGTATGCAAACGACACATCGTCGAGGCGGATTTCGCCAGTGTGTATTTCGAGAGGCTTTGCGTCCGCGCGCTCGTTGAGTTTGATCGGATGGTCGATCATGTCAAACATCGAGCGTACGCCGACAAGGCCGCTCTCAAGCGAAATGCGCATTCTGGCCAGCCGTTTGGCTGGTTCATAGGCCAGCAGCAACGCGGTGATAAATGACATCAATTCGCCTGGAGTCTGGCCATACTGCAAAACAAGAACACCGCTGAGCGCCAGCATTGCGGCGATGGCAAAGCCGGCAAGGGTCTCCATCAGCGGCGCGGTTGCCGCTTCAACCCGCGCGATGCGGTTGCTCTGGCGCTCAATGTCACCGACCGCTTTGCGCATCTGGGCCTGAATCCGCTCCTCCAGCCGGAAAGCCTTGATCACCCTGATGCCGACCGATGCTTCCTGCACAATGTGTATCAGCTGCGCAATCGAAGCCAGTTCCTGGCTCATGTAAAATTTCGCCTTCTTGATCATTTTCCGGAGCCCGAAAAAAACGATCGGGCCGACGCCCAACGCGCCGGTGGCGAGCAGCGGCTGCTGGACAACCATCACGCCGACCAGTCCGATGAGCGTGAAAAGGTCACGCACGAAGGAGGTGACAATGGTGTCAATCACTGTCCTTACGGACTGGGCGTTGTAGGTGATGCGGGTCAGAAAGTCTGATGAGGAGAAACTCTGAAAGAAGGTGGCGTCCTGCGCCAAAATGCGGTTGAACAGCTTTGTCTGCTGGTCAGCAATAATCCTGTTGCCGGCCTTTGACATGAAGTAGATCTGGAAGAATGAGGCAAATCCCTTGACGAAAAAAATCACCAGAATGATCGCTGCGATGTAGTAAACCCGCTCAAGGTCGCGCGAGACCATCATGCCGTTAACGATTTCCTTCATGATATATGCCGATCCGGCGGTAGAACCGGCAACAAAAATCATGCACATGATGGCAAAAATATAATTCGCCTTCTGCTTCTGGAAATTCTCCAGAAACAGGCGTTTGATCAATTGGGTCTCAATTTTCAACAGCTCGAACCTTTGTTCAAAATTGCGTCAGGGCCGCGCCAGCGCCAGATATTCGGTCAGGGCGAACACCAGATGGTAGAATATGCTGGCAGGAACATCCTGCGATTTGGCACGGCCCTTTTCGTCGATCATATCCATCCACAGGCCTTCCGGCGCAGGCTCGATGTGCCAGCGGAAAAGGCGTGCGACCCGCGCCTCGATCTCGGGCTTCATGTCTGGCCCGCCGATCTTGTCGAGCGCCATGGCGGCTTTCAAGGCCTCAGTTTGCGGCCAGCTCCGCGACGTGCGGATCAGTGGAATGCCGGTCTTGGTGACCGCGTCATATGCAAGCCCCGTCGCACGGTTCAAACCGTTGGCCACGGCGCTGGAATAAAGTTTGCGCGCCAAGGCGTTGTAGCGGCTTTGGCCCGAGAGCACACTGTAGGCAGCGAGCAGCGAAGCCCATTCAAATTGGTGGCCTGGCTCCGTCCACTCCCCTTTTTCGCCCGGCAGCGGTGTCCAGTTTGCGTCAAAGTACTCGAGCAGCGCCCAGTTTTCCGCGTCGAAAAAATGGCATTCAAACAGATCGACTATTTTTGCCGCCCTGTCGAGATAGCTCTTGTCTCCGGTCACTTTATGCCAAGCCATGAAGGCTTCGAGCAAATGCATGTGCGGGTTCGACCGGCGTGGCAACAGACTGTCCGTCGTCTCCTTGAACGAGGCACCGCCATCTACGGCGAGGTGCTGGTCGAGGAAGTCAAATGTCTGATGTCCCAGGTCGAGCGCCCGCAGATGTCCGGCCTTTTTCGCGTAGGCGAGTGCAAGAAGAACACAAGCATGGTCGTAACTGTCTTCAACGCCATCTGCCACCGACCCATCGACGCCGAGCGTGCGCACCCAGCCGCCGTTGACCGAGCGTCCGTGCTTTTCGATGAAGCGGATGCCGTGGTCGATCAGATCAAGCGACGGTCCCTTCCAGCCCATCTCGTGGGCGACACCGAACGCGTAGATCTGGCGGCCCATCGTGCGCATGCGCTTGGGACGCATCACCGGCTCGCCGTGGAATGTAAGCGCCTCGTGGAAGCCGCCGTTGATCCGGTCAACGCCTGCCGTTGACCAAAGCGGCAGCGTCTCCTCAAAAAGCCAGTGGCGGATGCGTTTGAC
>JANPGC010000160.1:0-5307 GCA_031423755.1 Phyllobacteriaceae bacterium | reverse complement strand
AGCAGCGGCAACACCGAGTTCGGCGGCTGCGGCCTTCCAAATGTCTTCACGGTTGACCTGATCGACGAGCGCCTTGATGTCTGTGTCAGGCGCGAATTTGCCCCAGCGCGCGTTCTCGGCAATGAACCAGGTGTCATGGCTCTTGAACGGGTAGGACGCGTTGTCGGCCCAGAATTTCATCCGGAGGTCCGGCGCGGAGACCACGCGGCCGTTGCCATAGTTGATGTCGCCCTTCAGGCGTCCGATGATGTCAGCGACCGGTACATTCATCCAGTTGCGCTTGCCGATGATGGCGGCCATCTCGTCCTTGTTGGCCATGTCCTCGCACCACATCTGCGCTTCCATCACGGCCATCAGCAGCGCCTTGGCGGCGTTCGGGTTCTTCTCAACCCATTCGGCGCGCATGCCGAGCGCCTTTTCCGGATGGCCTTTCCACAATTCGCCTGTTGTCGCGGCGGTGAAGCCGATGCCCTGATTTACCAGCTGCTCGTTCCACGGCTCGCCGACGCAGAACGCGTCCATCGTACTGACCTTCATGTTGGCGACCATCTGCGGCGGCGGCACAACGATGGTGGACACGTCCTTGTCCGGGTTGATCCCGCCGGCTGCCAGCCAATAGCGCATCCACAAATCATGCGTGCCGCCCGGGAAGGTCACTGCGACCTTCACTTCCTTGCCCTCTGCCTTCTTGGCCTCGAATGCCGCCTTCAGCTTCGAAGAATCGAGCGCGACGCCCGTGTCCTTGTATTCCTGCGCGACCGAGATCGCCTGGCAGTCCAGATTGAGGCGCGCCAGGATCGTCATCGGCACCGGCACATTGTTCTGCGTCACCTTGCCGGTGTGCATCAGGTAGGGCATCGGCGTCAGGATATGCGCGCCGTCAATGCCGTTGGCCTCGCCGCCGAGCACGAGATTGTCGCGAAGCGCGCCCCACGATGCCTGCTTCAAGACTTCAACGCCGGGCATGCCGTGTTTTTCAAACAGGCGCTTTTCCTTGGCGATGATCAACGGCGCGGAGTCTGTCAGCGCGATGAAGCCGAGCTTAACGGCGGTCACTTCCGGCGTTGCCGGAGCTGCCCAAGCGCCACCCGGCAAAAGGGTGCGCCCGGCCAGCAGAAGAGCCGAGGTCGTCGCCAAGTTTTTCAAAAGACTGCGGCGCGAAAGCAGGAAAGAATTGCCGGTGGTGAGTTTGCTCATGTTCCGTCTCCGGTTCGGCAGCGTCCGGGAGGAGACGCTGCGAGAAAAACAAAAAGGCTGCCAAACCGGTCGAGCCATCCGTACATCCGGGATGGGGTTCGCCTGTTTGGCAACCTTGCCTTTGAACGCCCGTCTTTGGACGTGAATTAAGTCTGGGAGGACTTGAATATCTCTATGCAGAAACCGTGCCAGTTTGTGTAAATAGAAAAATATTATTCAAAATCATATAATTAGCCAAAATGAACAAGTTCAGTCGCCGGCATCGCTGGCGTTTCGATCACCACAAGTCCTATGCAAATGCCCATTTATTTTGCAGTGCACAATAATCAAACCTCTACCGTCACTGCTGATTTGCGCCCTGCATTGCGATGTACGCGTCCAGTTTGTCGGGGTCGAAAACCTGCCCGTCAAAGAAACCGTCCGGACCCAAGACCAGTTTGCCTTGCACCGATCCGACGCCTGTTGCCACCTTCAGCGCACCCTCAACCTTGGCATTCGCGCTAGGCAGCGCCGCGCCGGTGGGCCGCAAGGCGCGGCGGTATATGTCCGGCCGATAGGAGTCCTTTGCTACAAGTGCATTTCCTGCCGAATGCGTCGCCTGACCCCAGCGCGCCATCTGCGAATAAAACCAAAGCGCGTGGCTCTGCCAAGGGAATGTGGCAGCACGGTCATGTGTGAGGAAAAAGTCCGGCACGGCAACCGGTCCGTTGCCGGTCTCCAACTGGCCGGCCAGCCCGCGAAGGATCAGCTCCGGCGCAACATTGATCCATTCGGGTCGGGAGAGAATTGACGCCAGTTCCGGGTGATTGCCCCTGTCGGCGCACCAGATTGACGCCCTGTGCAAAGCGCGCAGCAGGGCATCGAGCGCATCCGGATTGGCGCCTGCCCATTCCGCCTGCACCCCAAGCACTTTCTCCGGACTGGACTTCCAGATCGCCGCTTTCACCGTCGCCAGATGGCCGGATGCATGATCAACGCCGAAACTGTTCCACGGCTCGCCCGCGCAATAGCCGTGGATGCGCCCGGTTTTCATGGCGTCAGCCATCATCGATGGCGGCACAACGACAATGTCTATGTCCGAAACCGGATCAACCCCGCAAGCCGCCAGCCAATAACGCAATTCGTAGCCATGGCCCGAGAACGGGTGCACCACAGCAAATTGCAGCCTGTCCGGTTGCGTCCGCCGCGCAACGGCCCGCTTCAGCGCCGCGCCATTGATCGCCGGGTCAAGGTCCGGCTGCGCGCCTTCATCCGCCATGGTTCGCCAAAGCTTTTCGCTCACCGTAACCGCATTGCCGCCAAGCCCCAGCGCCATTGGCGCAATCAGCGGCAAGGGCAGGGGCGTCAGTCCAAGGTTGGAGGCAATCGGCATCGGAGCCAGCATATGCGCTGCTTCAAAATGGCCAACAGCGATCCGGTCGCGGATGTTTGCCCACGATATCTCGCGGACCAGCGTGAGGTCCAACTCCTCAGCCTCGGCAAATCCCATCACTTTGGCCACGACCAGCAATGCGCTGTCGGTCAGGGGTAAAAATCCGGCCGTGATCGCATGCTTGCCCATCGCGCTCACTCCAAAAGTCCGGCCGCCAGCACAAGGCTTTGCGCCAGCTCGCTCATCTTGCGGTTCTGGTTCATCGCGTTCCTGCGCAACAGCGCATGCGCCTCGTCCTCGGTGATGCCCTTGGACTTCATCAGAATCCCCTTGGCCCTGTCGATCACCTTGCGCCCCTCAAGTTCATTGCGGACGTCTTCAAGTTCCCGCACCATGCGTGAGTAGGCGTTAAAGCGGCTGATCGCCATGTCGAGGATCGGCCTTATCCGCTCCTGCCGCAGCCCGTCCACGACATAGGCGGAAACACCGGCATCAATCGCCGCCTCCATGGACGCCCGGTCTGACCGGTCGACAAACATGGCAATCGGGCGCTGCACCACGCGCGACAGCTGGAACAGGCTTTCGAGCATGTCCCGGTTGGGATTTTCAAGATCAATGACAATCACGTCCGGCGCAATCACCGCAATGCGACGCGCCAGACCCGTCACATCATGAATGACCGTGACGTTGTCATGCCCCGCCTCGCGCACGCCCGCCTCGATGATGGCTGCGCGGGCGACATTCTCGTCAACAACGAGGACGCTGAGCGGTTTGGTCTCCATGCCTCCTTTTTGCGCATGCCAACAAATTGTGCAATGCAAAAAACGGCATGCCTTGCCAAACCGGTCAGCGTCACTTCATTGCAATTGAGGGATGTGAAGGGAGACGAGGCTTTTGCGCAAGCCAAGGGTATCGTGTCTGGACCAGTTTACTCCATTGCTCCCTAGAGAGTGTCCTGTCCTGACGGTTGAACTGGAATTTTGGAGCACTTCTGGAGTTATTTTAGTGCTGAGTTCGAGCGCACGTCTGGGCAGTCAATGGCAACAGAAAGAAACCCCGCGGGCTGTGCCTGCGGGGTTTCAGAATCTTGGTACGGCTTACCCGAAGGTCGTCTCAGGCCTTGTCGACAACCTTCTTGACGGCGTCTTTGACCTTGCCGACGGCCTGCTGGGCTTCGCCCTTGCGCTCTTGCACAATTCCTTCGGCCTCAAGTTTCGTGCTGCCGGCAACCTTGCCGGCCGCTTGCTTCACATTGCCCGCAGCTTCGTTTGCAAGGCCCTTGATCTTGTCTGTTGTGCTCGACATTCTTGACATCCTTTTCCGATTTCGCCCGGGGTAGCGCTCATTCTCAGAGCAACGTAGCGACCGGGACTGTGCCGATAACGCCCGTATTGACCCATGGTTCCACGAACGCGACAACAAGATTGAGGCTCCGATTTGAAGAAGACGGACTGGCCAAAATATTTATGTCGCCAACGGGAACTTTATCGGTGGCCGCGCATTTTCCCGTCATCTGCAAAACGGCGTTCATCGCCAAAGACCGTAACTGCAAGGTGGAGTTAAATTCAATGAAAGCAGTTCTATTTTGGCTTCTCGGCCTCCCGCTACCCATCGTTCTGGTGCTGTATTTCCTCGGTTACCTCTAAGCAAAGCGGATTTTCCGTGAGCATTCGGGAACCATCGCCGCATTGCCGCGTTAAGAGGCAGGAATAATTTTCAGGAGTCCAATCATGTCAACTGCACAAACCAAAGCCAAGCGCGTCATCAAGGAAACCATTGATGATGCTGAGTTGGAAAGCCGCTTCGAGCAGGCGAAGTCCGAATTCTACAAGATTGCTGCAAACCTGTCCGAGATGGGCTCGTCCAAGGCGCGCGAATACACGGAAATGGCAACAAACGTCGCGACCAACCTCAAAGACGATGTCAGCGCCGTATCCGGTGACGCGCTCGACAATTTCATGGACCAGATTTCCTCGCTCGAACGCGATGTCACAAATCGCATCCGTGAGAAGCCGCTCCATGCACTGGCAATAGCTGGCGGCATCGGATTTCTCCTCGCCCTGCTGACGCGTCGTTGAGCAAGATGGGCAGCCTGGCACCCTTGCTGGTTGGCCTTCTGACGGCGGACGTCAAATCCGCCGCTAATCGCGCCAAGCGGCAGGCCATATTTTACGGATTGGCTGGCTTGCTCGGTCTGTTCGGCTTTGGCGCGCTGATCATTTCCGGTGGGCTTTACCTGTCTCACAGAATGTCGCCTGAAGCCGCGGCTTTGATTGTTGCGGCAGTTCTTTTCTCCGCAAGCATGGTGATAGTCGCTGCAGCGTCAATCTGGTCATCGCGTGAACGCAAAAAGGCAGTGCACACAAGGTCAATTGGCCCGACGCTCGCAGCAACAGCCGCGCTGGCATTTCTTCCTGCAATTCTGTCCAGCCGTATTGGAATCGGCATAGCGAGCGCGGCGGCGGTTGGTTACGCCTACGCGAACCGGAAGCCGCCGACGAGGTCACGTCACGTCGTCAAAAGCGCCAATTGACCGTGCATTCGGTTTGGAGACATTCGCCATGAAAACAGCACTGAAATCAAACACTGCGGTCAATGAAGTCCTGCAAGCACGGGCAACGACAAGCAAGCTCAACACTGGTTTGACAGATGCATACCGCAAGCAGATGTCCAAGGCGTTGACCGATATATTGGCGGCCACCTACAGGCTGACGATCAAGAGCCATATCTATCATTGG
>JANPGC010000159.1:0-6653 GCA_031423755.1 Phyllobacteriaceae bacterium | reverse complement strand
CGCGCATCGTCAAACGCATTGAAGCCGCATTCATAGGCCGACAGCTTTTCCGGATCCGGCGCACGGTAAGCGACCAGAAAGGGCGCGACCATCAGGGCAATGCCGATCAAGAGCGCAACGCCCAGAAAGATGACAATCGGCAGATAAGAAGACAAAAGATCGTTCATGGCGCATCCCGCAAGCTAAGCCACCGAAGTGCGAATCCTGATCGTTTCAATCAGGCTGCAGTCCGGCGGTAGAAGCAGTTGAACATGGGGTCAAGGACCATGCGGCAACGTTCGAGCGATAACCCTTTCGCAACAGCGAAGCAAGTCTGACATTGGCAAAACCAAGGCAAATGCGGCCAAATTTCACATGGCAATGTGCGAGGGAAAACGCAGGCGCGCAACCCGGTTGGACGGGACGCTACAGCTCTGCAATTTTCGAGATTTTGGGAAATGGCGCGAGTGACGGGGCTCGAACCCGCGACCTCCGGCGTGACAGGCCGGCACTCTAACCAACTGAGCTACACCCGCACATTTCCGACACCGTTCGACGCTCGCCGACCGGCTTGAGCGCTCGTTTAGAGAAGCCCCCCTACCCTGTCAAGCGAAGTCGGCACGAAAAAGCAAGTAAAGCGCAAACGGACACTGACACTTTCGTTGCGCCTCACATTGCCTGTCAAATCGGTTGTTTTCATATTGCGAAGCACCGCCAAAACGCTTAGACGAGGGCACCAAGACAGACCCTTCGGGGGCGATTAGCTCAGTTGGTAGAGCGCCTCGTTTACACCGAGGATGTCGGCGGTTCGAGTCCGTCATCGCCCACCAGCCTTCGCCCTTCGTGCTATGGCTCGGCAAGCCCGGGATTATCCTCGAAGTTTGAAGCCCAAGGGGCGAACGCTGCCGCTCCGAAGCCGTGGCGTAGGCGGGCTGGTGCAGGATATCAGAATCTGCAAACAAAAACGGCGACACGCAGCCGCCGTTTCGTATCCTCATGCCCGCAGGTCCTACTTCGCCGGGCTTCCGTTCTCGTCGAACCGGTAGACCTTGCCCGGATGCGGGTTGACGTGAACCAATTCGTCCAGCTTGTAGCGGCTGGTTCCGGACAGGCGCACGATGAACGGCTCGACGGTGCCGATGTCGATGAAGACGTAGGAGTCCGAGCCGAGGTTTTCGGTGTGAACAACCTTGCCCGACCACTCGCCGCCCTTTTCAACAATGTCCATATGTTCAGAACGGATGCCGATGGTCTTGCACTTGTAGGCGTCTGCGTATTTGCCGGTGAGGAAGTTCATCTTCGGCGAGCCGATGAAGCCAGCGACAAACAGTGACTGCGGACGCTCGTAAAGCTCAATCGGAGAGCCAACCTGCTCAACCAGCCCGTCTCTCAGCACGCAGATGCGATCCGCGAGCGTCATGGCTTCCACCTGATCATGCGTGACGTAAATCATCGTCACGTTGTTCATCGAGTGGTGCAGCTTGGCGATCTCCAGGCGCGTTGCCACGCGCAGCGCAGCGTCCAGGTTCGACAGCGGTTCGTCGAAAAGGAACACTTTCGGATCGCGCACGATGGCGCGGCCGATGGCGACGCGCTGGCGCTGGCCGCCAGAGAGCTGCTTGGGCAAACGATCAAGATAGGGCGTGACTTGCAGCATATCGCCAGCGCGCAGGACACGCTTCTTGATCTCGTCCGGGCTCGAGTTGGCAAGCTTCATGCCGAACGCCATGTTGTCGTAGACGGTCATGTGCGGATAGAGCGCATATGACTGGAACACCATGGCGATGCCGCGCTTTGATGGGGCAAGCGCATTGACGCGCACCCCGTCGAACGTCATGTCGCCGGACGTGATGTCTTCCAGACCCGCGATCAGGCGCAGCAGCGTGGACTTGCCGCAGCCTGATGGTCCGACAAACACCATGAATTCACCGGATTTGATTTCGAGGTCGACGCCTTTGATGACGTCGATTGCGCCGAAGGACTTGCGGATGTTTTTGAGCTTGAGTTCAGCCATTGTTGTCTCCCTTAGCCCTTCACGCCGCCGGCGGTGAGGCCCGAAATGATCTTGCGTTGGAATATGAGAACCAGAATGATCAGCGGCACGGTCACAATGACAGACGCCGCCATCAACAGGCCCCACGGAATTTCGTACTGGGTGGAACCGGAGAGCAAGCCGATGGCGACCGGAACCGTACGCTGCTCGTTTGACGATGTGAACGTCAAGGCGAACAGGAACTCGTTCCAGGCTCCAATGAAGGCAAGCAGGCCAGTGGTCACCAGCGCCGGCCACATCAGCGGCAGGAACACTTTCGAGATGATCACCCAGGGCGACGCGCCATCGACAATGGCAGCCTCCTCGATCTCAATCGGCAGATCACGCATGAAGGTGGTCAGCACCCACACCGTGAATGGCAATGTGAAGATCGTGTAGGAGAAGATCAGCGACCACAATGTGTTGTGCAAGTGCAGTGCGCGGACCAGTTCGAACAGGCCGGCCAGCACCGCAATCTGCGGGAACATGGAGACGGCCAGGATCGTCATGAGAAGCAAGCTGCGGCCGCGGAACTTGACGCGGGCCAGCGCATAGGCGGCGGTGATTGCCAGAAACAGCGACAAGACCACCACCGAAGACGCCACCACGATCGAGTTCATGAAGTTTCGCGGGAATGAGCCCGTCGTCAGCACGTCCGTGTAATTGCCCAACGCAAAAGACTGCGGCAGGTAATTGATCTCAAAGATCGCGGTGCCGGTCTCAAACGAGGTCAAGATCGCATAGTAGAACGGAAACACCGCAACCAGGACGATGAACACGACCAGCGCGTAAAACGCCGTCGTTTTTGTGTAATCCCACAACATCAGCGGTCTCCCCCGTCGAGTTGGACTTTGCCGAGCTTGATATACAGGAGGGTCATGCCGGTCAGGATGAGGAACAGCATTGTGGCCTGCGCAGAGCCATAGGCAAACTTGTCGAAGTCAAACAGATTTTCTCGCGAGATCACGGAGAGTGTTTTCGTCGAGGAACTGTTGGGTGTGAGCACATAGATCAGGTCGAAAATGCGCATGGCGTCGAGCATGCGGAAAATCACTGCGACCATCAGTGCCGGTTTGATCAGCGGCAGCGTCACCTTGAAGAAGACCTTCACCGGGTGCACGCCATCAATTTCTGCGGCTTCATAGATGTCTTTTGGCACCATTTGCAGACCGGCAAGAATGAGCAGCGCCATGAATGGCGTCGTCTTCCAGATGTCCACCATCAGCACGGCAAACATCGCAGTGTCGGCAGTGGCCGCCCAGGCAATCGGCTTTTCGATCAGGTGCATGCGCACAAACAGATCATTCAGGATGCCAAACTGGTCGTTGAGCATCCAAGACCACATTTTCGCCGACACGATGGTCGGGATCGCCCACGGGATCAGGATGGCCGCGCGCACAATGCCCCGGCCCTTGAATTCCGCGTTGAGGACAAGCGCAACGATTGTGCCGAGTATGGTTTCCAGAATGACGGACGTGAAGGCAAAACGGAGCGTATTCCAAAGAGCGTTCCACCAAGCCGGATCGGCCAGCAATCCGCCCCACAGGACTTTGCCGCTCTTCATCGTCGTCCATCTCAGATAATTGTCGAAACCGATGAACTTGGAATTATAAAGATCGGTGAGCGAAGCGTTGGTGAACGAGAAGTAGATGGTGCGGTAGAGCGGCCAACCTGCGACAATGATCAACGCGATGACCATTGGCACAAGGAACCAGCGCGCGGCGCGCAGTCGCTCGGCTTGCAATTCTGAAATGTTGTTCTTGACCGCGCCCGCAGGTGCGGCTGACGAGACTGTGCTCATGCGGATTGCCTCCCAAGCTCCCCGTTGCATGGACGCCGCCAGCGCGGCCCCCACATTTGGCTTCAGCAACTATATGACTGACAGCGAGACGGGCAGAGCGCCCGTCCCTGATTGGCGAACAGATGCGCTGCATTGAAGCAGCGCATCGCCTTCAAAAGTGGGAGATTACCAGGCGTCGGCCTTGAGTTCGGTCAGCTTGGCCTCGAGAATTTCGAGGTTCTCTGCGCCCGAGCCCTTGCCCGACAGCGTGTCGTGCACAGCAGACCAGAACAGCGACGACACTTCGTTGTACTTGACCTTGGTCGGAGCTGAAGGACGCGGAACCGCGTTCAGGAACACTTCCTTCCAGCGCGGGATGATCGGCTGGGCAGCGGCGATGTCCGCATCGTCATAAAGCGAGATGATGGTCGGGAGCTTGGAGCCCTTGATCGCGTTCTGCTTCTGGTATTCCGCCGAGCCGAGGAACTTGACGAGATCAATCGCTGCTTCCTGGTTCTTGGAATATTTCGAAACGCCGACGTTCCAGCCGCCAAGCGTCGCAGCCGAACCGCCGCCTTCACCGCCTGATGGCAGCGGGACAACGTCGAACAGGCCCTTCACCTTGGAGTCGTCGCTGTTGCCGAGGCCATAGGCGTAAGGCCAGTTGCGCATGAACACGGCATTGCCGACCTGCCAGACGCCGCGGGACTCTTCTTCCTGATAAGCCAAGACACCTTCCGGAGAGATCTTGCCGATCCAGCCTTTGACGCGATCGATAGCAGCGGCGGCCTTCTCGTTGTTGATCGAGATCGTGCCGTCAGCCTCGACGATCTGGCCACCACCGGATGACTTAACCCACTCAAGAGCGTCACAGGTCAGGCCTTCATAGGCATTGCCCTGGAACACAAAACCCTGCATGTCCTTGTTGCCGCCTTCGCGTTCCTTGTTCTGGATCTCTTCGGCAATCGCTGCCATTTCGTCCCAGGTCTTCGGAGCGGTCTTGCCATACTTTTCGAGCAAGTCCTTGCGGTAGTAGAGGGCCGGCGCATCGGTGAACAATGGCATGGCAACGAGCTTGCCGCCGACGGTCTGCGATTCAATAATCGACGGGAAGTGCAGTGGCGCGATGTCCTTGGCGGCTTCGGTCAGATCGACAAACTGGTCAGCCAGCTGCGGTGCCCAGATCACATCCATCTGGTACAAATCGATGTCGCTGTTGCCGGCTGCCAGCCACAGGCGGTACTGGCCGAACTGGTCGGATGTCGAAGACGGCATCGGGACGATGGTGACCGTATTGCCGGTTTTTGCTTCCCAAGGCTTAACCTGTTCCTGGAAAATGGCGAGATCGTTGCCGGTCGCGCCGGAAACAAAGCTGATATTGGCCGCTGACGCGACACCCGACATCAGCATGGTGCCAGCTGCGAGACCGGCAAACATTGACTTGATTTTCATTGGTAGTCCTCCCGGTGGTGATTGAACAAATATGCCGCGCAGCCCGCGAATATCCTCCCAGACAAGCGGCGGCGAAAGCGTGACGACATTTCATTGCGAAACGAAATTTGAAAGCGCTTTAAATTATTAATCCCATATTGACGATTTTTGTCAAGTGGCACATTGCGCAACGTGATCAAATCTCGAAACCAACGAGGCAAATGGTCAAAAATCAATATGTTTCAATTGGATAATCAAGAGCACCGTGCGGATGGCACGGATAGCCTTTGACATTGGCTTGCCAAAATTTTGCAGTTGGTCCAGTGTTGAAATCGATAACGCTTTCAAATGATGCTGATCACCGGAGCAATTTGGTTTTGGCATTTGATGGCGAACGTCGAGGCCTATCATTTCCGGGGGGATTGCTGAGGGCTATTTTTGGTCAACAGCGTGAACAAATCGTATGAACCTGAAGGAATTTTCACGCAAACTCGGCCTGTCGCAGACGACAGTGAGCCGCGCGCTGTCTGGATATCCGGAGGTCAAGACTGAAACACGCGAGCGTGTCGCGGAGGCTGCGCGCAAATATGGCTACCATCCCAACCGCTCTGCGATTGGCCTGGCGACCGGGCGCGCCGGCGCCATTGGCATCGTGTTCCGCGGTGGCTCGGAGTTTGGCCCGCACACCAGTGAGTTCATGGGCGGTCTGGGCACGCGGCTTGAGGAAGACGGCATTGACATGCTGCTTTCAACGGTCGTGTCGCGCGAGGCGGAACTGCAAACCTACAGGCGACTTGCCGCTTCCAAGCGGGTTGATGCGGTCATACTTCACTCGCCGACAGTCGAGGATGACCGCATCGCTTTTCTTACCCAGCTTGGCCTGCCATTCATTATGCATGGCCGAACCAAATCAGATCTGCCGTATCACTTCATGGACATCGACAATTTCGGCGCAATAAAGCAAGCGACCGGATATCTGGCAGACCTTGGCCATTCGCGCATCGCGTTCATCAACGGACAGAAGGGCCGCACATTCGCCGAGCATCGCGATCAGGGCTTTCGCGCGGCGCATATGGAGCGTGGACTGACGGTGGATGAAACTTTGCTGGGAAACGGCGAGTTCACGGATGAAATGGGCTTTCGGCTGATGGCCGGATTCCTTGAGTTAAAAGAGCAGCCGACTGCGGTGATTGCAGGGTCGATGATGTCAGCCCTCGGGGCAATGCGCGCGGTGCGTACTGCCGGACTGAAACTTGGCGATGACATCTCATTGATCGCGCATGATGACGTGTTCCCGTACATCAGCGCCGATAACATGGTGCCGACGGTCTCGACGACCCGTTCGTCGATCAGGGCAGCAGGGTTACGCATTGGTGAAATGCTGCACGACATTATGGACGGCAAGGACGACGGCTATTTCAACGATGTGTG
>JANPGC010000158.1:0-2318 GCA_031423755.1 Phyllobacteriaceae bacterium | reverse complement strand
CACGCGCAGCAGCTTGAACATGGTCTTGAAGCTTTGCTTGTTGCCGGGGATCAACATGCCGCCGTTCGCAGCCTGATAGCGGGAGGCAACCTTGTCCGGCGCGACGATGATCGCATTCGAGGCCGCTTCGAACACCTTGATGTCTTCACGGCTATTGCCAGCGTAGTCAAAACCGCCATCGCCAAACGCCGCCACCAACGCATCGCGCTTGCGCGATGAAGTCAGATTGACTTCGCCTTCAGTGGCCATGACCTGATCGAACAGGCCAAGATGCCCGGCAATGGCGTCGGCAAAGGGTTTGGGACTACCAGTGGCCAGCACCAGTTTACGTCCTTGCGCCTTCTCAGCACGCAGGAACTCAATAAAATCAGCGCGGTAAGGCAGCGACTTGGCATCGATCAACACGCGCCGGGCCAGCTCCTGCTTGATGAAAGCCTTGCCTCGCATCAGCCAGAATGGCGCCAGAAGCAGCAGCAACGGATTGGATTTGAACAGACGCACCAACGCTTCCCAGAACAGGTCAGTGACAATCACCGTCCCGTCGAGGTCCACTGCCAAGGGCAGGCTGTTGCGGTCTGAACGCGCTTCCATCGCATCAAACTAGCATTCACAGTCAAAGGAAGGGTGAACGCGGCGCTTCAGGCGCGAACATTTCGAAAAACGGTAAACGAACAAAAAAGGCCAGGAATGATCCCGGCCTTTCGCAACACCTGTTGTGGCAATCCGTTACTTGATAACGCCCGCACCACCGGAGATTTCAACGGTTTCCGAACCTGTCAACGCCTGACGGTCGCCATTCGGCATGGTCACAAAGCAGCCGCCGCCGCAAAACTCGACAGATTCGCCCGGACCCACTGTAAGTTCCGTCTTGTCTGCGCCTTCGGTCACGACAACCGTCTGAGCGTCTGCATCGCGGTTGACGATGCTTGCAGCAGACGCCGTGCCCGCCATCAAAAGCACCGAAACAAAGGCAATACTGAATTTCTTCATGTTCGACCGGCGCGTCTGCGCCGCCTCTCTGTAAAGTGCGGGAACCCCGCGTTACATGCACTCTATAGTTCCAGTCACCTGAACGCCACCTGAACGTCCCGTTCAGCTTTTTACAGGCTTTGCCTTTTGTGTGGAAACTGGCGCAACGTCAATCTGCGTCGGAACAATCCCCGCCTCGTCTGGCGCAACAGGCTTGACCGGCGGGAAGGTGATATTGTCCCTCGGGAACGGAATTTCAATCCCCGCCTCCTTCAGGCGACGGAAGATCGCAAAGCGCAGGTCATTTTGAACAGCAGTAATCTGCGTAATGTCGCCAAGATGAATCCGAAGCTCAAAGTCGAGTGTCACAGTGCCGAACGCCTTGAAAAACACAAACGGCTCCGGCGTTTTCAGCACAAGCGGATGCGCGCGGGCAATTTCCAGCAATATCTCCTGCAGCCGCGCCGGATCGGTCGTATAGGCAACGCCAAGCGGAATATCGACCCGTCCAAGTTTGTTCCGGTGCGTCCAGTTGCCGACTGCGGCATTGATAAGCACCGAGTTCGGCAAAATGACCGTCTGCCGGTGAAATGTCTCAACTTCAGTGGCGCGTACGGAGATTTTCTTCACGAAACCAGCCGTCGTCCCCGCCTCGATCCAGTCACCAACCTTGAAAGGCCGCTCTGCGAGCAAGATCAGGCCGGACACAAAGTTCGAGACAATGTTCTGAAGGCCAAAGCCAATTCCAAGCGACAGTGCGCCTGCGACAAGCGCAAGACTGGAAAGATCAATGCCGGCAGCCGAGATGCCAATCAGACCGGCAATCGCCATCCCTGCATATCCAAACGCAGTCTTGATCGAATGGCGCACGCCGGAATCGATCTTCCCCCGTGACAAAATATTGCCGTCGAGCCAGCGCTGGAACCAGCGCGTAAAGAAAAGAACGAACGCGAAGGCGAAGATACCGGTCAGGACGCCAACCAGCGAAATGGTCACCGAACCAATGGTGAAGCCGTTGACCGCCTTGTATATCCACGCGCTGATATCCTCCCAGCGAAAGCGCCATTGCATGAGGATGAGCGGAATTCCGACGGCGAGCACCAGAAGATTGACCAATAGGCTGATAAGCACGCCAATCCTGTCGAGCGCAGCGTCGCCGAAGCCAAACTGCCGCCCCAGCATCTGGCCAAAGCCCGAATGGGCAAACGCGCCCTCGTCCTGCAGCGACCGCGCGCTTTGAAAGCCGAGAAACATGGTGCTGATCAACGCGCCTGTAATCACAATTTGCTGCGTCACAAACCGGGCAAGGCCGATATACCCAAATCCAACCGCCACAAGGGGCAAGAGTC
>JANPGC010000157.1:0-1508 GCA_031423755.1 Phyllobacteriaceae bacterium | reverse complement strand
TCCGGAACTGGCCATGGGCCATTTCGGCAAAGAATCCTTCGAAACCGCCGGGCGTCAGCACGGTGATGCAACGTGCGCCGCTGGCACCGGTCACGAAACTGTGCGGTGTACCGCCAAAAGGTGCGACGGTCGTTCGAAGCCGTCTAGTTCGCTACTCTGGAATGGGTCGACTGGTTCAATCGCCGGTGTCTGCTGGAGCCGATCGGCAGCATCCCGCCGGTCGAGGCCGAACAAAACTACTAGGCCATTATGGACGCCACCGAAATGGCCTCTTGACTTAACCCAATCAGCCTCCATCAATCCCGGGGCGGTTCAGTTTGCCTTTTAAGCAACCTGCGCAAAGCCCGCTTGGGTGCCCGCCGCGAAATCCCGATCGCCTCGGCTGAGGTTGACAGTCTTGATGGCAAGGTGTTTTGGCTGAGGCTTGCCAAAAAGGTAGCCCTGGATGACAGTGCAGCCGGCGGCTCTGAGCAAGACCTCCTGATTGCGCGACTCAACGCCCTCGGCAACAGCAGTGGCACCAAGCCCCCGCGCCAGCGCAATGATCGCCGATACGATCTGCGCCATATGCATGTCGCGCTCGATCCGGTCGATGAAAGTCTTGTCGATCTTGAGCTTCGTGAATGGCAAGTCTGCCAGATAGCCCAGATTGGAGTAGCCTGTGCCAAAATCGTCAATTGCAATCTGAACGCCCAATTGCGCAAGCTTTTCAAACACTTTTGCGGCACGCGACCGATCTTCGAAAAGGGTTGATTCCGTCAATTCCAACTCAAGGCGGCGCGGAGGCAGGCCGGTCTTTGAGAGCGCGTCCTGAACGATCTTGGTAATGTCACCGTTTAGGAATTGCATCGGAGAAATATTGACGGCGATAGGCACGTCATTTGGAAATTCCAGCGCATCGCGGCAGGCCTGCATGATGGCCCAGCGGCCGAGCACGTTGATGTAGCCTGTCTCCTCGGCAATCTTGATGAAGTCGAGTGGTGGAATATAGCCACGCGTCGGATGCTTCCAGCGCATCAGCGCCTCGAAGCCGCGGATGGTGCCGTCAGTCATGTTGAATTGTGGCTGATAATAGAAATGGAACTCGTTGCGCTGGTGCGCGCTTCGCATTTCCACTTCGATCCAGTTCCGGTATTTCTCGCGCACATTCATTTCTTCAGAGTAGAGCGTCCAGCACCCGCGTCCGGTCATCCGTGTCTGTTTGAGCGCCATATGCGCGCCGCGGATCGTATCAGCGACACTGGCGCCCTTCTTGAGTTCGACGATGCCAATGCTGCAGGTTATAGAGGCGACGATGCCATCAACGTTATATGTCCCAGACAGCATGTCGATAAGATGCTCGGCCACCGCCTCAATCTCTTCCGGATTGTCCGTCGTCTGCAGTATGAGGCCGAACTCGCCGCCGCCAAGCCTGCCGACCTGGCCAATGGTGCCGACAAGCTTCTCAAGGCGCGAGCCAACCTGCCGGATCAATTCATCACCAGCATTAAAGTCGTGAATGTCGTTGA
>JANPGC010000156.1:0-9314 GCA_031423755.1 Phyllobacteriaceae bacterium | reverse complement strand
CCGACCTTGCCGGTGAAAGAGGTGTTCTTGACCTTGGTATACGGCTTGAACCAGTCAATGCGCTTGCCATGCTTGCTCCAGAACTTGTCCGGATTGTTGACTGACTCCTTGTACCATTTCAGGTAGGTGTCGTTGTTGATCAAAGCGTTTTTCTTCGCCGATGGCAGAACCTTGTAGACCTTGTCTGACATTAAAAACTCCTCCAGGAAAACCGTTGCGTGGTACCCGCGCCGCCGGACACAATTTCTTCCATTGCGCCCTTTCGAGCGTGCAATAGCAAGAGACTTCCGGTTTTGAAATTAGACATTGGGCACGGATCGATTCCGAAACGCCGTTTGCATGCCATTCGCAGCTTTTGCAACCCTGCTGTTACGCTGCGTTACATTGAGTGATCAATGATTGCACTTTTTCGCCACATTTCACCCTAGAACCCCAGTCGCCACAGCAATTTTGATTGATGTGGATTGTCTGCCCTGCGTTTTTTGCAAGGCTACCAAGTGTGGAGTGTTGCATGCGTATAAAGTTCAGCCGCCGGGCGACCCGGCGAGCGACGGCATTTGCTTTCGCCGCTGCGGCGCTCGCCGCAGCACCGGTTCTCCAAATACCGGCCGCCGCCAATCCGTTTGGCATCGCCCAAAATCCGCGTCAGGCCCTTGCGGTCCATGATTTCGGCGAAGAGCATGCGCATCTGGCAGACTCCATCTATGACCAGATGAACCCGCTGATTCTTGCGGCACTGCCGCGCGGCAAGTCGCATGTCGAGTACCGCGCGCCATCCAAGTGCATTCCGGCTTCGCTGCGCGCGGTCATTGCCCGTGTGTCGGCAAAATATGGTCCGGTGACAGTGAATTCCACTTACCGATCGCCTGGCAAGAACCGCACGGTCGGTGGCAAAGGCAAGTCCATGCACCTGTCCTGCCGCGCCGTCGATTTCCGCGTTCACGGTTCAAGCCGCGGCCTGATGCAATATCTCGCGGCGCAGGGCGAAGTCGGCGGGCTGAACAGATATCCGTCGGGGTTTTATCACATCGACAACGGGCCGAGGCGGACGTGGTAGTGTCCAGCTTTCCCGCAACGGGGAAGGCTGGAGCGACGCCTCACACCTCGTGCAAATACAGCTGGTAATCCACGTCGGCAATTGTCCGTGCCACCCGCAGATATTCAGATTCCTTGATCGCCACGAACGTGCGGTGCAGGTCCTGGCCGAGCGCTGACTTCAAAAACTCCGAATTCTTCGCCGCAGCAATCGCCGAGCGCCAATCGCGCGGAATTCGATCAGCATTCGCGCTGTTTTCGTAGCCGTTGCCGGTCGTCTCTTTGCCGGGGTCAATGCGGTTTTTCAGACCTTGGCGCAACGCCGCCAGTACAGTTGCGGCGACCAGATAGGGGTTGGCGTCCACTCCCGAGGGGCGGTGCTCAATGCGCCGCGCCTTCTTGGAACCGGCTGGAATGCGCAGCGCGACAGAGCGGTTGTTCACGCCCCATGTCGGCGATACCGGCGCGTAGGATTGCGAGGTGAAGCGCCGCCAGGAATTGGCGTGCGGCGCAAACACCAGCATGCTCTCGCCCATGGTTTCAATCATGCCGCCGATGGCATGCAGCACTTCGGGCTTCCAATGACCCTCAACTTCTTCGGTGAAAATGTTGGCCCCAGTCTTGTCACGCAGTGAGACGTGGAAGTGCATGCCGGAGCCGGCGTAATCGGCGATGGGCTTGGCCATGAAGCAGGCGGTGACGCCGTGTCGGCGGGCTTGGGCGCGGACGATGCGCTTGAGCCGGACCAGATCATCGGCTGCTTGCAGTACATCGTGCCGATAGTTCAGCGTGAGCTCATACTGGCCAGGCGCATATTCGGAGATGAGCGTCTCGGCGGGAATGCCTTCGATCTTTGCCGCTTCATAAACGTCGGCAAACAGCGGCTCCATGCCGAGAAGATGGTCGACGGAATAGACCTCCGTCTTGCCGCTCTTGCGCCCGTCCAACACGGCTGCGGCGGGCTGGACCTTGCCATTTGCATCGCGTTCGTTGGACAAAAGGAAGAATTCCAGCTTGAACGCGCCTGCCGGAAAAAGGCCGTCAGCGGCCATTTCATCCACCTGCCGCTTCAAGGCAAGGCGCGGGTCCGAGGTCATCGGTGCGCCGTCGAGATGGAACATCGACATCAGCAACTGGCCGCGCGGCGGGTTGGTGCCATGCAGCGGGGCAATGGTGGCAGGGATCGGCCAGGCGCGCATGTCGCCGTCGCCAGAATCCCAGATGAGACCCGTCTCGTGCACGTCCTCGCCCGTTATGTCGAGGCCGAGGATCGAGATCGGCAAATGGCGACCGCTCTCAAAAAGCGTCATCAACTCATGGCGTCGGATGATCTTGCCGCGGCCAATGCCATTGGCGTCGGTCAGGACAATGTCAAAGGCCTCGATTTCAGGGTGCGCATCAAGGAATGCGCGGGCTTCTTCTGGGGTCGAGCCGGACGGGGATATCATGATTTTCAGGTCTTTCAGGCAGTGAGTTCAAGCGTGACGGCGGCGAAATTGTCGATCAGATGATCAACCTGCCGTTTTCGCGTCACCGGTGAGATCAGCATCATGTTGTGAAACGGCGCGATCAGCGAGCCGCGGTTGAGGAGGCCGATGTGGATGGCGGCTTCAAGTTCCGGTCGATGCGCGGCGTAGGCTTCCGCACCTGTTTTCAAGGGTTCGGGCGCGCAGATAAATTCGACGCGCGCACCGACGCGGGCGACGTGCCAGGGCAGTTTGCGGGTTTGGATAACTTTGGCGAGACCCGTTTCGAGCCGCGCCGCCAGCTTTTCCATGCGGGCATAGTTCTTCTTCGTCATGACCTTGGAGAGACACGCGCGCATGGCAGCGAATTGCAGCGGGTTGGCGGAAAGTGTCGTGCCGATGCCGGAATAGCCCGGCTCGCGGGTGGAGTTGAATACGGCGAACCGGTCGGCAACTTCTTGGCTCAATCCCCAGACTGACGCTGGAACACCGCCTGCGACCGGCTTGCCGAGCACGAAAATGTCCGGCTCGAGTTTGTGGCTTCTGGTGTAGCCGCCGAGGCCGGTCGAGATGGTATGGGTTTCGTCAATAAGCAGCAACGTTCCGGCGTCGCGCGTCATCTTGCGCACAGCATCCAGAAAACCCGGTTGAGGCAGGACCATGCAGGAGTTGGTCAGCACCGGTTCCATGATGACGCAGGCGACGTCTTTCTTGGCCAGAAGCTTTTCCAGTCCTGACACGTCGTTGAACTCGGCAACAACGGAATTTTGCGTCAGATCGACAGACTGCCCGACCAGACCCGGCTTCTGCATGGTCTTGCCGTCCTTCAGTTTCACATAGGTCTCATCCACCGCGCCATGATAGCAACCGTTGAAGACCAGTGTTTTGGTGCGTCCCGTTACGGCGCGCGCAACGCGCAGCGCAAAGCGATTGGCATCGCTTGCCGTCGTGGCGATCTGCCAGCGGAACGGGCCAAACATGTCAGTCAGCAATTCGCCGACAGCCAGCGCATCCTCTGTCGGCAGCATGTAGGTGAGGCCGCGCTTGGCCTGTTTGCGGATGGCTTTGGCGACCGGCGCGGGCGAATGGCCAAACATCGAGCCCGTGTCGCCGAGGCAGAAATCATCCAGCTCATTGCTGTCAATATCGCGGATAGAGGCGTCCCAAGCCTTGTCCACCAGCATTGGAAAAGGCATCGGCCAATCGAGCATCCAATGCATCGGCACGCCGGACAGGAAGGCGGGTTTCACAGTAGCCAGCGCCGCCTTGGTTGTCTGGCGTTTGGCAGCGTATGCGCCGTCTTGTTTGGACTTGAAGCTGGCGATTGTGGCAGCAGAGATGCCGCTGATAAGGTCCGTCCCGGTGTTTGAAGCCATGATTGAAGCGGCTGCGCGCTTTCCCGTTGTTCTTGCGGGCAGTGTAGCCGGAGCAAAGCGCGGCGGCAATCGGGGGGCAGTCTAGCCAAGTTTCAGGGCTGAATCTCAATATCGCGCAGTTGTACAACCGTCACTCCATGGCTGGATTGAAAGCGGCGGTCGTTCGTTACGAACACATCGCAGCCGGTTTCGACGGCTGCGGCAAAGTGAACGGCGTCTACCAGCTTCAATCCCTTGCTGGCACCAAACGCTGCTGCTGCGATCAGCTTTTCGCCATCCACCGTCTCAAGCCGGATCAGCGGCAGATCGTAAAAAAACTCCCGATACTTTTTTTCAAGCGCCTGATTTTGCAGGCGGAAGGCACCGTAAAGGCATTCGGCGACACCGATTTCGCTGACGATGATGGGCGTCCCGACAAGAACAGCCTGATTGAGAAGATTCGCAACTCTGTCATGCAGGTCATCTTCGCACTCAAAAAAATAGATGATCAGATTGGCATCGACATAGAGCTTCCGGGCCTGCGCGAGCCTATTCATCGTTTCCGCGGAAATGGCGGCTGCGCTCATCCAGATCTTCGGCCAACTGGCTGCCGACCAAGGCCACGCCAACGCCCGCGAAAATGCGCAGCCGCGCGAGCATTTCGGTCTTGTCGATGGCCGCCGCTGCCGAGATTTCCCTGTTGAGCTCAGGTATGCCTTTTGCCCGGTCCACTGAAATGGTCACCAGTGTTGGCCTGCCGTGAGACGTGTGGACTACCGTCTCGCGCCGCGCAGTGTCGGAAAACGCGCCATAGTGATCCTTGATCTCTTTGGAACTCATCAACTTCATGACATCAGCCTGGATTTAGTTGTGGATATAATAGCTTTTTTGTCCCTACCCGGCAATCAGAAACATTTCCTGAGTAGCTCCAGATCAATCCCGCACCCCAAATATCGCCGACCCCACCCTTATATGCGTAGCCCCAAACGCGATCGCCGTTTCATAATCGCCCGACATCCCCATCGACAGTTTCTCAACCCCACACTCCTGCGCCAGTTTCCGCAGCAGGGCAAAATGCGGACCGGGGTTCTCATCGGCTGGCGGGATGCACATCAGACCTTCGATGGGCAGGCCATAAACCTCGCGGCAGCGGATGACGAAGGCTAGCGTTTCGCGCGGGTTGATGCCGGCTTTCTGTTCTTCAAGGCCCGTATTGACCTGCACATAGAGCTTGGGCGTCCGGCTCTGTTTCTTTATCTCTGCCGACAGCACGGCCGCGATCTTCTCGCGGTCGACAGTCTGGATCACGTCAAACAGCGCGACTGCTTCTGCCGCCTTGTTGGATTGCAGCGGGCCGATCAGATGCAGTTCAACGCCCGCATACTCCGCCTTCAGCTGCGGCCATTTGCCTTGCGCCTCCTGCACGCGGTTCTCGCCAAACACGCGTTGCCCAGCTTCAAGCACGGGGCGGATGTCGTCGGCGTCAAATGTTTTGGATACGGCAACCAGCGCGGTCCCGTCTTTTGCGCGGTCCGCCTTTCCTTCCGCCTGCGCCATCTTCGCGCGCACTTCAGCCAGTCTTTCGATGATCGTTGTCATGGTCTTTGCATTTCCATCAAGCCAATCCTGTTGACGCCTTCGCGCAATCATGGTGAAGGTCCGCCAAAATCCTGGAGCCACGCTCCGAACCCTCTTTGCAGAGAATGACCGTTCATGGCAACCGAACGCTACAATCCGCGCGACGCTGAATCCCGCTGGCAGAAGGCCTGGGACGAGGCGAAATTGTTCGAGACGGACAATGACGATCCGCGTGAGAAATATTACGTCCTCGAGATGTTTCCCTATCCATCTGGCCGCATTCATATGGGCCATGTGCGCAATTATGCGATGGGCGATGTGGTGGCGCGGACGAAGCGCGCGCGCGGTTATAACGTGCTGCACCCGATGGGCTGGGACGCATTTGGCATGCCGGCAGAAAATGCGGCGATGCAGAACAAGGTGCATCCGAAGGACTGGACCTACCAGAACATCGCGACGATGAAACGGCAGCTCAAATCCATGGGCCTGTCGCTTGACTGGTCGCGCGAGTTCGCGACCTGCGATGTCGATTACTATCACCGCCAGCAGATGCTGTTTGTCGACTTTCTCGACAAGGGACTGGTTTACCGCAAGCAGTCCAAGGTCAATTGGGACCCTGAAGACATGACCGTGCTCGCAAACGAGCAGGTCATCGACGGCCGCGGCTGGCGCTCCGGCGCGTTGGTCGAGCAGCGCGATCTTGTGCAATGGTTCTTCAAGATCACGGATTTCTCCGAAGACCTTCTGACCTCGCTCGATGAGTTGCCGGGCTGGCCGGAAAAAGTGCGGCTGATGCAGCGCAACTGGATCGGCAAGTCTGAAGGTCTGCTGTTGCGCTGGGAAGTGGCAGGCGATGCGCCCGTGGGCGAGATCGAAGTCTACACCACACGTCCAGACACGCTGTTTGGCGCGTCATTCCTCGCCATTGCCGCCGACCATCCGCTGGCCAAGGCGCTGGCTGAAAACAATGCAGAACTCGCCGCGTTTGCCGACAAATGCCGCCAGATGGGCACATCGGTCGCGGCTGTGGAAACGGCGGAGAAGATCGGGTTCGATACCGGTGTGCGTGTGCGCCATCCATTTGATCCGGATTGGCTGGTGCCGGTCTATGTCGCCAACTTTGTCCTGATGGACTATGGCACGGGCGCGATATTCGGCTGCCCTGCGCATGACCAGCGCGACTTTGATTTTGCTACCAAATATGCGTTGCCGATTGTCACCGTCGTCGCACCGCAATCTGAAGGTCCATCGTGGAGCGTCGGTGACAAGGCCTATGACGGCGACGGCGTGATGGTCAATTCGCGTTTCCTCGACGGCATGACGCCGCAGGCTGCATTCAACGATGTCGCCGCGCGGCTTGAGCAAATCAACCTTGGCAACCAGCCGCAGGGCGAACGCAAGACGCAGTTTCGCCTGCGCGACTGGGGCATTTCGCGCCAGCGCTACTGGGGCTGCCCGATCCCGGTCATCCACTGCGAGGCATGCGGCGTCGTACCGGTGCCGAAGAAGGATTTGCCGGTGAAACTGCCGGACGACATCGAGTTCGACCGTCCGGGCAACCCGCTCGACCGGCATCCGACCTGGCGGCATGTGAACTGCCCTGAGTGCGGCAAGGCGGCGCGGCGTGAGACCGACACGATGGACACGTTCGTCGATTCGTACTGGTATTACGCCCGCTTCACCGCGCCGTGGATGAACGAGCCGCCGGACCGTAAGGCGGCGGTTGCATGGCTGCCGGTGGACCAGTATATCGGCGGCATCGAGCTTGAGATTTTGCATTTGCTCTACTCGCGCTTCTTTGCCCGGGCGATGAGCGCCACGGGGCATCTTGGCGTCAGCGAGCCGTTCAAGGGTCTGTTCACGCAAGGCATGGTGGTGCACGAGACGTACCGCAACGCGTCAGGCTGGGTGGTGCCGTCCGATGTATTGATCGAAGGCGAAGGCGAGACGCGCCGGGCCAGACTGATTTCCGATGGCTCGCCTATCGAGATCGGCTCGATTGAAAAAATGTCGAAGTCGAAGAAAAACACCATCGATCCCGATGACATCATCGCCTCATATGGCGCAGACACCGCCCGTTGGTTCATGCTGTCGGATTCGCCGCCCGAGCGCGACGTGATCTGGACTGAGGCGGGTGTTGAAGGTGCGCACCGCTTTGTGCAGCGCATCTGGCGGTTGATCAGCGAGGCCGCCGCCGGTCTCAAATCCGCCGAAGCGCCTAATGGCGCCTATGGCGACGCTGGTGTCATCCGCAAGGCGGCGCACAAGACGCTGAAGGCTGTTGGTGATGACATCGACAAACTGTCTTTCAACAAGGCCGTCGCGCGCATTTATGAACTGGTCAACGTGCTTAATCCTGCCGTGACTGCAATTGCCGCTGGCAAGTCCGACACGACAACGGCTGCCGCAGCCAGGGAGGCTTCGGGCATCCTCATCCAGCTGATCGCACCGATGATGCCGCATCTGGCGGAAGAGTGCTGGACGGTGCTTGGAAACAGCGGCATGGTCGCTAATGCGGACTGGCCGAAATTTGATCCGGCGCTGATCGCCGAAAATGACGTCACCATGCCGGTGCAGATCAATGGCAAGAAGAAGGGTGATTTGACAATTGCCCGCGACGCAGACCAATCTGCCGTCGAAGCCGCCGTTATGGCGCTGGACTTTGTGCAGGCGGCGCTTGCAGGGTCAATGCCGAAGAAGGTGATTGTCGTGCCGCAGAGGATCGTCAATGTTGTTGTCTAAATTCAATCGCCTGCGCACTGCGTTTTTGTGCGCCGCTGTCTCGCTGGCAATGGCTGGCTGTCAGGTCCGCCCGCTCTATTCGGACAGCGCGCCAAACGCCGCCGGTGTCACCACAAACGCGGCGCTGAACTCGATTGGCATCAAGGAAGTGGACAGCCGCGTGGCGCAGGAGGTGCGCAACCAGCTGATTTTCGCCCTGTCCGGTGGCGCTGGTGAACCGGCAAGCCCGGCATACACGCTCAACCTTGGCATCACCTCGCAGACCGTTTCTGCCGCCTCGATCCAGAACGCCACAGGCAATGCCGGCCAGCCTACGGCGGGCCGCATGGTGGTGTCTGCGCTATATGTGCTGACGGACACATCGGGCAAGACAGTCGCATCGGGCAAGCGCGTCGCCACCGCATCGTTCGACTTTCCGCTGCAGCAGTTCGCCTCGCTCCGCGCCCAGCGCGATGCCGAGAACCGCGCAGCACGGGAGCTTGCAGACATGCTGAAACTGGCGCTGGCGGCGGATTTGGCGCGGTAGGCCCGCAGTTCAGCCAAATAAAAAAGGCGGGCCGAAGCGACCCGCCTTTTGCATTGACCAGAGTTGACCACTCACCCGATCTTCTGGCCGGTCTTGGCCCAGTCCGCGACGAATGCTGCAAGGCCCTTGTCGGTCAGCGGGTGGTTGACAAGCGACTTGATTGTCGCCGCCGGAACCGTGACCACGTCGGCACCGATCAGCGCGGCTTCCTTGACGTGATTTACGGTGCGGATGGACGCGGCGAGGATTTGGGTCTTGTAGTCATAATTGTCATAGATGGTGCGGATTTCGGCGATCAGCTCCATGCCGTTGAGGTGGATGTCATCGAGACGGCCAATGAACGGCGAGATGTAGGTGGCGCCGGCCTTGGCGGCAAGCAGGGCCTGGTTGGCGGCAAAGCACAGCGTCACGTTTGTCTTCGTGCCTTCGTCAGACAGTTTCTTGCATGCCTTGAGGCCATCCCATGTCAACGGAACCTTGATGACGACATTCTTGGCGATTTTCTTCAGGACTGCCGCTTCCCTAATCATGCTGTCATTATCAGTCGTGGCCACTTCAGCTGACACGTCGCCTTTGACAACCGATCAGATTTCTTCATTCACCTCAATCATC
>JANPGC010000155.1:0-9430 GCA_031423755.1 Phyllobacteriaceae bacterium | reverse complement strand
CTGGATCATCGCATCCCACGACGTGTTCTGGTACTTCACCTTGAAATTCAGCCGCTTGGCGATCTCGTTCATCGCATCATATTCCCAGCCGATCTGCGTCCCGGTCTTTGGATCGACAAACTGCAGCGGCGGATAGGCATTTTCGGTGACAACCACGACTTCCTTGCCGCCAAGGTCAGGCAAATCGGCAGCAACGGATGGCAGGGCGGCAGCAAGCGTTGCACCTGCGATAAGGGAGAGCAGCAAACGGCGGTCAATCATGATTTAACTCCACAGCAAAGGCGCCGGTTTTGTCCGGCTGGTCAATTTTCATGAAACTGTCATGGATTGAAGGCTTTGCGCAAGAGAAAGACGTTTCAATATTCACGCCGGTTGGAAAAAGACGGCATCTGATACAAATGCAAAAGGGCGCGGTGAACGCGCCCATCCGGAATTTCAAATCGCCGTAAAGCTTACTCTGCAGCCGGTGCAGGCTTTGCCGCGGTCTTGGCCTCAACCTTGCGCGGGTCCTTGCGCTCAACGATGCGCGCCGACTTGCCGGTGCGGCCGCGCAGGTAATAGAGCTTGGCGCGACGGACGCGGCCACGGCGGACCACTTCAACGCCTTCGACCAGCGGCGAATAGACCGGGAAAACGCGCTCGACGCCTTCGCCATAGGACAGTTTGCGCACAGTAAAGCTTTCGTCAATGCCGGCGCCGGAACGGGCGATGCAAACGCCCTCATAGACCTGCGTACGCGAACGCTCGCCTTCCTTGACCTTCACGGCAACGCGGACGGTGTCGCCCGGCTGGAAGTCGGGAAGCTTGCGGATGGCTTCGATCTTGGCGGCTTGCTCGGCATTGAGCTGCTGAATGATGTTCATCGGTGTCACTCTTTCTTGTTTCAGAATGCCAGAGCGTCCTCACTCGAAATCCCGTCATGCAGGATCTCTATGCCTCATCAAGAAGCAGGGGCGGCTTCGCAATCCATTGATTGTCCGAAGTCCGGCTCTGTGTTCAGAGTCCGGTTTCGCGCGGGTCGTTACACGATGAATTGGCAATTGTCACGGGGGCGGCGCTAATTTTTGTCCGCCACAGCCTTTTCAAGCAAATCCGGACGCCTTGCCTTTGTCAACTCCAGCGATTGTTCATGCCGCCATTGAGAAATCTTCTTGTGATTGCCGGACATCAGCACATCTGGAATGGTCCGGCCCTCGAAGTCTGCAGGCCGTGTGTAGTGCGGATGCTCCAGCAGTCCGCCCTCAAAACTCTCGTTGGCTCCTGACGCTTCGTTGCCCATCACACCGGGGATGAGCCGCACCACCGCGTCGAGAAGCGTCAGCGCCGCTGGTTCCCCGCCGGACAACACATAGTCTCCGACGGAGATTTCTTCCAACTCGCGCGCCTCGATCACCCGCTCGTCCACGCCCTCAAACCGGCCGCACAGAATGACAACGCCCTCGCCAGAAGCCAACTCTCGTGCCCGCGCTTGCGTCAACGGTACGCCGCGCGGCGACATGAGGATACGCGGGCGAACATCTCCCGGAGAAGAAGCGGCATCAATCGCCCGTGCCACAACGTCGGCTCGCAGAACCATGCCCGCGCCGCCGCCGGACGGCGTGTCATCGACATTGCGGTGTTTGCCGGTCGCAAAATCGCGGATTTGCACGGTTTCAATATGCCACAGGCCATCCGCCAAGGCGCGCCCGGAAAGCGAGAGGCCAAGATGGCCCGGAAACATCTCCGGATAGAGCGTCAGGACAGTGGCCTTGAATGTCACCGGTTGCCGCCTGCGTCTTTCGGCCCGCGCGGCCTGTCGATGGCTTCCGCATGCGGCCGGTGGGCGAGCGCCTCATCATCGTCATCATCGACAAGGCCCGCCGCGAGCGCATTGACTGTGATGATCCTTGTCTCAAAATTGATGTCAGGAACAGCCGCTTTGGTGAAAGGTATGGCGGCGGAGTGGCCGTGATGCTTCGACACCTCAAGAATGTCCCCGGCACCGAAATTCAAGACAGCTGAAACCTTGCCATGGTCATGGCCTTCCTCGTCCCTCACGGAAAGGCCAATGAGATCGGAATGCAGAAAATCGTCCTCAGCCGTCACCTGATTGCCCAGCGCCGCGCGGTCGACGTAAAGTTCCGTGCCGGTCAAGGCCTCGGCAGCACTGCGGTCATTGATCCCGGCAAACCGTGTGATGACGACTTCTTTGGATGGACGCGTTTCGAGCACTTCATAGGCGCGGCCTGACGCATCATAAAGCTTGCCATAGCCGGCAAATCCGTCTGGCGCCTGCGTATGGCTCTTGACCCGGACTTCGCCCTTCAGGCCCTGCGCGGCACCGATGACCGCCAGTAGGACTGGATTTGCTGGTTTCAACATGCTGCTCCGCAATGGCTTCAATAGTGTATTTCATCAACGGTCTAGCACGGGGCGCAGCGTGAATAAACGATTCAGGAGCAGCAAATTCCGCCGCAAACGCGAGGGGCCTCAAAGGCCGCCATCAAGCTCCGGCATCTCGGGCCCTCGACGGCGCAGCGCGCCGCTGGCAACTTGGACACACCTGTCCAACGCCACGCCCCGCCACCGGTCTGGCCATTTCAAAGATCGCTCTCTCCTTTCAGAAAGAGTCTGGGAAACAGGGTGTGTGGTCCTGTCTTTGGCTGTAGATAAGCATGTGACATCGCCACACACCCTGTCCGGTGTTTTTGCGCTGACAATGCCTTTGCGCGCGCCGTAGTCGCAAGCATCGCTCCAGCATCTGGCGCCTTTGTTCACAGGGCTCATCACCCACAGTGGGAATCCGACCCCCCACTGCCAAAGCACCGGCCTTTGCCACGACGACCCGGATCATGACACCGTGTCCCTTTGCAAAGAGCACGTGGATTATGCGCGAGGTTTTTGAGAGGTGGATAAGTCGGGCAAAAAATTGATACGCGTTGAGGAATTTCAATGGGTTGGCGAATGAAATCGTGGCGACAGTAGAGCTCCATCCCCGTGGTCGCCGGGCTCTGGCGTAGGCTCCCCACGGATTGCTCACTCGCAAGGCAGCCTTGTGCGATAGTCGCCCAAACTGCACGGAGCGCAATGTCATATGAAATCTCGAAATGCACCACACGCGGAACCGTCCTTCCGGACAAGCGCAGCGCAGATCCAAAATCCAGATCGCCGAGGTTGGAGTTGAAGCCAATTCAGTTTCGCCCGCCACAAATTTGCGCATCTTGGGTCGCGCAGCCCGTCTTTTCGCAGTCGGCGCTCTGGATTCCGGGTTCCGTTTCGCGGCCACGGAAAGACGGAACTGCGCATGACTTCAAGCAAAATCCGATACGCAATTGCCCTGCCAACTGCCGGGAGGGGACAGCGCTCTTCACTCCTTGCTAACCTTGCCGCGCGAAGATGTATTTCCCGTCAAGATCGGCAGAGTGCAAATGACGAAACCTGAATTTATCGTCCCCGCTTCCGCTGACCTCTTTGCAGCACGCGCCGCTTGGCTTGGCCTTTTGCAGAACGGCAAGCGCTTCTCACCGCTGACGGTCGAAGCCTATGAGCGCGACACACGGCAGTTTTTTGAATTTCTTGTGCATCATCTTGGCAAATTGCCGTCGCTGAAAGACCTTGAAACCGTCAAGCCCGTCACCTTCCGGTCATTTCTCGCCAAACGTCGAAATGATGGTGCGGGCGTGCGCACGCTTGGCCGCGGACTTGCCGCCATACGGTCATTCTTGAAGCATCTGGAGCGCGAAGGGCTGGTCAATGCCGCCGGTTCACGTGCGGTGCGCGCGCCCAAACAGCCGAAATCCCTGCCCAAGCCCTTGCAGGTCAATCAGGCGCTGGCGGTCGCATCCGGCATTGGCGATATGGCGCAAGAGCCGTGGATCGCAGCGCGGAACGCTGCGGTGCTGACACTGCTCTATGGCTGCGGCCTACGTATTTCTGAAGCCTTGGCGCTGACACCCGGGCAGCTTTCCGGCCAGCCGCAAACCTTGCGTATCACAGGCAAGGGCGGCAAAGAGCGGATTGTGCCGCTGCTGGCCGTCGTCCACGAAGCAATCGCAAAATACCAAACCCTGTGCCCGATGCATCTGGACCCAAGCGAGCCGCTGTTTCGCGGCGCGCGCGGCGGACCGCTGCTGGCGGCAATCATCCAAAAGGAAATGGTCCGTCTGCGCGGTGCGCTCGGCCTGCCGGATTCAGCCACGCCGCACGCCCTTCGCCATTCCTTTGCCACGCACCTTTTGGCAGGCGGCGGCGATCTGCGGTCAATTCAGGAACTGCTTGGCCACGCCAGCCTCTCAACGACGCAGATTTACACCGGCGTAGACGCCGCAAGACTGCTCGGCGCTTGGGCTTCGGCGCATCCGAGGGCGTGATTGTCCGCGAATTTTCAGCATCGTTTTAACGGTTTGGCCGTATTTGCGCGTTAGGCTTTGCAACATGATTACGGTTTCAATTCTCACTCGCACCGCCCGCGCGCCAGAGACAATCCTGAAGATTGTCGCTGCCGCCAATGCATTGTTCTTCGCCAGCTTCCTGGCTGTCGCTTTCATGGCATCCAGCCAAGCCCGCGCGGCCGAAATCGCCTGCGCCGGGCATGAGATGCTGACCGGCCTGCCCGCTGAGGCATTGAAAAAGATTGAGGCCGATGCGGCCAAGACGCCCAATGGCGAAGCCCGGCTCTGGAAGATCGAAAAGTCCGGACTGAAACCATCCTACCTGTTCGGCACCATGCACATGACCGATACGCGTGTCATCAACCTGACGCCGGAAGCACAAAAGGTCTATGATGGCGCCGACACCGTGGTCATTGAGACCACAGAAATCCTCGACCAGAAGAAGGCCGCCGCCGCGCTGATGGCCAAGCCTGAATTGATGATGTTTACTGACACGACCACGTTGTCGTCACTGGTGAAGCCCGAGGATCTGGCTGCACTGGAAAAAGGGCTCGCCGCGCGCGGCATTCCCTTGATGACCGTCAACAAGATGAAACCGTGGATGATCGCTGGTCTCGTGGCGCTGCCCGCCTGTGAACTGAAGCGCAAGCAGGACGGCGCGCCGTTTCTCGACATCAAGCTGGCTCAGGATGCGCAAGCGTCCGGCAAGGAAATCGACGGACTTGAAACCATGGTCGAGCAAATCGACGCCATGGCCTCGCTGCCGATCGAGTTTCATGTCCAGGGACTGGTGGACACACTCAAGCTTGGAAGCGAGATGGAGAACGTCATGGAGACCATGATCGTCCTTTACACGCAGGGCCGGGTCGGCATGATCATGCCGTTCTTGAAAAGCGTCTCGCCGGAAGGCTCCACGGATGTGGCTCAATATGGCGACTTTGAAGAGACCATGATCAACGCCCGCAACAAGGTGATGGCCGAACGCGCCGAGAAGATCTTGGCCAACGGCAACGCCTTTATTGCGGTTGGCGCTCTGCATCTGGCCGGAAGCCAAGGCTTGGTCGAAAAGTTCCGTGAGGCGGGATATCAGGTGACTGTCGCAGGCCGCTGAAACGCCGTCAGGTCGCGTCTTCGCCCACCGATACGGTCGTTTCGGGAACCTTTTCCATAACAAGGCGTTTCTCTTTCATCCAAGTCATGAAGGAGTTCAACCATGGCAGACAGAAACAACGACAAGCCTACCATCATCCAGACATCATCCGGCGGTGGCTGGGCTGCGGCAATAATAACCGCGGTCATACTGGCCGCAGTCGCGGCGTATATAATGACCGGTGGAAAAGTGCCGGGTTCAGAGACGGTGAACATCAACGTTGAAGCACCAAAGGTGGAAGCCCCGGCTGCACCAGCGGCCCCGGCTGCACCCGCGCCTGCGGCACCTGCAACCAATCCTTAACGCCCGTCCCCGCGAGCAAGACGGTTTTCCCTTTCCGTCTTGAAAACTGGCCGCCCTTCCCGGGGCGGCCTTTTTCATGGCGTCAATTGCGCTCGAAAGTCGCACGATACCTGCGCGGATGCCGCTTGATTGTTGCACCGCTGTCGCTCAGGGCTTGGCAGCCTTGGCGATCATCGCCGGCACGATGATCCGGTGAAACGGCTTGACGATGGCAAGGTAGACCCGGCCGAGCGCATTGTGGGTTTTGACAATTGTCGAAGCCGTAACCGACTGGCGACTGCCGCCAAGGTCTTTCACATCCACCAGCAGCCGGAAATCGAGATGCCTGTCATTCATGCCAAGAATGAGGCGCTCCGGCTTGCGGTCGAGTATAGGGAAGATGCCGATATTGTCCGCCGTCGCCTTTTCGCGTGCAGGATCAGCGCCGGGCTTCAGGCGGAACGGCTTGACCAGAATGGTTCGCAGCCGCAGGAGCACATTGATCCACGACGGCGCGCCATAGACCGCACGGCGTGCGGCCTCCAGCGGATCAAGGTTCTGGCCTTCGACAGTCACCTGATAGGCATCGCCAAACTGCGCGCCCGGCAGGATACTATCGGGGATGGTGAAGGCGATCTCGACAGGTTTCATGGCAGCATCTCCTGTGCAAACACTATCTGCCGACAGGACAATGAGCGCCATGCGGCATCGCGCCGCTTGCCTTAGATATGGATCGACTTGGCGAACGTCCCCAGCGCCGCCTCGCGCACGGCTTCCGACATCGTCGGATGGGCGTGGCAGGTTCGGGCCAGATCTTCCGATGAACCGCCGAACTCCATCAGCACGCAGCATTCATGGATGAGTTCGCCTGCGGCATGGCCGAGGATGTGCACACCCAACACCTTGTCTGTCACCGCATCGGCCAGAATCTTCACGAAACCATCCGTGTGCTGCATGGCGCGGGCGCGGCCGTTGGCGGTGAACGGGAATTTGCCGGCTTTGTATTGGATACCGGCAGCTTTCAGCTCTTCCTCGGTCTTGCCGACGGACGCGACTTCCGGCGAGGTGTAGACGACGCCCGGAATCACATCGAAATTCACGTGGCCATGCTGACCGGCCATGATTTCGGCAACGGCTACGCCTTCGTCTTCCGCCTTGTGGGCAAGCATCGGGCCCTTGATGACATCGCCGATGGCATAGATGCCCGGCACTGAGGTCTGCCAATGGCCATCGACCTCGACGCGGCCGCGATTGTCGAGAACGACGCCCGCTTTGTCCAAACCAAGGCCTTGGGTATAGGGCTTGCGGCCGGTGGCAACGAGCACGACATCGGCCTCGATGGTTTCTGCTGCGCCGCCTGCGACCGGCTCATAGGTGACGGTCGCGCCCTTTTTGGCTTTGGCAACACCGGTAACCTTGGCGCCCATCCTGAATTCCATGCCCTGCTTCTGCAGCAGGCGCTGGAACTGTTTGGAGACATCGCCGTCCATTGGTCCGAGAATCTTGTCGAGATATTCCACCACTGTCACCTTCGCGCCGAGCCGCGCCCAGACCGAGCCGAGCTCAAGCCCGATCACGCCGCCGCCGACCACGACCAGATGGCCCGGCACTTTTTCCAAAGCAATCGCGCCGGTGGATGAGATGATGGTCTTTTCATCAAATGCCACCTCGACACCCGGAATGCCTGCAACATCCGAACCGGTGGCGATGACGATGTTTTTGGTCTCAATGATGGATTCGGTGCCGTCATTGGCCGTCACCTTGACCTTGCCCTCGCCCATGACGGTGCCAGTGCCGGTGATCGCGTCGACCTTGTTCTTCTTGAACAGGAAGGCGACGCCCTTGACGTTGGCGTCCACCACTGCATCCTTGTGCGCCATCATCTTTGTGAGGTTCAGCTTCGGCTTGGAAATCTCCACGCCGAGCGCGTCAAACGAATGGCCGGCCTCTTCGAACATTTCCGACGCGTGCAGCAGCGCCTTGGACGGAATGCAGCCAATGTTGAGGCAGGTGCCGCCGAGCGTCGGGTTCTTTTCAACCACCGCAACCTTCAGCCCCAGCTGCGCCGCCTTTATGGCGCAGACATAACCGCCGGGGCCGGAGCCGATAATCACAACATCATAAGCCATTCTTCAAACCTTTCATGTGCTGGACAGGAAGATTATTCCTGACAAGCCTTCATCCTGAAAACATCGTCCACTTTCGGTGGACCGGCAAGCGGTGTCTTGTATGTGTGCTCCATCGCATAGCGCGACAGGTCCGGCAGAAGCAGTGCCTCGGCGTGAGGCGTGCCGCGCTTGCCGATGAACGGGGCAGTGGCGTCTTTGGTGAGGCCGTAGATCACGCCCTGCCAGACGGTGCAGGCATTCAGCTCCTCGCCGGTGACATCGCCATCCGGGCAATGATCCATGACGATGCCATTGGGCCGGTCAGGCTCTTTCGACCACATGACGATGCCCTGCAATTCCGTTGCTCCGATCCGCAGTTTGAATTCATGCTCGGCGGCTTGCGTGTCATGCGGCGGTATGAACGTCAGGCTGTTGCCGGATGTGTCTTCGTAGATGGAAAGTTCCTGCGGGCAGGCGGCGTGGGCGGGGGCTTGAGTCAAGAGGCTAGACACAATCAGGGTCGTCATTCCGGGGCCGCGCAGCGGAACCCGGAATCCAGAGCGCCTAGCTTGGTCATTTATTTTCCCGGCCGGTAACGTGACCGAACGGAACAGGCCTCGGCCCTCACTGACAATCTTCACCACCGGAGCGACTGGATTCCGGGTTCGGCTGCGCCGCCCCGGAATGACGGCCGCGCCGGGTTTTGTGACCAAATCGGCAATAGCCTGGAACATCATCCCACCTTCGCCTGAACCAGCGCCAGCCGCACGCCAAGGCCGATGAACAGCGCGCCGGTGACGCGGTTGAAGGCGCGGCCGTATTTGAGGAAGCGCTCCCGCACAGGTCTTGACGTGAAGAAGAACGACACGGCCACAAACCAGGCAATCAATGCCGCAGCCATGCCGAGGCCGTAGCTGAATTGCACGAGCGCTGGCGTGTGCGGCGAGACGAGAGCGGAGAACAGCGACAGGAAGAACAGCACGGGTTTGGGGTTCAGCGCGTTGGTGATGAAGCCCATGAAGAAGGCTTTCGGCGCCGAAACGGTCTGTGCGGACACGTCATCCGGCGACTCCTCCATGCGGAACGCCGGTTCGCGCCAAGACTGGATGCCGAGCCAAACGAGATAGGCCGCGCCCGCCCATTTAAGCGCCGAGAACAGGAGCAGCGACTTGGAGACAATCAGGCCGATGCCGAGGATCGTGTAGGAAATGTGGAACATCAGCGAGATGCCAATGCCAACCGAAGTGATCAGCGCCGTGCGGCGGCCATGGACGATGCACTGGCGGATGACGAGCGCGAAGTCTGCGCCGGGGGCGACGATCAGGACGCTGAAGACGGCCATCAAGCCGAGGAATTCTGTGAGGTATTGATGCATTCGTTTCGACCTGGCTCAATCTAACGCTCTCTGGGGCTTTCCGCGTAGTCTACGTACAGGAATTGTCACAGAGCATCTGTCGACTGGCTCCCAATTAGATGTTGATGTCCAGTAAGCTCGTGAACTTGACATCGACCCATCCTTT
>JANPGC010000154.1:0-3513 GCA_031423755.1 Phyllobacteriaceae bacterium | reverse complement strand
ACACGGCTGCCCCGGAGGTGAATTCCCAGCCCAGGTTTCAGCACGGGCTGACCTGATAATTGCGCGGCTCCTTACTCTCGAAGGCGATATCGCCATTTTTTCTCATGGTCATCTCGGCTGCGTCCTGGCGGCGCGGTGGATTGGACTGGAGATTGAACATGCATTGCATTTCCTGCTCGACACGGCGTCAATCAGCATTCTGGGCTATGGACATCAACGCGCCGCTGAACCCGCAATCATGCTATGGAATGCGCGTCCTGATGAAATGACTGGGCCATAAACATGCCAGAAACCGGCCAACCCCAAGTCTCTGACCGTCTTAACCAGCGCTGCCTCTGCACAACGCTTGACCGCAATATGCTGGCGGAAACGGTCGGTCGCGCGGTGGATGATCCAGCATTCAACGTGGAACAGCTTGAAAGCAAGCCAAACCTGCTTTCCAACGTACTGGTGTTTCTCTCGTCGGACGATATCGCCCAAATGCGCGGCATCGTCGGGGCCATTGAGGCGGCAGCAAGATTGCCCGCCTACCGAAATGCCGTCCTCGCGTGGGCACCGGAATCGGCACAAAAGGATTTTGGCCCGCTTGGCGCGTTCATGGGCTATGATTTTCATCTCGATGACAGTGGTCCGAGACTGATCGAAGTGAACACCAATGCCGGCGGCGCCTTCATCAACGCCTTGCTCGCCAAGGCCCAGAAAGCCTGTTGCAACGAAATCGAACGCGGGCTCATGGCGATGCAGGCAGCAGACTTCGAGACGCAGGCGCTCAACGTGTTCGCTGCCGAATGGCGACTTCAGCGTGGCACTGATCAGCCGCGCCGCGTGGCGATTATCGATGACCGGCCGGAAGAACAATATCTCTATCCCGAATTCATTCTGGCGCGGCAGTTGTTGCGCGCCCATGGTATCGACGCTATGATTGGCGATGCAGCAGCACTCGCATATGAAGCGGGCAAACTCCTTCTTGACGGACAGGAGATAGATCTCGTCTACAATCGGCTCGTCGATTTTTCATTGGCTGACCCCAGTCATTCCGCACTCGCTGCGGCCTACAAGGACGGCGCGGTTGTGATCACGCCAAATCCGCACAATCACGCCATCTACGCGGCCAAACGAAATCTGACTTTGCTGTCTGATCAAATCTGGCTGAGGGCGGCTGGCTTGTCCGACGAGTTGCGGACAAGGCTGGCAGGCATTCCGAAAACCACATTGGTTACGCCTGAAAATATCGATGCAATGTGGACTGATCGCAAGAACCTGTTCTTCAAGCCATTGTCCGGCCATGGCGGCAAAGCTGTTTATCGCGGCGATAAAGTGACAAAAGGCGTATGGGCTGACATTGCCGGTGGCGGCTATGTGGCACAAGCCTTCGCGGCACCGGGCCAGCGCATGATCAAGCTTGATGGTGCAACCGTGCAACGCAAGATGGATATCAGGCTTTACACTTACGCTGGCCTGCATCTATTGACGGCGGCGCGGCTTTATCAGGGCCAAACCACCAATTTCAGAACCGCAGGCGGCGGGTTCGCGCCTGTGTTCGCAATTTGATAGCAGGCGAAGTCCGCGTTGTGGAGCATGGAGGGAGCTGACTTACTTTTCCGCCGCCTCTGACCGTGCGCCAATCTCCGCCACAGAGTCTGGCAGTTTCTGGTGATTCATCAAGCAGGGCCAAGACCGAGGTCGGCGATGACGGACCTTGCGATCATCAGTTCCTCGTCAGTGCGAATGACCCGCACCTCGACTCCGCCGGCCTGCGCTGAAATCAGCGGCGCATTCGCCGAGTTGCGCTGCTGGTCTATTTCGATGCCCAAAAAACCCAATCCGTCGCAAATCCGCGCGCGTACCACAGGCGAGTTCTCGCCAACCCCGCCCGAAAACACCAACTGGTCCACGCCGCCCAGCGCGGCGGCGAAGCCGCCGATCCATTTCCTGACCTGATAACAAAACAGTGCAACGGCCTCGGCCGCGCGCACATCCTGTGTTTCAAGGGATAGCAATTCACGCATGTCGGAACTGGTTTCCGACAGCCCCAAGAGTCCGGATTGAGTATTGGCCATGTCGTCGAACTGCTGTGCGCTCATCTGTTCCGTGCGCGCAAGGTAGGACATGAGGCCGGGATCGATGTCGCCGCACCGGGTGCCCATAGGAAATCCGGAGGCCGGCGTGAACCCCATGCTTGTGTCTATAGGCTTGCCCTTGCGCACCGCAGCGAGGCTCGCGCCGTTGCCAAGATGGGCAAGGATAACCCGACCGCCTGCGGCCTCCGCTCCTGCATGGCTTGAAAGCTCGCTCATGAGGAATGCATAGGACAGTCCGTGAAAGCCGTATCGGCGGACTCCCAGCGCCTCATAGCGATGCGGGATTGGCAACTGCCGGGCAACGCGGGGCATTTCGCGGTGAAAGGCGGTGTCGAAACACGCCACCTGCGGAACGTCCGGAAACCGGCGTCCAAACGCCTCTGCCAGCAGAATTTCCTGCGGAAGATGCTGGGGAGAGAACGGAATCAGCGAGCGCAGCTTATCCATCATTTGCGGGGTGATGCGCTGCGGCTCCCAAAAATCCGGCCCGCCATGCACGACGCGATGCCCCACTGCGGCCACGGGAGTGGCATCGTCAATCTGCTGCAGCCACTCCATCAAGACCCCCAGTCCCGCTTTGTGATCTGGAGCAGTCACCGGCCTCGTAAATTCATCCGCCGGTTTCAGACTTTTCACTCGCAAGCTAGCCTCCCGCGAACCAATCCGTTCAACGGCACCACCCATGGTCCGCGTCACCGCCTCGCCTGCCTCAAACAGCGCGAACTTGATGCTCGACGAGCCGCCATTGATGGTCAGGATTTGGAGGTTAGCGGATTTCACCGATGTCACCTTTGATATTGCTTGGACCAAGAGGCGTGATCGTTTCGCGCCTTTCAACGTGACCACCAAAGCCAAAGCGCATTGCCGACAGTAGCTTTTCGGCAAAAGTATGCTGTTGGCGCGAGCGGAAGCGGGCGTAGAGCGCGGTGGACAGCACATCGGCCGGAACCGCCTCTTCGATTGCCGCCTCGACGGTCCAGCGGCCCTCACCGGAATCTGAGACGAAGCCGGAAAACACTTCGAGCTGCGGATCTTTGGCCAGCGCCGCAGCGCCAAGATCGAGCAGCCATGATGACACTACGCTGCCGCGCCGCCAGACCTCGGCGATGTCCGGCAAATCAAGGGTGAACCGCTCGTCTTCCGGCAGCTCTTTCGAGTCTTTGTTGCGCAGAATATCGAATCCCTCGGCATAGGCCTGCATCAGCCCGTATTCGATGCCGTTGTGAACCATCTTGACGAAGTGCCCAGCGCCCGGGGGCCCTGCGTGAATGTAACCGCGCTCGGCGCGCGGATCGCGTTTCCCGCGGCCGGGCGTGAGCACGATATCGCCTAGGCCCGGTGCAAGCGCCGCGAACACCGGATCGAGATAGTCCACTGCATCCTTAGCGCCGGCATTTACGGTGTGCGTCGCGCCCAATTGCTTCGCCAGGGC
>JANPGC010000153.1:0-15256 GCA_031423755.1 Phyllobacteriaceae bacterium | reverse complement strand
TGCCGCTGACCGTCGGCGCAATCGCGGTCGATCCGGCCACGCCGGCGTGGACAGACAGGCGATAGGGATCAGCCGCCGTAAAACTGAACGTCGGCAGACTGGTCGCGGTGACGCCGTCGAAAACGTACTGCTGCAGGCGTCCCTGCGCATCGGGGACGACCACGCTCAGCATGTAAAACCGCGGTCGGCTAGTGACAGGCAATTGGTGTTGAAACCGGACGGTATGGATATGCCATACGCTCCGTAGCCATAGAGCAGGCACGGGGCAGTGCCATCAAGCTTGGTGGTTTTGTGATAAACCATCGATACCGGCACCATCTCGCCATCATGGCTCGGCGCCATCACCCGGCGCGTTATGTAGTCGAAACTGTCATGGCCGCTTGGCACTTCCTGCGTCTTGAGCAAGGTGCGCTCGCGCGTCGCCATGTCATAATCATACGTTTGCGACGGCGTGGTCATCGAAGAATAGACAAACCGGATCGTGTCGGTTTCATACTCCGCCGCGCCTTGCAGCCCGAGCGAATAGGCTTCCTCGGCAAACGCAATCGTATGCTCCTCACCGCTTCTGCGGTCACGGATGACTATGCGCGGCAATCCATCCTCGCGCTCGAGCCGCACCATATGGTTCTGGAATGCCGAAACGGACAAGATCAGGCAGCCCTCGCGGTGCGCAACCACATCCGCCCAGTGATCCTGAGACGGTGTGGCAGCAGGGGCTTGGCAAATCTTGAAATCCTTCGCGCCGCCCGCGTTTGTCAGAATGTAGAACACATCGCCAGCCTCGCTCAGCGAGTACTGAACGCCCGGCTCGCGGGCCGCGACAAGCTTCGGCATGGCCAAAGGATCATTGGCCGGTATCAGCCGGATTTCCGAGGTTTCATGGTCATTGATCGAAATGAACACGTGATCGTTCAGCATGCTGCCGTGCACATCGATAAAAAAGCCGGGATCAGCTTCTTCGTAGACAGTCGCATCGGCTTCGCTGTCGGTGCCGAGCCGGTGATAGCGTATCGCGATGGGACGGTGGTTCTCATCCAGAACCGTGTAGAAGAACCCATCCGCATCGGCGTCAAACACCCCGCCGCCGCCGGTGTTTTCCACACGGTCGGCAAGGTCTTCGCCGCTTGTCAGATCACGCACCAGCATCCGGTAATATTCAGAGCCGGCATCATCAAATGACCACAAGAGCCGTTTGTGATCAAAGCTGTGGCCGACGCCGCCCAGGCTGAAGAACGGCTTGCCCGCGCCTTCAACATCGCCGTCCAGAAACACGTCCTGCTCGCCGCCATCACGCGGCGTGCGGAAATAGCGCGGATACTGGCCGCCGGTCACGAACGCCATGCCATAGGCGTAAGCCCCGTCTTTCATCGGAATGGAGCTGTCATCTTCCTTGATCCGGCCCTTCATTTCGGCAAACAAAAGCTTCTGAAGATCAGCCGTGTCGGCCATCAGCGCCTGCTGGTACGCATTCTCTGCCTCAAGATGCGCCCGGATGGCGGGATCGAGCAAAGTCGTGTCACGGAAAACCGCCTGCCAATTGTGCGCCCGCAGCCAGGCATACTCATCCGTGCGGGTAATGCCGTGTCGAGTGTCTGAGATGGTCGTCTTGGCAGCGCGTGGCGCAGGCGTAGACATGTCGAAACCGGTGTTTTCCAACCTTTGACCTTTCAAATCGGGAATCTGAGTCGGTTTGACCGTTAACCCTTGTCCTTGTCAAAGACCATCGCAGTGCCGTTCATGCAATAGCGCAATCCCGTAGGCCGCGGCCCGTCGTTGAACACATGGCCCAAGTGTGCGTCGCAGTCGGCGCAGCGAATTTCGGTGCGGGTCGTGAAAAACCCTCGGTCAGCGTGTTCGGATACCGCGTCCGGGGCGACCGGGGCATAATAGCTTGGCCAGCCGGTGCCAGAATCAAACTTGGTCTCTGAGCGAAACAGCGGTTTGTCGCAACAGACGCAGCGATAAAGGCCCTTATCGTGATTGTCCCAGTTTGGCCCGGTGAAGGCGCGTTCCGTGCCATGTTTGCGCGCCACATGATATTGTTCCGGGGTGAGCAGTTCGCGCCATTCTGCGTCAGTCTTGTTGACTTTGGTGGGACTCGCTTCTTTCATGATCATTGCTCCTTGGATGGCACAGATATAGTCGTCTTCGGCGCATTTTACAGCCCGGCGCGCAATGGTCACTGAGGAGTGATCAGCTTTTGATGTGCTTGCGACATCCAATCTGGCGCATCTGACGCAGGTTTTCATCCGTGCCTGTTCTAAGTTGAAATTGAAATGACTTTGCATGCAGTTCGCGATTGCCAAGCTTACGCTGGGTAAATAGCCTGTAGATTGGCAAAAAAGTTTATTTGACTAAACTGGAATTGAAGATTTCTACTGCAAGTTCATATTTGTTGAAAAAAGTCAAAATAACGCACGGTATTACTGCATAAAACCAAGATTTCATTTGACAGTTGGCAGTTGAAGTAAAATAAGGACGCATTGATCAGGTTTGGTCCGCGTGCAAATGGCCATTGATCAAGTCGCGGCAGACGCCGCATTTCATGTCACAACCAGACCGAAATGGAAAAAACAAATGTCTGACTCCATGAACGATGCCGCCAGCCGCCACGAAATGCTGATGGAACTGACTGCCGAAGTCGTTGCTGCCTATGTAAGCAACAATTCGGTTCCCGCAGGCGAGTTGCCTTCGCTTATTTCCGAGGTGCATGCCGCGCTTGGCCGCATGGACGTGCCCGCGGCGCCAGCACCTGTTGCTGAGAAGCAGAAGCCGGCCGTTAACCCCAAGCGTTCCATCCACGACGATTACATAATCTGCCTCGAAGATGGCAAGAAGTTCAAATCGTTGAAGCGCCACCTGATGACCCATTTCGGTCTGTCCCCCGAGCAGTATCGCGAAAAGTGGGAACTGGACGCCAATTACCCGATGGTCGCCCCGAACTACGCAGCAGCGCGTTCCGTGCTCGCTCGCAAGATCGGCCTTGGCCGCAAGCGCAAGGGCGCGCGCTGATCAAGCCATCAATTGTACAAACCCCGGCGTTCATTCGCCGGGGTTTCGTTTTTCGATTTGCGTGATTGATTTCACTGCCAAGTAGAGGCTGACGTGCCGCCCGGCGTCGTATTGACCCGCCCGCGCTCTGCATTTTCGTCGCTCGCGTTCAAGCAGCCGTGCAACTGACGCCAGAAGCAACCGGCGCTCACCGGGCTTCAGCCTTACGATGCTGCTCTCAAACGATGCTGTCTGACCTGCCATTTCCTGCACAATCATTGGCCGCGCCGTTCTATCCGGCTTCAATGCCCTGCCATTGAGAATTGCAGACGCGGTCTTCAAATAGGTGGTTCGATTCATCATGGTTTCCCGGATTGCTTGCGTATCAATCATCAGGGCAGTCTTGGCGTTGGGGATAAGTTCAGGCGATTTTTATTTCTCTATTTTCTTATCCACCCCTGAAAATGTCTCCTCAAATCCTACCGCAAAAAGATAAGTCAATAAAGACAATAGGTTGAATAGAATTTTCGGTCTGCGCGGCAAGAGTGATCAAAATCCGCGCTGCGTTTATCCACGCACTTGAAACTCCCGTTAAAAGAAAATATTCAGGATATTATACTTTGCGTACCCAAATGAATTTTGATAGGCTTGGCGAAGGCCGTGGAATCGAATTAGCATCCGGCAAACTGTGGAGTTTGCTTGATATGTATAAGTTGCATGGGAGGCATTTTTTCGAGGCGGTCGTATGGCTGGCCAGATTGAAAAACAATTCCGAATTGGAGGGATTCGAAAATCAAGGTGAGATGATCGATACTTTTCTTGATAATTTGGAAAAGGAGCTGGTGACTTTGCAGCTTCCTTTGTCTTTGAAATTCCTAAGGAGATTTCGTATCACAAAGACTACCTACAAGGGTTCGCCTCTTTGGGGAAAGATCTATCAGGCGCGTGTTGATGAACTTAATAGTCGCATTGAGGATGAGATCGATATTTGTGCCATTTATTGCCTGTCGCCAACCGAGTCCGCATTTGCCCGACAAGAAGGCGATGTTTTTGGTTTAGATGTGTCCCAGAAGTTTCCAGAAACAAGATTTGACTTTGAGGAAGCCCGTCAGTGCATGGCGTTAGGTCGCTGGACCGGCGCTGTCTTTCATTTGATGAGAGCTATGGAGGCAGCAGTGGCTATATTAGCCGATAAGCTTTCCGCTACCATTCAGGATAGTTCCGGACGCACCTTAGCTTGGGGCGTTCTGTTGTCGAATATGGATGACAAAATAAGGGAGATGGACAAAGGGGATACCAAGAACGCTATGTCCAAGGCACGAGCACTGCTATTCCACGTCAATTCCGCGTATCGCACCGAAACGATGCATCCGAAGCAAACCTACACCGAGGAAGAAGCCACTTCATCTTACGAAGCGACAGGTTCTTTTATGAAGCATCTGGCAACGTTGGTTTAGGCGCTTTCGGCAAAACAATAGCAATGGCCCTTTCAAAGGCTGCTCCTGAATCGTCTGCCTCGTGAGATTGAGCGGCTTCCTTAAACCGCTCGGATTGCTCTTTTTGGCTAAGTTTCTTGGCCTTTTTGCCGCTTCGCTTTTCGCTTGTATCTTGATGGTCGACAGACACCGTAGGGCTCCTTACCTTGCACCAACTGTTTCATAGGTCAGACGCTTGCCGACGACACCATCAAGGATGCGGGCTGCGCGGGTTTCGTCGTTTACGCCAAGGGCAACGCGGCGGTTATGACGGAAATCAAATTCCGCAAGATACCGATGCAGGTGCTTTTCGGCGCAATGCTGATAGGTGCCACGCATACCACGCTTGAAAATCGAAAAGTAGCTTTCGATGGTGTTGGTATGAACGCCGCCACGGACATATTCACCGGCGCTATGCTTAACGGTCATATGGTCAGTGAAGGTCTTGCCAACTGCCGGATAAAGGCGGCTTTCATCGGTGAACAAGACGCTTTCATGCGCAATGTTTTGAGTGACGATGTTTGCCACGTTTTCCTTGGTAGCAGACGCCACATGGAAGGTCCGCACAAAGCCGTTGCGCTCGATCAGACCAACGATAGCCCGCTTGTTTGAGGGGCCGCTCTTGCCCTTCTTGATGAACGGTGCGCCGCTGGTTTTGGTAGTGCGCTTGTCTGCACGCTGTCCGAAATAGGTCTCGTCGGCCTCAACAATCTCACCATTGCCGCCAAGCGGACCCATGTTGCCGTCGCTCATGGCTTCACGAATGCGATGGCTCATAAACCATGCGGTTTTCAGGGTAACGCCAAGGGTCCGGTGAAGCTGGTTTGAGGAAATGCCCTTCTTTGACGAGGCGATCAGGAAAATAGCCTGAAGCCAAAGATGCATTTTCACGTGGCTGGATTCGAAAATGGTTCCGATCTTCACGGTGAACGGTTTGCGGCAGTCATAGCACTTGTAAGTGCCAATGCGGGTGCTTTTGCCGTTCATCGGGGAATTGCGGTCAGTGCCGCCGCAATGCGGGCAAGTCGCGCCATTCGGCCAAATGCGCTTTTCAACAAAGCGGTAGGCGGCGGCTTCATCATGAAAATGGCGGTCTGAAAGCACTGACATCGGTCTAACTCCTTATAGAGCCAACCTAATTCAAAAATATGGGTACGTCAAGTATAATATGCGGAAAATATTCCTATTATCATTCGGGAGACCACACGTGGATTGCAAAAGGCAGAAAAGGGCAGATGCCCACAGGACCATCTATCGGGAGTTGAAAGTTGCGTTTGATGGGCGCTTCAGTCCGGCTGGCAAGAAGCGGTGCGAGGAGACGATCGCGGTTTGCGACGCAATGATTGACATTCTTTCGGCGTGCTTTGCCATTCCCATCCTCGAAATCAGGTCAAACACCCGCGCCAACGCGCCGGTTGCACGCGTTCGTCAGATCGGCATGTATGTTTGCCACGTCGTGCTTGGCCTGACGATGCTGGAAGTCGCCACCGGCTTTGTCCGCGACCGGTCCACTGTCGTCCATGCTTGCCATCTCATTGAGGATATGCGCGACGACCACGAGTTCGACGGCATCGTCGGCACCATCGAGCGCATAGCCCAGGCCGCATTTGGCGCGTTTTCGGAGCGCTGAACCATGAGATCATCAAGTGAGAACAACGCGCAAAAGCGTGGCCGGAAGGCCGTAATCCTGTTCCTTCAATCCGGGTCGAAAATCTCGAAATCTCCAAATGAAGGAAATCTTTGCCTGCGCTTCGGCACACAAACGCTGGATGTGCCGCTGGCGGTGCTGTCAGACCTTGCCGTCGCCGGACTGATCGTGCGCAATGCGCAGCAGATTGTCTTGTCGCCGGCAGGACAGGAGCTTGCCGGTCAGCTTCGGCAACGCCCCGAACTTGAGCTTCACGACTTGCAAACGGTTCCGGGGGCAGCGCCTGAAATGCTGCTGAGAAACGTCGATGAATCTCCGTTGATGGCGCTGCAAAGCGGCGCAAGGACGGGCGGCAGGCCGTTCTTCTCTCAATCCGAGTTTGATGCGGGAGAGCGCATCCGTAGTGATTTTACCCGCGCGATGCTGCTGCCGCGCACCTCGGCGAACTGGGCAGCGTCAGTCTCGGTGGGCAGGCGTTCGGGCGAAAGCAATGGCGTGGAAGCTCTGACCAACTCAGCCGTTGCGGCCAAGCAGCGCTTCGATGCCGCACTGTCAGGCCTCGGCCTCGATCTTTCGGGCGTGGTCGCCGATATCTGCTGCTTTCTTAAAGGCTTCGAGCAGGTCGAGATGGAGCGGAAATGGCCCAAGCGTTCGGCAAAGTTTATGCTGAAGGCAGGGCTTGCCGTCCTGTCGCTGCACTATTGGCCGCAAGCGCCGCACAGCCAGAAAATGCGCCAATGGGGCGCGGCGGATTACCGGCCGGAGATCACATCACAGAGGTAAACTTATGCCGAGGCAAGCGCGGCTTCAGAGTCGCGCCTGATCCGCTGCACCATCGCCTTCAACCCGTTGGACCGCTGCGGCGACAGGTGCTGGTCAAGGCCAAGCGTTTTCAGGATTTCAAGTGCGTCCGTTGCCCGGATAATGCTTGCCTTTTGGCCGGAATAGATCGCCAGAACAAGCGCGACGAGCCCGCGCACGATGTGCGCATCAGAATCGCCCTTGTAGGAAATCAGCGGGTCCGCACCACTGCCAACCGAAGTTTCGAGCCAGACTTGGCTCACACACCCTTGAACCTTGTTGGCGTCACTGCGTGACGCATCCGTCAGCGGTTCCAGCGACCTGCCAAGATCAATGATGTAGCGGTAGCGGTCTTCCCAATCATCGAGAAGATCGAAGTCGCTGATGATCGTGTCGAGGTCCGGCTGCATTTGATTCCAACTGAAGTCATATTACTCTAATGAGCCTCAATATGGGAAAGAAACGGATTGCCACAAGCCAATTAGGGGCCTGACCGTCATTTTGACATCAATCCTTTTGGATGCCGCCCGTCTTTAGCGCGCTGTCGGGCTCGTCAAACTGCGTTCGGATGCCTTGGTATGCCGCGAGCACTCCGGCTTTCGCTTGATCAACAGCCATTGACGCGCCCAGCTTTCCTGCCTCGCAGGCAGACGGGTTGCGCACGCAAACCGTTGCAAGATCGGCCATTGTCAGTTCAAACGCCTGCCCGAGCGTGTCCGCATTCACACCGCTCTTAAACACATCGGCATGCTTCAAACTTGGCAGCAAGGCGGCGGTGAGTACCGCCCAAAACCCAAGGCGCAACATCAGTCTGATCAACGCGGTTCCCCACAGGGTTGGTTGCCAATCGCACGATTTGAAAGTTGGCACAGAGCGTTTGATTTAATGTTTATGCGCTCGAGGTCGAAATGGGCGAATTCAAATTGATTGCATTGCGAAAACCACCCGTTACCCAACTATCTACTTGATATAAATACATAAAAGTTTTTGGCTGTGCGCTGTTCCCGTAAAACTCCCGCAACGGTTCATTTACCACGTTGCCGGTTAAGCGTCGGCCAGTCGTTCATCTGGTGCCGCTCACAGGCAATCGGCAGCTGAAATCGCGCCGCCTTTATTCATTCATTAAACCGGGAATGCGAGTTTCGGTCATCGATGAGTCCGCCAGTCTGGCGAAGCGTAGATGAGTGCATAAGCGTGGCGTCATTTAAAGGCATCTGGAGAACCGGCGTCGAATCCGTTTCGACAATGTGCCGCAATTGGGTGAACACCAACGTGGCGAGCCGGGATGAATCTGCCCTGCAAGCACGTGTCATCGGCCTCTTGTTTTCTGTTCCATTGCTGTCGACCCTTCATCTTGGGGTCAATCTGCCAGCCCCCTCCAGCAGCGGCTCTATTGTCCCGATGCTGGCACTTGCTTTTGCGATTCCGGTGATCGCCGGCGCATGCCTTTCAATCTCGGGCAGGGAACTGGCCCGCAACCTCACAATTGCGCTCATGGCGCCGGTTGCGTTTCTCGTCGCCACGGGCGGTCGGGTTGGTCTGGCTTCGCTGTTCTATTTGATCCTTGCCGTCGCTGTTTTCGAGGCATGGCGCACGCCGCAAAGCCGGAAAGCGTGGATCACTTCGGCGGCGCTGCTTTGTGTAGCAGCGTCAATCACTGCAATCTGGGTGCCATTCGGCTCGCTCGTTGCAGACGGATTTGCCGGTTTGGGCGTGGTTGCTCTTGCTGCAATCGCTTACGCGCTTTCCGCCGCGAAAGTGCGAAGCAACGCAATTCCATTTTCAGTATCGCCGTCCTTTGCGCTGGTTGAAGAGCTGGTCACTCCAACAGGCGCACTTGTTTTTGAGATCTCGCGAAAAGGGTTAGTCAGCGCGGTAAGCAAGAATGCACTGTCAAATCTGGATTTGACAGCCGCTGATCTTGAAGCAAAGGGCTTTTGCGAGCGCATTCATCTTGCAGACAAGGTCAAGGTCCTGACCTGGCTGGATCGTGCCGCCGACCACCACGATGTCGCTGCGGACAATTTACAGGCGATAAGTTTTCGCCTGCGCAGCGGTCGCGTCAATGTGCAGGGTGTTCCCGAATGGGCAACATTTGACGCCTTTGCCAAAACTCTGTCTGACAGTGTCATCCTGACCGTCGTTCAAGCCGAGCGCTCAAAGCCGGATGCCCGCGCCAATGCCGCGCCGTCAAGCGATGCGTTGACCATTGTCAGTCACGAGTTGCGCACGCCGCTCAATGCCATCGTCGGCTTTTCCGATATGCTCAAGCAGGAAATGTTCGGGCCGCTGCAAAACGACCGCCAGCGTGAATATATTGAACTGGTTCACGAGTCCGGAATGCACTTGCTTGGCGTCGTCAATGCCATGCTTGATTGGTCGCGCATAGAAAATGGCACGATGAAACTCGATGCAGCATCATTTGCACCTACAGATGCCGCCGCGTTTGCCATTGGCATGGTCTCGCCATGCGCGATGAAGAAGAGGATCGGCCTTGATTTTCAGCCGTCGGCCGCATTTGAAACGTTCGACGGCGATCAGCGCGTATGCCAGCAAATTCTGATCAATCTTCTCTCCAACGCGCTGAAGTTCACGCCGGAGTGTGGCATGATCCGTCTTTTTGTGGATGTTGAAGACAATCGGCTCTTGATGACTGTTGAAGACAACGGCATCGGAATGACCGCCAACCAGCAGCGCCTTGTTGGAACGCCGTTTTATCAGGTCAACAATGGTCATACGCGCAGTCACGAAGGCACCGGGCTTGGACTGGCACTGGTCAAGCAGATGGCCAGACTGCACGGCGGCTCGGTTGAAATCGACAGCGAGCCCGGGCGCGGCACCAAAGTGACCGTGGCGCTGGCTCCATTGCAGGCAAAAGGGGCGGAGCCGACATCCGCCCAAACAGCGGCGGATGAATCCGTCCGCGTCATTCGTGTTTTTGAGGAGCGGGGAAATGGCACGCAACGCAAGACGGCCTAAACACCAGCCAGGCTATATGGATGTCGCGGGGATGCTGATGTCTGGCGCCGGGCGCCGCATTTCAGATAATCCAGCCATCGCGGGCAGCAGCGTCGCTTTCGCAGTGGTCATGTTTTATGTCACCACCAATGCACTCTTTTACCAGCCGTTCCAGCACAAGGACACGCTGTTTTCCACCCGTTCGATGCAGTCTTATGTCGCCCCGGTTTTGCCAAAGCCGTTGGCCTCGCTCACGTCCGGCGATGGCAAGACGCAATCCTTCAAGGTCACGCGCGAAACAGCCATGTCTGCCGCCAAACCGCTGTCTGATCCGACGCTGGCCGACATCCAGACTGCGCTGGCGCAGCTGAAAATGTATTCAGGCAGCGTTGACGGACTTGCAGGGCCGAAGACCCGCGCAGCCATCGCCAAATTCCAGCAGGAAGCGGGCCTGGAGCCAACAGGCGAGATAGACCCGTTGCTGCTGGATGCCATCCGCACAGCGTCGATACCGGCCGAAAAAATTCCCGCCCCCAAATCAAAAAACAGGCAGGCCAAGGCGAAGCCGGCAGTCAAAGACATCTCGGTTCAGGAGATGCCGAAGGCTGTGCCGCAAAAGCCGGTGCGGCAATCCGCTGACATTACCGAAACTGATACCAGTGCCCCGGCGCAAACGGGCGGCCTCTCAAATGATGACGTCTTGCGCCTGCAGGCTGGTTTGAAAGCCTTTGGCAACGAATCAATTGACGTCGACGGCAGGATCGGGACAAAAACCCGTGATGCGATCCGGGAGTTCCAGGACCTTTTCAAGCTCACCGTGTCGGGCGAGCCAAACCGCGAAGTGCTGGAGAAGCTGCAGGAAATCGGCCTGGTCGCCGGATGATGCGTTGCCCCGCCTGACATCATCCTTCTTCGTCGCGCAATTGGTCCGCAGGATCAACGGCTCCGGGGGCTTTGCAGCAATTTTGAAAAAAGGCGCTGATGAAGCCGGCGCACTTCACATTGCCGTCCGCTCGCGTGATGGCAAGCTGCGCTTTTACAGGCCGGCGCTGCAAATGTCTTACGATGATGAAACCACGGGAGGCCGCCTGTTCCAGCTCGACCCGTCAATCGCAGACGACATCGCGCTAAGCGCCTTTGTCGAGAAGGAACAACGCTTTGACCCGGATTTCTGGGTCGTGGAGCTTGAAACTCAGTCCGATAGCGCAGAACTGCCGTTCGACGTTGTCAAGCCTTGAGCGCGGTCTCTTCTGCATGCGCCTGATCCGTATTGCCCGCCCGCCGCTTGAACTCGACGGATATCTCATCCGCCTTCCAGCGCCGCAGCGTGTCCACGGCCTTGTCCTTGTCAAGATGTTCAAACCGCTCGCGGAACAGCCGGATTTCCAGTCTGCTTGATGCAATGTGAGGGTTCAGCGCGCAGGAAATGACAAACGCGGCGTCAACGCTGACGTCAAGCGCCCTGAGCACGGTGAGCAACTCGCCCGTCGCCACACGCCTGACCAGCCGTTGCACCTTGCCGAACGTCAGCCCCGTCGCATCGGCAACAGCTGTGGCAAACAGGCCGATGTCTTCATGCAACACAAGCCGGACAAGTCTGGCAGCATGGCCGACCGTGAGGGGTTCTGCCGCATCGGCATCCGCGTCAACAGACGAAGCAGCCTCGGCTCTGTTGAGCGACATCGCCAGATCAGCCAGCAGCGAGCGAGCCTGTGCCGCCGTGGTAGGCTTCAGATTCGATGCTTCGTTCAAATCAGCGGACGCAGGAGTGCCCGCCGCCCGCGCGCGCACTTTCTCATCGTCCACCAAGGCCAGCGCTTCGATCACATCATTGGGCAGATGGCTGCGCCGCGCGATGATCCGTGCATGGTGCTTGCCCTTGCGCCCGATGATCGCCACAAGATCAATCGCTGCCAAGACCGGCGACAAAAGCAGCAGTGGCGCGCAGATCTCGACCGGCTCGTCGCACAGCCGCCGGACCAGATTTCCAGGCGCGCTGCCATTCTCCGCCAGTGCCGCACATATGAACCGCTTGGTCTGCTCGCTGGCAAACGGCAGGATCGGCAGCGCCAAATCCTCGATCTGGTTGCAGTCCCGCCTGTTCGGCTTCGACAGCGCGACAAATGCCGAAATTGCGGCGCGCAGGATCTCGTCTTTTCGGTTGGCTTGGCCCTGTTGTTCCAAAGCGCGGAAATGGGTCGGCACGGAATGCCCCTCTGTCAGATTGATTGGCCACAATAAGGGCACAAGTGTTAGCAAGCTGTTAACCTTGTTTGGGCGACAACAGTTTTGGGGAAAGATTCGGAAAACGGGAAGATTTGGTGAGGGCTTGGAAATGGCCGTGATTTTAGAATTCGATCCGTCAGCCGCGCGGACCAAACGCTTGTCGGATGCGTCGCACAAACCATCCGGCCAGGTCGTCTTCTTCACCGGCGTGCGTTATGAACGTCTGGCAAGCATCGCAGCCGTCAAACCCGCGCCGCAGCCTTCGCCCTCCAAACCACAACGGCTCAAGTCTAAAGCCTGATCCAGTATCACAACGGCTCGCACGATGCGGACTTGATGAAATTGACCACCTGGGCCCTCATGCTGGCCTCCGGCACAAACGCCCGCAGCATAACAAACCCATCGCGCACATCAGCCTCGGCAAAAACGGAATTCACCAATTCTGTTGGCATGTCCTTCTGAAACTCAACCAGCTGCAGCGGCGTTGCCACAACTACGTCCAGCAAGCCGTCCTGCATGGAACGGTCGTTGATCGAGAAAATGTTCGCGCCTTGACGGTTGAAGATTGACAATGACCAAAAGTCCGGCGCTGCGCTGCCGGCGAGGCTGACAGGTCCCTCAGCAAGCGAGAACTGGCATGCGGCGATAACGAAGTTCGGATCAAACGCGCGCATGCTCGCGGCGATGTCGGAATTGGCTTCCACAATCGAGAAGGCCCCAGGTTGCGTGGTTCGCGACAGTCGTGCCCACGCATCGTTTTCAGCCATTCGCGGGATCAAGAATATCGTCGAGATATGCACCAGCAGCGCGCCCAAGAGCCCGAGTGCGAGCGCGTAGAATGTCTTAGCCATTGCAGTCGCCCTTGGTCACCTTGGGCAGGCTGGTTTCAACAAGACCCTTGTTGGTGGCCACCGGCGAATCATAAAGATTGAGCGCCAGCACGAAGCTGGAGTTTTTCGGAAGCGCCAGCCAGTTGTAGGGGCGAGGGAAGGCTGAAACAGCAATCTTGAAGCTGCCATCGGCATCGTAGGCGATCGTCTCTGAATTGAGATAGGCCGGCCATTTCTCCGGAATGCCGGCAATGCGGTTGCTGTCGGGCCTAAGCGGATGGATTGTCCAAAGCCGTGCCGACACATTGCGGCCCTCAATGCTGTAGTCGCAACGACTGCTCAGCCGCTCGCCTGTATCGTCCGCAACTGCATAAAATGTCACACCTTCCGCCGCCCCGATCGCCAGCGCGGCATCTCGCGCCAGCCGCGCCTTGGCATAAGGGTCGGCCTCCAATGTTCCTTCGAGCGGGTAGGCAGTCCACCCGTCAATCGTGACCCCGCCGAACTGGCCCGTCTCATTCATGGCCAATGAAGTCAGCCACGCCCCGCCGCCAATGGCGATGGCAAGCGCTGATGCAACGACAAGCAAAGTCCTCAGCATGACGGTTGAGACCCGGCGCTGTTAAGACAAGGCAAATGACAGCGGTCAATTGGCAATTGCAGAGACTTTCTCTACGTCGGTTGACGGTGACAGGGGAGGCGCGGACCGGAATTGCTGCAAAAGCCTGTCCAAAGTCTTCTTGGTGTTCTGATTGAGAACGGCAGCGCGCACCCGCGAATTCGCCGGTTCGCCCTTGGCATCGGCTGCAACCTTGGCATCCTCAGGCTTGGCTTCAGGCTTTTCGATGAATGGCTCTTTCAATCCCGGTATCGGCTTGATGTCCACATTCTGGTGCGCATAGGCCATCAGGCGCTGCCAGGTCATTGCAGGCAACAAACCGCCGGTCATCTTGTTGGTGGGTGTGTAATCATCATTGCCGAACCAAACCGCGGCCAGATAATTGCCGGTAAACCCTACAAACCACGCATCGCGGTATGACTGCGTCGTACCAGTCTTGCCGGCCACGCGTATCCCGGGCAGCTGCGCGCGCCGGCCGGTTCCCGCCTCGGTCACTGCCGTCAGCATCTGGTTCATGCTGGCGTCGGCCTCCTCGCTCAAAACGCGCACCGGCTTGCGGCCGTCACGTTCAAAATCCCACAGCACTTCGCCGCTGTTCGACATGATTTGCGTAAACGCATGCCGCTTTCCTGCGAATCCGCCCGTGGCCATCGTGAGATATCCGGTCGCCTGATCGAGAACGGTCATGCCGGATGTGCCAAGTGACATCGTCTTGTGCAGGCTGATCTCGGATTCAACACCCATTGCCTTGGCGAGAGCCGCAATCTTCGTCGTCGTCAGTTCCTTCGCCAAACGCACGGGAACCGAGTTGATGGATCTCGCCAGGGCAGACGTCAGCGTCACCTTGCCGGAATAGCTGCGGGCATAGTTTTGCGGTGACCAGTTTCCCCAGCTGATTGGCCCGTCGGATACAATTGAGTCCGGCGTGTAGCCATTCTCCATGGCGGTCGCATAAATGTAGGGCTTGAACGATGAGCCTGCTTGCCTGAGTGCCTTTGTGGCGCGGTTGAACTGGCTGGCACCATAGTCGCGCCCGCCGACCATTGCCCGCACAGATCCGTCAATGTCCATCATGACAATGCCGGCCTGCGTCACATTATACTGCTCTCCGAATTGGCGAAGATGGAACTCCGCCGATTCCTCCGCCGCCACCTGAAGATCAGCATCGACTGTGGTGCGCACCACGAAGGATTTCTGCGGCAGCTTTTCAGCGACCTTCTTCACTTCTTCAAATGCCCAGTCGAGAAAGAAGTCCGGACTCTTGGTCGCACCGCGGTCAACAATTGACGCAGGATGGCGCCGGGCGTCGAGCACTTGTCCTTCCGTGAGAAAATTTGCCTGAACCATATTTGACAAGACTTCATTCGCCCGCGCGCGTGCTGCCGGCAAATTGACATGTGGCGCGTATTTGGTCGGTGCCTTGAACAGCCCGGCGAGCATGGCCGATTCCGCCAGCGACAGATCACGCACGGATTTGCCGAAATAGAATTCTGCCGCAGCCTGCACGCCAAACGTCCCGCCGCCCATGTAGACCCGTGCCGGGGCATCCCAACAGAGCAAAAAACCGGGCTGGCTGAAAATTTTGCGCTCCACGTCGCCGTGGCCGGAGAAATAGATGATGGCCTCGTCGCCCTCTTTGGATTGCTCTAAAAGCCAGTCGAGGGCGGCTGCGACCTGCCCAGCGGTCGCTTTTTGATTGGGCAAAACC
>JANPGC010000152.1:0-5873 GCA_031423755.1 Phyllobacteriaceae bacterium | reverse complement strand
CCAAGTGGTCTGACCGCCCGCAAGATAATCCGTCTGCATCCAGTATTTCCACGCCGTGCAGTCCGCTTTGGTCTTGAAGCAGCGCCAGACCGTTATGTTGATCCGCCGGTCATCGCCATTGGAGATGATCGGGTCCGCTCTGTAGCCGCTGAAGAAGCCGACCCAAGCTGCATTGGCGGCATTCGCGGAGTTGCACCGAAGGCCGTCCACACGCTTCGGCGCTGCGCTTGCAGGGGACAAAAACGCAGGCGCGCTGACCGAGAGCGCAAGTGCAAGCAGTAGCATTGTTTTCATGGCTTTGGCCTTTCAGGTGAATCACATTTTTCTTCGGCTTCACGCCGGAATTATGTCGCCAGCCATTGAATCGCGACGGCGTGTCCGCCTATTGTAACGTTTCAAGCGGCCAAAAGTTCGCCGTTAAAACACTGCGGCAAAAAGTTCAGGGAAATTCCGAAATGACAAAAACACGCTGGGGCATCATCGGGCCGGGGGCAATCGCGCATAATTTTGCAGATGGCTTGAAGGAGACCGACGCAGGCGTGCTGACCGCAATTGCCAGCCGCGATGCCAAGCGTCGCGACGAGTTCGGCGATCACTACGATATTGCTGCCGACAAGCGCCACGCCACGTATGAAGCGCTTGCCGCCGATCCTGATATCGACGCCATTTATGTCTCTACCCCGCATCCGTGGCATGCCGAACTGTCCATTATGGCCATGCGCCACGGCAAGGCGGTCGTTTGTGAAAAGCCTGCGGGCATGAACGGCGGAGAAATCACCGCCGTTACGGAAGTCGCCGCGCAGCAGGGCGTTTTCTTCATGGAAGCGTTCATGTATCGCTGCCATCCGCAGATCGCTCGGCTTGTGGAGATTATCAAGTCCGGCGAAATCGGCGAGGTGCGCCACATCAAGGCGACATTCGGCTTTTCCTCGCGGCGAGATCCATCATCAAGGCTGTATGATGCGGCGCTTGGTGGCGGTGGCATCCTTGATGTCGGCTGCTATCCGGTCTCGGCCTCAAGGCTGATCGCGGGCGCTGCCATTGGCAAGGATTTCGACAATCCGGCCACCGTCAAGGCGACCGCCACCATGGGGCCGACCGGCGTCGATGAAACCGCATACGGACTTTTGACGTTCGCCAGCGGCATCACAGCAGAGATTGCCTGTTCTGTGCGCAACGAGATGGACAACGCAGTCGTGGCAACGGGCGACAAGGGCATGGTCCGCCTGTCAAATCCGTGGGTCCCCGGTCGCAACGCCGGGCCATCGGACTCGCAGATCGAAATCACCATTGATGGCAAGTCGCGCGTCGAAGACATCCGCTCGCACCATCACCTGTTTGCCTTCGAGGCGGACCTTGCCAGCAAGGCCATCGGAACGGGCCAGAAGCAGGCGCTGTCGCCCGCGATGAGCCACGCAGATAGTATTGGCAATGCCGAGACGCTGGACCGCTGGCGGCAGGAGGTCGGCTACGTGACCTTCAACGAGAAAGCGGCCACCAACCGCAAGCTTTCCGGGATCATTCCGTCCGGACTGCCTTCGATTCCCAAGGTGACACTGCCGGGCGTTCCGTTGCCAACGTCGCGCCTCGTCATCGGCTGCGACAACAAGAATGACATCGGCTCCGGTGCCATCGTCTGGGATGCGTTCATGGACGCAGGCGGAAATGCCTTTGACACCGGCTTTGTCTATGGTGGCGGGCTGCACGAGAAAGTGCTCGGCCAGTGGATTGCCGCGCGCGGTGTTGAAAAAGACATCAATGTCATCGTCAAGGGCGCGCATTCGCCTTACTGCACACCCCGCGCCATCGCCGCCCAGCTTGATATGTCTCTTGGTCGTCTCGGTCTCAACCATGCGCCGATTTACATCATGCACCGCGACAATCCTGATGTGCCGGTTGGCGAATTCGTCGATGCGCTGAACCGCCTGCATAAGGCAGGCAAGATCGGCATTTTCGGCGGCTCAAACTGGTCCGTGGCGCGGTTCAGGGAAGCCAATGAATACGCTGCAAAGCACGGCCTCAAGCCTATGTCCTTGCTCAACAACAACCTCTCGCTTGCCGTGATGGAGAAGCCGATCTGGGACGGCTGTGTCACCTCCAACAACGAGGGCACGCTGAAATTCTTGCGCGACAACGCGGTAACCCACATCAGCTGGTCGTCACAGGCGCGGGGCTATTTCCTGCCGGAGGAACTGCGCAACCGCTTGCCAGCCGATATCGGCCCGGAAACCTGTTTCGGATCAGCCGCCAATCAGGAACGACGCAACCGCGCCGAAACGCTAGCCAAGAAATACGGCGTCTCCACCCATAATATCGCCACAGCCTGGGTGCTGGCGCAAAGCTTCCCGTCTCTGGCGATAATCGGCCCAAGGTCGCCGGGGGAGATAGTGTCAACGCTGCCGGGATTGGGCGTGGCGCTGACGGGTGATGAGGTGGCTTGGCTGAATTTGGAGGGGTAGGGCAACAGAGCTGTACTGCTGGTCTCTTAGCGGGGACATAGTCTACCAATGCAACAGCGAGACACACAAATCGCCCGGGCATAGCTTATGAATGCGCGTCATCTTGATCGAAGGTTTTAAGAAGTTCCGCAACGAGATCTGGCTGCTTGAGTTTGCTCAGAGTTGCTACCCGTGCTCGGTTTTTTAGAATGCCTTCTTCGCGCTTAAGTGCTTTCGTCCATTTGACGCGCACACACATGTCCCAACGTTCAGGGTCCGCCATCCGTTCAGCAGGATAGCTCGCTGGCGGCAAAAGTTGTGGCAACGGCCGGTCGAAGCCGTCGGGAGTAAATTCGTTGAACGGAACAGCTGTCGCGGTCACTATGCCCAATCCGACGTAGCCATGGCCGCTCAAGTAGGCAAACAATTTGTCATCGACTTTGAGTTTCTTCACCCCGTCAAGCCACCGCTTGCCGCCTCCGGCGAGCATAAATCCATACTTGCGGCAGGCTTCCCAAGATCGGCCGTTGTCCGAGCCCTCGCCGGTATTCATGAACCAGTAGCCTGTGTCTTCTCCACTCTCTCTCGCGGCAACACGGACGGTGGCAGCTTTCTCGCGGACGCGAACCATGTATTCTTGCGCCTCAGGCAGCGGCACGATTTGCTGGACATCAATGATTGTCTGATCGCCGTTGGCGTAGGGCTTCATGCGGACACAGCGAATATCAAGATCGCGTTCGTTCAACCAGAGCACAGCGGTTGTCAGTTCCTTCCCGAAGTCTGCTGCAACCAAGATGATACGGACATCCGGCGCAAAGTCGTCTTCGCGCGGCTCGTCCCACCCTAGAAATGTCAGCAACTCTGACTGCGCATCTTTCTTAGAATCAAGTCCGTCAAGATATGCCTGGAACACATCGGCGGCCCGAGCAAAAGTCATGCTGCGCACCATCGCGGCGTAGCGTATAGCCTGCAGTTCCATGTGGCCGCCATCGTTGTCACGCTTCAATTCGATGACAACTAAGTTGCCGCTGGTATCCACGCCAAGCAGATCGATACGCCGTTTTGAATCGTCCCATTCGGCAAACTCCTCGGCTATCACCATCACGTCCGGTGCAACTACTCTTATATTTGCCCTTAGAAGCCGCTGAATGTCGGCGCGCTCCTTGATGCCGCGCTGAGGAAATGAAGTTGCGGGGAGTTCCACAATACTATGTGTGTTGAGCGAATATACTGTCATGGGTTGCTTCGTATCAGTCGTCACACTGGGTGACAACATTCAACCGTTCCACATAGCGCAGTCCACCCTACGATCGCTCATTGGCAATCAGGCCACCCGCAGTGCCGGGGCCAATGTCTCATCCCTGTGCGGCTTGACGGCGATTTCGACGTCCTGCCCGAGCGCGACGAGGAACCGCATCAGCCGTTCAACTGAAAACTGGCGGAAATCGCCGCGAAGCATTTTTGACACGTCAGGCTGCCGCACGCCAAGAAGTGCAGCGGCTTCCACCTGCTTTAAGCCACGTTCGCGCATCAGCAGGTCGATCTTGAGCACCAGCTTGGCCTTGACCAGATGCTCGCCTGCATCGGCAAGCCCGATATCTTCGAAAACATTGCCAGTGCTTTTTTCATGACTGATTTGTTTGCTCATGGTCTGTTTCCTTTTTCCAGACGCTCCGCATCACGCAGGCGCTGGCGGACGAGATTTATATCGCTCTGAGGTGTGGCAATGCCTGTTTTTGACTTCTTCTGGAATGCGTGCAGCACATATACGGTCGAGGCAAAACGAACCGTATAGACCGTTCTAAAGGCATCGCCCCTGTGATCGCTCACGACCTCAACCACACCTGCGTCGCTAAATCCGGTTAAAGGCTTTGCCCTGCGATGCCTAAAGCCTTGCTGCGCTTGAAAAAGGGCAAAGCCCATTTCAGACTTCGCCTCATCGGGAAACGCGGAGAAATCCTTGCGGCTGGCCCCGACCCAGACAAGCGGCTTGAGGATATCACTCATGAGCACAGGATTATAGTGAATTCACTATATTGTCAATACTTGCCTTACCATCTTTAGCCCTTCACCTTCAGCGTCCCCCAAAACTGGTCAATAATCGCCCCCTCATCCGGAGCTGCGGCTTTGTTGAACAGGGTGGCGAACATCAGCGCTCCCTTGCCAAGCCGCAAAGTGTAGATGGCAAAGATAATGTCGTTTTCCGCGTTGGAGGCCAAGGCGCGGATGCCTTTGATTTCCGTGCCGTCATTGAGCTTGCGGCTGACGTCCTTGCGCGCGATCCTGACGCCTGCGGCAACGGGTGCGGCAAGCACGTTGTTGATGAAAATATCGCGGACTGCGATCAGGTCCTCATCTCCGACCTTTTCATGGCTCTCGACAATCATGTGCGTGCCGCCAGGTGTCGAGGCGTCATAACGCGTCAGGGCGGGGTCGAATTCCATGACTTCGACTTTGACAGAGGCGGGGTGGCTGAAGGAGAACTGATTCGTCTCAAAGATGCTGGTTTCGTTCTGGTGGAACTGGACGACAATGTCCGCGCCGGACTTCAGGCGCACCGTCACATCATCGCCGGGCGCGACCGCGTAGTCCTTGCCCTCGATGGTCAGCGAGTAGTTTTTCTCCGCAGCCTCGCTCGCCGCCGCCATGAGGCAGGCTGCCAGCACAGTTGCCGCAAAATGCTGCCAAGTAGTCATGATCTGAACCCTCTCTGCCGCCCCGCAATTAGCGCATGATTGCCTGTATGTCGCAAGGGGAGGGTATTTGGTTCAGGTTGCTGATGGCTCGCCTTGCGCAGCTTTCACTGCAAATGCATAACTTGTCGCCACTTCCTCGAGCCGCGAAAACCGCCCTGACGCGCCGCCATGCCCGGCCGACATGTTGGTCTTGAGCATAACCGGATGTGAACCCGTGTTGTGGTCGCGCAATTTGGCCACCCACTTGGCCGGTTCCCAATAGGTTACGCGCGGGTCGGTCAGGCCTGCAATGGCAAGGATCGCCGGATAGGCTTGGGTTTTCACGTTGTCATAAGGCGAGTAGGCGGCGATGATTTCGTAGTCTTCGGGCGAAGTGATCGGATTGCCCCATTCAGGCCATTCCGGCGGGGTGAGTGGCAGCGTGTCGTCGAGGATTGTGGTGAGCACATCGACAAAAGGCACTTCGGCAATGATGCCGCAGAACAGGTGAGGGGCCATGTTGGCGACCGCCCCCATCAGCATGCCGCCAGCCGAGCCGCCATGCGCGACAATGCGGCCCGGCGCACAGAAGTGGTTTGCGCTCAGATATTCGCCCGCCGCGATGAAATCCTTGAACGTGTTCTGCTTGTGCTCGCGCTTGCCCGCATCATACCAGCGGTAGCCGCGCTCCTTGCCGCCGCGAATATGGGCGAAGGCATATACAAATCCACGATCTGCCAGTGACAGGCAGTTGGTATTG
>JANPGC010000151.1:0-9751 GCA_031423755.1 Phyllobacteriaceae bacterium | reverse complement strand
GAGAGATTCAAACGGGATAACATCATCCAACTGGTTGGCTCCGGGCCATGTGTGCTGACCGCGCCGATATATTGATCGGAATTGATGCCGGAACCTCAGTTATCAAGGCGGTTGCATTTGATCTCCAGGGCAAACAAATCAACTCTGCTTCGGTGCAGAACCGCTATGCGACTGGTGCGGGCGGAGCGGTCACCCAGCCTCTCGGCCAAACTTGGGACGATTGCGTAAAGGCACTGCGCGGACTTGCCGAAAAGGTAGAAGGCCTTGCCCGCCGCACAGCCGCCATTGCAGTTACAGCTCAGGGCGACGGGACATGGCTTGTCGGCAAGGGCAATGAACCGGTCGGCGATGCATGGCTTTGGCTTGATGCGCGTGCAGCGCCGACCGTGACCAGACTTTGCGCTTCTCCACAGAACCGCGCGCGGTTCGAAGCGACCGGAACCGGGCTCAACACCTGCCAGCAGGGCACGCAGATTGCCCACATCGACCGGTATTTTCCAGATCTCCTGAGCCGGGCCGAAGTGGTTTTGCACTGCAAGGACTGGCTCTATCTCAATCTCACCGGTATCCGGGCGACCGATCCTTCAGAGGCCAGCTTCACCTTTGGCAATTTCCGCACCCGCGCTTACGATGACACAGTCATTGACGCACTTGGCCTGTCACACCGCCGCGCTTTGCTGCCCGAGATTGTTGAGGGCACAATGTTGACGCATGCATTGTCACAATCCGCCGCGAAGGCCACCGGCCTTCTTGCCGGAACGCCTGTGAGTTTGGGCTATGTTGACATGGTGATGACTGCGCTCGGCGCAGGTGTTCACACTGGCGAGGCTGACGTTGCTTGTTCGACCGTTGGCTCAACAGGCGTGCACATGCGCGCCAAACAGGTGGCCGATGTGCATCTGAATCCGGAGGGAACAGGCTATGTGATTGCGCTGCCCGTTCCGGGCGTGGTTACGCAAGTTCAGACCAACATGGCGGCGACGCTGAACATTGACTGGGTGCTGCGCCTTGCTGCCGACATGTTGAGTGACGGCGTCACAAAGGTCGATCATTCCATTCTCGTTTCAAGGATTGACGGCTGGCTTGCGGCGAGCAATCCCGGCGCAATTCTTTACCACCCCTATATTTCCGAGGCTGGCGAACGCGGGCCTTTTGTGAACTCTGACGCGCGTGCGGGGTTCATCGGATTTTCGAGCACACACAGCTATGCGGACATGGTGCGCGCCGTTGTTGAAGGTCTCGGCATGGCCGCGCGCGATTGTTACTCGGCCATGGGTGGATTGCCGTCGGAACTTCGCCTGACTGGCGGCGCAGCGCGGTCCAAGGCGCTGCGCAGCGTGCTCGGCGCAGCGGTAAACGCATCAGTGCGCGTTTCTTCGCGGGAGGAAGCCGGCGCTGCCGGGGCGGCAATGATGGCAGCGGTGGCCATTGGTGCCTATCGGGAGATGGACACATGTATTGCCGAATGGGTCACGCCGCTGCTTGGCGCTGCTGAATTGCCGGATCCGGAGTTGGCAGAATGTTACAGCGAACTTTTTCCAGCCTACGCCGCCGCCCGCCAAGCGCTGACCCCGGTGTGGGCCGCGATGGCAAATCAGCGCAAAGCATCCAGAGGAGCATGAGATGAGCGAACCCAAGATGATTGACCTGTTTGTCATCGGCGGCGGCATAAATGGTGCCGGAATTGCGCGAGATGCCGCAGGGCGCGGCCTTTCAGTGGTGTTGTGCGAAAAGGACGATCTGGCTCAAGGCACATCATCAAGGTCCGGCAAGCTGGTGCATGGCGGCTTGCGCTACCTCGAGTATTACGAGTTCCGGCTTGTGCGCGAGGCGCTGATCGAGCGTGAGGTGCTGATGAATTCAGCGCCGCACATCATCTGGCCGATGCGCTTTGTGCTGCCGCACAGCCCGGAAGACCGGCCGGCATGGCTGGTGCGGCTTGGCCTGTTTCTCTATGATCACCTTGGCGGCCGCAAGAAATTGCCGGGTACGCGAACGCTTGATCTGCGCCGCGACCCGGAAGGAGCGCCGATCCTCGACCAATACACGAGAGGATTTGAATATTCAGACTGCTGGGTCGATGACGCGCGACTCGTGGTGCTGAATGCATTGGGCGCGGCCGAGAAGGGCGCGGAGGTTTTGACCCGCACTGCCTGCGTGAGCGCGCGACGTGAAAACGGCGCCTGGACGGTGCTGACTCGAAATACCATGACAGGCGACACGCGGACAATCCACGCCAAAGTGCTGGTCAACGCAGCAGGCCCGTGGGTCAGCGATGTCGTGACGCGCGTCGCTGGCTCCAACTCCACCCGCAATGTCCGTCTGGTTAAAGGCAGCCATATCATCGTGCCCAAATTCTGGGAAGGACAGCAGGCCTATCTGGTGCAAAACCACGACAAGCGTGTGATCTTCATCAACCCCTACGAGGGCGACAAGGCGCTGATCGGCACCACTGACATTTCCTATGACGGACGAGCCGAAGATGTGAAACCGGACGAGAGCGAAATCGACTATCTGATTGCCGCGGTGAACCGCTACTTCAAGGAAAAGCTGCGCCGCGAAGACGTGCTGCACAGTTTCTCCGGCGTGCGACCGCTGTTTGACGATGGCAAAGGCAATCCGTCGGCGGTCACGCGCGACTATGTTTTTGACCTCGACGAGACCGGTGGCGCGCCGTTGCTCAACGTATTCGGCGGCAAGATCACCACGTTCCGAGAACTTGCGGAGCGCGGCATCCACCAGCTCAAGAAATTCTTTCCCGATATGGGCGCGGACTGGACGCATGGGTCAACCCTGCCTGGAGGCGAAATTCCGAATGCGGACTTCACTACATTCGTCGAAAACCTGCGCACTCGCTACAGCTGGATGCCTCGCGGGCTAATGCTGCATTACGCCCGGCTCTATGGCGCACGCATTGATCGTATCGTTGCTGGTGCCACATCGTTGCCCGGCCTCGGCAATCATTTCGGCGCGGATCTTTACGAGGCGGAGGTGAATTATCTCATCAAGAACGAGTGGGCGCAGACCGCTGAGGACATTCTGGCGCGCCGCACCAAACAGGGCCTGCATCTGACCGCCGAACAAAAGTCAGCCTTCGAAAACTGGTTCGGTTCGCGCGCTGCGATGGCTGCCTGACAGGCAAAGGACGGAGGAACGGCAATGCCCCTGACGCTTTCACTGAATACCAATCCGCTGGTCAATCGCTATGCCGACCCCGACGACCTCATCGAAACGGTTGCGCGTGATCTGAAAATTCGCGACCTGCAATTGACGCATGAGTTCATCAATCCAAGCTGGCCTGCCCCGGTTATCCGCCGCCTGACGCGTCAAATGGCAGCGGCGCTGCAGAGAACGGGCGTTCGCGTTACCAGCGGTATGACCGGACCTTACGGCCGCCTCAATCATTTCGGCCATCCGGACATCGATGTGCGGCGCTACTATGTCGACTGGTTCAAGACTTTTTCCGACATTATCGCCGATCTTGGCGGCACAACGACAGGCACACAGTTCGCAATTTTTACCTATAGAGATTTTGACGATCCGGCTCGGCGCGAAGAGCTAATTCAGATTGCCATCGACTGTTGGGCGGAAGTTGCCGAGCACGCCAAAGCCGCCGGGCTGGCATACCTGATCTGGGAGCCGATGAGCGTAGGGCGCGAATTTGGCGAAACCATCGCCGAAACGTTCAAACTGCAGCAACGGCTTGATGCCGCGAGCATGGCTGTCCCGCTGAAGATGATGGCAGACATTGACCATGGCGACGTGACATCGCCGAACCCCGACGATTACGACCCTTACGCTTGGGCGCGTGCGGTGCCGAGGGCGTCGCCCATCATCCATATCAAGCAGAGCCTGATGGACAAGGGCGGCCATCGTCCCTTCACGTCCGAGTTCAACGCCAAGGGGCGGATACATCCGGAGCCATTGCTCAAAGCGCTCGCCGAAGGCGGGGCAAAGAACAATGAGATTTGTCTTGAGCTGTCATTCAAAGAGCGTGAGCCAAATGACCGGCAGGTTATTGCACAGATCGCTGAAAGCATTGCTTTCTGGGCTCCACATATCGATAGCGGCGTTATGGATTTGAATGCCTGAGACTCAACCCGGTACGCGCAAAACGCGGGGCTCGTGTCGAGACATACTTGCCTCCTGAATTGACAGATGGCGGATTTGACACCAGCACAGTCAACTGGAATAGACGGCTATGGCACGCAAGACGGCACAGAATGACAGCGACGATTCCCTTGCCATCCGCGCTGCGTGGTTGCACTATGCCGGTGGTCTGACGCAGGCGGCTGTCGCAAAGCGGCTTGGGCTGCCTTCCGTTAAAACCCATCGTCTCATCGCCCGCGCCGTGGCTGATGGCATCGTCAAGGTGACGATTGATGGCGACATTGTCGAATGCGTTGACCTTGAAATGAGGCTCGCCGCCCGTTACGGGCTGGACTATTGCGAGGTTGCGCCGGATCTCGGCGAGGATGGTCTTCCGCTGCGGGCTCTTGGTGTTGCCGGAGCAAGCTTCCTGCGGCGTGAAATAGAGCGTGGCGATCTGGCGGTGATCGGCCTTGGACATGGCCGCACACTCGCTGCCGTTGTCCAGGACATGCCGCGGCTTGACGCAAAAGGCCTGCGCTTCGTCTCCCTGCTTGGCGGCTTCACCCGCAATTATGCCGCCAATCCGCACGATGTGATGCACCGTCTTGCCGAAAAGACCGGAGCGCAACCCTTTGTGATGCCAGTGCCGTTTTTTGCCAATTCTGCTGAAGACCGCGAGGTGCTTCTTTCACAGCGCGGGGTGGCAGACGTGTTTGCGATGGCCAACAATGCAGACCTGAAAATCGTCGGGATCGGCACTGTGGAGCCGGATGCGCAGCTTGTGTCATCAGGCATGATCGAGCGGAAGGAGATAAGGGAAATTTCCGCCGACGGCGGTGTCGGTGAAATGCTGGGGCATTTCTTTGACGCGCAGGGCCGCACTCTGGAAACCACGCTGACCGCGCGCACTCTTTCTGTTGCGATGGCGAAGCCCGGGACAGATTCGATTGTCGCTATCGCTGGCGGCGCGTCCAAAATCGCCGCTATCCGTGCGGTCCTCACCAGCCGCCGTCTCAAGGGGCTGATTACCGACGAACGCACTGCCGTGGCTATACTCGGCCCAAAGTGACCCGCTCAGGCGGACAAGTAGTATTTGGCCATGGCCGAAGTGAGTTTCGGCCTGATCTTGTCGGCTTGGCCCGCAGCTCCGAACGCGGTGAACCGCTCCGCGCAGATTTTTTCGATGCCGGCCATCGCTGGCTTCATGTATTTGCGCGGATCAAATTCGGACGGGTCTTCCCACATCGCTTGGCGAACTGCCGCCGTGATGGCAAGCCTTATGTCCGTGTCGATGTTGACCTTGCGCACACCGTGGCGGATGCCGCGCTGAATCTCCTCGATCGGCACGCCCCAGGCCGGTTTGATCTCACCGCCATGGGCGTTGATGACATCGCGCAACTCCGCCGGAACCGAAGAAGATCCGTGCATTACCAGATGCGTGTTCGGCAATCGCTTGTGAATCGCTTCAATCACATCCATTGCCAGCACGTCGCCATCCGGGGCGCGGGTAAACTTGTAGGCGCCGTGGCTTGTGCCCATTGCCACAGCAAGCGCGTCTACGCCAGTCTCGGTAACGAAGCGTTCCGCTTCTTCCGGGTCTGTCAGCAACTGGTCTTCAGAGAGCTTCTCCGTCGCGCCGTGGCCATCTTCCTGATCGCCCATTCCGGTTTCCAACGAACCAAGCACGCCGATCTCGCCTTCCACCGAAACGCCGGCGGCGTGGGCGATGTGCACAACGTCCCGCGTGATGGCGGCATTGTAGGCATAGTCGGCGGGAGTTACCCCGTCGGCCTTCAGCGAGCCGTCCATCATTACAGAGGTGAAGCCGTTCTGGATGGCGGTTACGCAAGTGCCCAGATTATTGCCATGGTCGAGATGCATGCAGATGGGAATATGCGGATAGATTTCAATCAACGCGTCGATCATGCGTGCCAGCATCAGATCATTGGCATAGGCGCGGGCACCGCGGCTGGCTTGCAGGATCACAGGCGCGCCGACTTTGTCAGCTGCCGCCATGATCGATAGGCCTTGCTCCATATTGCTCATGTTGAAGGCAGGCAGGCCGTAGTCATTTTCGGCGGCGTGGTCGAGAAGCTGCCTGAGTGTGATGCGCGCCATAGTCAAAATTCTCCGTTGAGATTCTGGTCGAGGTAAGAGTGCAAGACTTGCATTTCGGCGCGCGATCCAAAGATCAATGGTGCATGCTCGTGGTGGCTTTCCGGTATGCGGTCAAGCACGGGGCCCTGCTCGTCTGTCGCTGCGCCGCCCGCTTGCTCGATGATGTAGGCAATTGGAAAGACCTCATATAGAAGACGCAACCTGCCCTTCTCGTATCCGGGACGCCGATCTCCCGGATAAAGGAAGATTCCGCCTTGGCGTACGATGCGGTGGAGGTCGCCGACGGCAGCGCCCAACCAGCGCATGTTGAAGCTGCGACCGCGCGGGCCCTTTTTGCCAGCAAGACAATCGGCTACGTAGCGTTGCAGACCGCCTGACCAGACGCCAGTGTTTGACGCGTTGTAGGCCAGCATCGGACTTTCCAAGGGCATTTTCCAGCCCTGGTCGACGACGCAAAATGTGCCAATCCTGTGGTCAAGCGTCGCTATTGTGACACCGCTGCCCATGCTGAAGGCGATGTCGCACGCATGACCGAAGGATATATAGCCCGCCGCAAGGATGTCTCGACCCGAGCGCAGAAAGCCATCGTCTGACGGGAAGACGCAAAAGAGGACGCCGAGTGGCGCTCCGATTCCGATACTGCCGGAGCCGTCTATTGGGTCGATGGCGACATTATAGCGGCCATCCGGGTTTAGATCGACAATATCTTCTGCTTCCTCCGAGAGTATGGATCGCACGTTGCCTGCTCTCAACGCTTTGATGTAGAGATCGTGCGCTGCCACATCCAGCGCCTTCTGCGCGTCGCCGCTTTCGTTTGTGCCCACGAGCGCGGCTGGATTGCCCGGAATGGCACCGAGCGCAAGCCGCCGCCCGAGCGGAATCGCCGTTGCGGCAATGATGCCGATCAACTGAGCCAGCTCCTCCATCTCCGGATTGTCTTTCGAGAATGCCGCCAGATGAGACTCAATTGTCGGCAGCACGCGGTCGCTGTCATTGGGAAGCTGGAATGGAACGGTCATTTAAAACCTCTGGAACCGGTTGCTGACACTAAGGTTAGCGTTTCCGTTTGCGTTTGCCCACGGCGGGGAATGAGAATGGCAAAGCCTCCATTCAGCTGGTATTCCGCAGGAAAATGCGGGGCATTATCAGCCGCAGGCCCGTTAACGATCATCAGAAGTCCTCCCGGATTTCGCGCTAACATTCTTTCCTTATTATCACAAGATAAAATCACAATATCACATAAAATATGTTGCATATGTGAATCTCTGTGTTATTATAACATAGTGGTTCTGGCATTACCCGGATCAAATTGGGAGCAAGACGTGCGACGCGAGGAACGACAACAACTCATCATGGACCTGCTTGTCGAGCAAGGATCGGTCGATCTTGATGATCTGGCGGCCCGCCATACCGTTTCCAAAATGACCATCCACCGCGATCTTGACGAGCTTGAACAGGGCGGCCTTTTGCGCAAGATGCGCGGTGGCGCGACGATTGAGGCGGGCACGCAGTTCGAAAGCGATTTCCGTTTCCGCGAGCGCCAAGGAGGCGACGCCAAGACCCGGATGGCAGCCGCAGCGCTGGAGATCATAGAGCCCGGCATGACTGTGATGGTCAATGACGGCTCAATGGCGGCGGTGCTTGGCGCGATGCTTCCCAAGAGGCGGCCGCTCACCGTCATCACCAACAATGCCGCCATTGTTGACGCGCTGAAAGGTGAGGCTGGCATTATCCTGATCGCGCTTGGCGGCGTCTTCTCTGCCAAGTTCAACGGCTATTTTGGCGTTGTCACCGAAGAGGCCCTGTCACGGCTCCGCGCCGACATCGCCTTTGTCTCGACACCCGCCGTCTCAGGCACGCACGTGTTCCATATGGATGACAGCGTGATACGTGCCAAGCGCGCCATGATGGCGGCGTCGGCCAAATCTTGCCTGCTGGTCAATCACCTGCGCTTCAATCGCACGGCCTTGCATGTGCTTGCTGATCTGGCGGACTTTGATGTGGTTGTCACTGACAGCGAACCTGCGCCTGACTCCATGGCCGGGATCAAAAAATCCGGAGTCACACTGACCGTTGCAGATGCAAAGGCAAACTAATGTTTGAAATGTCGCAGTATTGGATAGGCACGAGCTGGAAGATGAACAAGACCTTGGCAGAGGCACAATCGTTTGCCAATGACCTTGCTGACGCAGACGTCACCTCTGATCCTCGTATTCAGCGCTTTGTCATTCCGCCGTTCACTGCGGTGCGTCAAGTGAAAGAGACGTTGGCGAGCACGTCCGTGAAGGTGGGTGCGCAGAACATGCACTGGGCGGACGAAGGCGCCTGGACTGGGGAGATTTCGCCAGCGATGCTGAAGGATTGCAATCTGGATATTGTGGAACTGGGTCATTCCGAGCGCCGCGAGCATTTCGGCGAAACGGATCAAACGGTCGGATTGAAGACCGAGGCTGCGGTGCGGCATGGGTTGATACCGCTCATATGCATCGGTGAAACCCTTGCCGAGCGAGGAGCCGGGCGGGCAGCCGAGGTGCTGGAAACCCAAGTCCGGCGCGCGCTTGACCGGCTTTCAGGATCGCAAAAATCTGCGTCAATCCTGCTTGCCTATGAGCCCGTCTGGGCAATAGGCATCAATGGCATCCCGGCGACGTCCGAATATGCCGACGCCCGGCAAGCTGAAATCATTGCGGTTGCCCAAGATGTGCTTGGCCGCCGTGTTCCATGCCTCTATGGCGGCTCGGTCAATCCGGAAAATTGTGAAGAACTCATCACCTGCCCGCACATTGACGGGCTATTCATAGGCCGCTCGGCCTGGAGCGTCGATGGCTATCTCGGCATCCTCGATAGGTGTGCAGGTGCAATATCAACCAGGAGACAGTCATGAAACTAGCAATCGCCGGAGACAGCGCAGGCGAAGGGCTTGCCAAAATGCTCGCCGACCATTTGAAAGACCGCTTCGATGTGTTCGAAGTTTCGCGTACCGACAAGGGCGCTGAACCATTTTATGCAAATCTTTCTGACCGTGTCGGCTCAGACTTGATTGCGGGCAAATATGACCGCGCGATCCTTGTCTGCGGCACCGGCATTGGTGTGTGCATTTCAGCCAACAAGGTGCCGGGAATCCGCGCTGCGCTAACACATGATACGTATTCGGCTGAACGTGCCGCTCTGTCCAACAATGCGCAAATCATCACGATGGGCGCGCGCGTGATTGGTACCGAACTCGCCAAGGCGATTGCCGACGCCTACCTCGCCCAAACATTTGACGAGAATGGCCGCTCAGCTGGAAATGTAGCTGCAATCGACGAAGTGGACGCAAAATATAATGCGCGCTGATTTGGCTCCACCGGAGGCCAATGGAGGCTTGCAGGTTTGCGCTGGGCAGCGATAATCCAGCGTGTTCATTTAGACGCGGAGGGTTGAGGTGGCCCTGACCCAGAAGCTGATCAATGATGGCAACGCCGCAGTAGTCGAGATGCTGACCGGTATTCTTGCTGCGCATCCAAACCATCTATGGCGACCGGAACATGCACCGCGTGCG
>JANPGC010000150.1:0-6316 GCA_031423755.1 Phyllobacteriaceae bacterium | reverse complement strand
GGCGGCCGCGCCGCGCGGCCAGGAATCGTGGTGCCAGTCAAATATGATCTCCGGGGTGGACTTGAAGGCAAGCTCATCCATCCGCTTGGCCATCGGAGCACGCAGATGCTCGCCGAACCGAACACCTTCGCCGCCGACAATAATGACATCGGGATCAATCATCCCGACTGCCGCAGCCAGCACGGTTCCCAGACCAGTGCCCGCAGCGTGGAGCAGCGCAAGTGCCGCTTTGTCGCCCAGATCCGCTGCTTTCACCAAGTCGGGCTCGCTTTGCGGATGTCGGGCAACATGGGCGCTCCAATCAGCGCTGAGGGCAACATCTGACCAATAGGTTTCCAGGCACCCACGCCGCCCGCACAGGCACGCCCGCCCGCCGGGCACGGTGATCAAGTGTCCGATTTCGCCGGCCATGCCCCGCGCCCCGCGATGGAGCACGCCATCGGTCACAAAGGCCGCTCCAACGCCCGCGCCGACAGCCAATGCCATCATCTGGCGCTTGCTTTGCCCTTGGCCGAAAAGATGCTGCGCAAGGGCGAATGAATTCACATCGTTGTCCACCCAAACCGGCACATCGACCTCTTTGGCCAGCATGTCCGCTATCGGGATGTTTTCCCATCCAAAACGCGCCATGACGGTGCAAATGCCTCGGTCTACGTCATAGCTGCCGGGCAAGGCGAGGCCGATACCGATCAACCTGTCGGCGCGCTCAAGCGGGTCCGGCATGAGCATCCGCACCACTTTTGCAGCGTGGTGGACAACCGTCTCCGGCGAAGTGTCCGGGATCGGCTCGATCAACATTTTGAGCGCCGTTGTCGACAGGTCGCAAAGCGCCGCTTCCAGACATGTTGCAGTCAGCTTGATGCCGATTGCCAATCGGCTTGCGAAATTGATGGCGAGAGGTACTGGACGGCGGCCTCCGCCCCCGCGCGACGCTTCGCCCTCAACGACCAGTCCTTCTGCAAGCAGTTCCGTTGTGACAAAGGTGACGGCAGCAGAACTGAGGCCGGTTGCCGCTGCGATATCGACACGCGACATTGTGACGTGACGCCGCAACAAGTTGAGGATCAGCCTTCGGTTCAAGGCCCGAGAGGTTTGCTGGTCGCCCTTCAACTTCACGTCATTCTTTCCTTATTTTGTAAATTAAGCATTGACAGCGTCAGAATGCAATCCGTAACATCGCGCTTACAAGTGAAAGTGTCATAGGATCGAAGCCTACGATTGTGAACCTGTCCCAATCAGGTTGCAGCGTAGACTTTTGGCTATCGCGCCTTTGCATGATCGCTGCCCGTAATGAGTAGAAAAATTCATCCAGCGAGCCTGAACAAGCATCTGAAAGAAATGTCATGACCAGAAAGTCCCCCGCTCCGCTGTCAGTTTGGCGCACGCTCAATCATGAGGATTTTATCTTGGGAGCGCCGCACTACCCTGAGCATGTCGATGAAAGCTATTGGGAACGGGATGCCGGGCGCCTTGCCGCGGCAGGTGCCAATACGGTCCGCATGGGAGAGTTCGCGTGGCATTTGTGGGAGCCATACGAAGGCCATTTCGAATTCAACCTGTTTGACCGGGCAATCGAAGTGCTTGCCCGCCACGGCATAAAGACGATCCTGTGCACCCCGACAGCGACGCCACCCCGCTGGCTGACCGTGAACTACCCTGAGGTGCTCCGTGTTGACGCCAATGGCAGGCAGGCGGGCCACGGCTCCCGTCAGCATTGTGACACCACCAGTCCGGTTCTGCGGGCCCACTCGCAACGCATAACCCGTACACTGGCCGAACATTACCGCGACAACGAAGCCGTGATCGGCTGGCAGACCGACAATGAATTGAACACGTCTGTTTCTGAAAGCTATTCACCGTCCTGCACCCTCGCGTTCCAGAGCTGGCTTCAGATAAAATACGAAAATGATATCAAGGCGTTGAACCGCGCATGGGGCGGCGACTTCTGGGCTCTTGCCTATGACACCTTCGCTCAAGTTGACTTGCCGCGCGACATGGCTCCGTCATTCCTGTCGCCCGGCCACGTTCAGGATTTCCACCGCTTCCTTGCCGCCGCGACTGCAGCTTTTCAGCATGACCAAGTTGAGATTTTGCGCGCCGTGAACCCGCAATGGTTTGTGTTTCACAATCTCGGCAACTTGTCGGACATCGATTTTCGCGGCCAGTTCGGACAGGATTTGGACTTCATCGGTTTTGATATTTACCCGATGCTGTACGATGAGTTCCGTCGTGGTGGCGGCCACGCGGCGACACAGGCGCTGCATCTTGACGTGTGCCGTTCCTGGTCCGGAAATTTCATCGTACCAGAGCAAGCGTCAGGCCTCGGATCACAGCCCGGCTTTTCGACCATGACGCCGGAACCGGGCGAAATGCGCCGCATGGCGATGAGCTCGGTCGCGCGCGGTGCCGACGGCTTGATGTTCTTTCGCTGGCGTCCCGCCCATTTTGGCGCGGAAATCTACTGGATGGGCGTGATCGACCATGATGATGTTCCAAGGCGGCGTTATGAGGAGGCGACACAGTTTTTCCAGGAAATGACGCGCCTGAAGGCTGATATCCTCGGCACACACGTACGTATGGACGTCGGGATCGCTGGTGCAGATTTTGATAATCAGGAAGCATACAAGACCTACGCAATGGGATTACCCGCGCCAATCGACGATGCGCAGCTTCTCCACCGGCATTGCTACGAGGCCGGAATTGCTTGCGGCTTCATCCATCCAGAAGATGACCTAAGCCGCCTCAAGGTGCTCTATGTTCCCCATTGGGTGATGTGGAAGCCTGAATGGACACCGCGCGTTGAGGCGTTTGTCGCAGCCGGCGGTACGTTGATCTTGTCGGCAATGACCGGAACACGCGACAGCGACAATCACATCCATCGCGTGCAGGCACCGGGCGCTGGGCTTTCTGAACTGGCTGGCGTCAAGGTCTATGAATTTGGCCGCCTGACGGGGCCTGGCGCTGACGGACTGTTCACATGGCGGGACAACAAGGTGAACGGCGGACATGTGTCAGCAATTGTGCCGCCCGCTGCGTCTGCCGGGCGCAAGCATGGCTTCACGTTTGGCAATCAGCAGTTCGAAGCTGCGCATCTCTACGAGAAGCTCGAAATTGCTGACGGCACGAAAGTGATCGGACAATGGACTGACCGTTTTCTGGCTGGCTCACCCGTTGTGACCCAGCGGAAGCACGGAGACGGGCAAGTAATATATATGGGCACTTATCTGACCGGGCAGATCGCCGCGCAACTTGCTGCGTCCGTTATCGGGCCGGCAGGGGTCAAGCCGCTTATTGCGGATTTGCCGCAAGGTGTCGAGGTGACAGTGCGCCAAGCTGACGATCGCGAATTGTTTTTCGTCCTGAACACCACTGAGGAACAGATGACGCTAACGCAGGTTCCCAATGGGGTGGAGCTTCTGTCTGGAACGGAAGTAAACACCGCCTTGACGCTCGAGCCCTACGGCTGCGCAGTGATCCGCCTGAATCGCAAAGTGTAACGCATCCCAAAGGAGGCTTGGTGACGTCATACATGCTGTCATCTTGTCTACTGGCGCTTGCCTTTTGTGTATGTGAAAATAGCGGCAATCGAGTTGGCAGAACCAAATGAACGCAGAGGATTTTCTGACGGCCGCAACTGCAATGGAACAGGTGCGGGAAGTTGGCGGTCTTCTGGCCGTGCCATTGCTGCATGACCTTGGCATTGCCGCACTGGACGGAAGTTTGGCAATACCGGACTCCAAAGTGCCGAACGCAGTCAAACTGCTCCGAATGGCGGCATGTATGGAACGCGTCTTCTCCCTGCAGTTGCCATGGAACCGGGATATGTTTCTCTTCGGCGCAAGCGCCACGTTTCGGGGCGGCCCCGATTCACCGTATTCAGGTGATGGCGAGCCTTTGCGCACTGATTATGGGGGCGTTGGATTCACTGCGTTTCAGGCCTTCTGCACTTGTATCGGCGAGGCGGCGGAGCATGAAGCCATGCTGATGCGCCGCGCTCACCGCCGCATCGACCGGGACGGGACAATTGAACTGCTGACCGCAGAGTTCTCACCTGCTGGCAGGATTGAAGCTGGGCTAATACTTCGAAACGCAGGCGCGGTTCCGGGAGCACAGCCCCGCACAAGCACAGGCTATGCGGCCGGCCCGGATTTGCGCCAGGCTGCAAAATCCGCAGCGTACGAATGTATCGAGCGTCACGCGCTTTCCTTATGGTTTTCCGGCGATTGCGCGCTCATCGAGCTCGTTCCTCCGTCAGATGCGGGCACTGTATGGTCAGAGCATCGGCACTTCGTGGACGCCAGATTGAAGTTCTATCTCATCCGCCACGACAAGGGCGAAACGCCTGTCGTTATTGCCCTGTCACGCATGGCAGATGGAGAGATTGCGGCAGGCTACGGCTGCGCGGATGATGAACAAACTGCAGCGCTTAAGGCCTACCGCGAAGCCTGTCAGAACGAGTTTGGGCTGCAGCTCGATTTGCGCAACGCAAGGGTCGCTGGCGGGACCGTTGATGAAAGGGCATATTCACACATGTCGCGCTCAGCACTGTTCAAGGAACAGTCGTCCCTATTTGCCTGCGCAGCGCGTCGGCCAATGAAAAGCGGCCAAGCGCAGCTGAGTATCATTCCTGCAAACATCAATCGGCAAACCCGTATTGTTGACCTGACTGTCCACGAACACGGCATTCCTGTGGTTTGCGCTTTGGTGCCAGGCCTGCGCGATATCACGGCGGAACGGCAAGGCAGAGTGCCATGGCCCGTCTAAAGTCTTATTGCTCCAGGCGCAGGCAAATACTCAGGCAAATGCGCGCGTAAATTCCTCGACGATCATTGCCGCAGAAACAGCGCCCGGGTCGGCATGGCCAAGACTGCGCTCGCCAAGACGAGCGGCACGGCCTACGGTGGCGATCATGTTTCTGGTGGCTTCAGCGCCATCCTTTGCCGCCTTGGCGATGTTGGAAGGGGCAGCGCCTGATTGAGCCGCATCAGCGGCAGGCAGCCATGCATCAAGCATCGTTTTCTGACCGGCTTCGGCTTTGCCGCGATGGGCGATGCCGTCAGCCATGGCAGCGAGGATGGCGGCAAGCTCACTGCGCGGCATGGTCAATCGAGGCCCCGCAACCTTTCCGGCGCGTAAAAGCGCTGTTGCATAGAGCGGACCTGACGATGCGCCGACCGCATTGAGGAATGCCTTTGCAGCAGTATTGAACTGATCCTGCAACATGCCGTCTGTGAGGCTAGCAACTGCGCTGGCGGCAGCGGCCATGCCTTGGTCCATGGCGATGCCATGATCAGCATCTCCTATCAAACCGTCTAGCACGCAGAGGTTATCACGCTCCGCCGCCATCCGGGTCGAAAGGGCTTGGAATAGCGCCTTTAGATCGGTGGTCGTGAATTCCATGGCCTCAACCCACCTTGAACATCGCGCAGTCGCACGGATGGTCGAGCATGCGCGTCAGTTCACCATCAAGATGCATAATGGTGATCGATGCCCCTGCCATGTCCAGCGACGTGCAATAGGGGCCCACAAGGCTTGAATGGATCGAGAGACCGGCTGCCGCAAGCCGCTCTGAAACACGGGCGAACAATATGTAGAGCTCCATCAGTGGCGTGGCTCCAAGCGAATTGACCAGCACGGCAACATGACCGCCTGCAGGCGCAGCCATTTCTGAAAGTATTGCATCCATGATCTCGTCTGCGACCTGATTGGCCGGGCCGAGCGGACCGCGCCGCACGCCAGGCTCGCCGTGTATCCCCATGCCGATCTCCATCTCGCCCGCCGGCAGATCGAAATTATACTTGCGGGTCTGCGGTAGCGAACAGGCCGAAAGGGCAACGCCCATAGTGTAAGTGCGGGAATTGGCATGGCGGGCAACTCGCTCCACCTCGTTGAGTGGCATCATCATGTCTGCGGCAGCGCCGGCGGCTTTGAATATGAATACGTTGCCTGCCACGCCGCGGCGCTTTTGTTTCTGATCAACCGGCGCGGACGCAATGTCATCTGTCGTCAAAACAGTGCGGGCTTCAACGCCTTCCATTTCAAGAACCTCGCTTGCCATGTCAAAATTCATCACGTCACCGGCATAGTTGCCGTAGATGAAAAGCACGCCAGCGCCGCCATGGGTTGCAAGCGCTGCGTCGACTGCGGGCTGAGGCGGCGGTGAGGCAAAGACATTGCCGATCGCTGCCGCATCGGCGAGACCCTTTCCTACAAAGCCGAGGAATGTAGGCTCGTGGCCTGAACCACCCCCGATAACCAGCGCGACCTTGCCAGGGCGTGGGCCATGTTTGGAAATAACCGCACGTGGTGCATGCTC
>JANPGC010000149.1:0-60364 GCA_031423755.1 Phyllobacteriaceae bacterium | reverse complement strand
CGGGGGGTCGGATTCCTGTCGCGGGTGATGAGCCCTGAAAACAAAGGCGCCAGATGCTGGAGCGATGCTTGCGACTACGGCGCGCGCAAAGGCATTGTCAGTGCAAACCCACCGGACAGGGTGTGTGGCGATGTCACATGCCTATCTAAAGCCAAAGACAGGACCACACACCCTGTTTCCCAGACTCTTTCTGAAAGGAAAGAGCGATCTTTGAAATGGCCAGACCGGCAACGGGGCGTGGCAAAGGAAAAGTGCGCCCGTGGTCTCTCCGCAAATGGTATTGCGAAGAAAGCCGGATTGGGCCGCAGCGCCACCGGAGGAGGCAGTAAGTCAGGTCAGGATAATGACGGTCCACACCCTAGATCGCCTCGCCCTTCAACAGTTTCGGAGCCCCCGGAACAATGCCTGACGCCTGCTGGATGAAGAATTCCTTCAGGCGCGGCATGCGGTCGACGAGCCCCAGCCCGATGTCTCGTAAAAAGCGCAGCGGTGCGATGTCGTTGGAGAACATGCGGTTCAAGACGTCTGTGGTGATCCCGGTGCGCACCGTGTCGAAACGGCGCCATTCCTGATAACGCTCCAGAACGTCCAGCTGGCCGATGTCCTGACCGAGCCTGAGCGCATCGACGACAGTCTCCGCCAGTGCCGCAACGTCGCGGAAGCCGAGGTTGAGGCCTTGGCCGGAAATCGGGTGGATGCCATGCGCCGCATCGCCGATGAGCGCCAGACGCGGCTTGATGAATTCGCGTGCGAGTGTCAGGCCGAGCGGGAAAGCTTTGGGCTTGGAGTCGACTTTTATTTCACCGAGCTTGTGTCCAAAGCGGCGCTCCAACTCTGTGTCGAACACCAGCGGGTCGGATGCGACCAGCCGCTCGGCTTCCGCTGTGCGTTCGGTCCAGACCAGCGACGAGCGGTTGCCTTTGAGCGGCAGAATGGCGAACGGGCCGCCTGGCATGAAATGCTCTTCGGCGCGGCCGTTGTGGGGGCGTTCGTGCGCTACCTCGACGACGATGCCCGACTGGCCGTAATCGAAATGCACCACCTTGATGCCTGCCATATCGCGCAGCTTTGACTTAACGCCGTCGGCCGCGACCAGCAGTTTGGCTGATACTTCATCGCCATTGGCCAACGTGACGCGCATGGCTGCCGGCCCATTGTTGATGGCCGTTGCCGCCATCCCGTCGGTGATGGAAATACCGAGCGCCTTCGCCTTGCGGCGCAGCGCGCGGTTCATGGCCACGTTCGGCACCATGTAGGCGAACGGTTCGTCCGCCTCGCGATCACCCTCAAACGTCAGAAACACCGGACGGACCGGGTCATCGGCACGGGAGTCTGTGACGATCATATCGCCCATCACCTGCGCTTCCGGCTCAATCTCGTCCCAAACGCCGAGTTGGCGCAGCATGCGCACTGCAGCGGCAGCGATGGCTGAGGACCGGCTGTCCTTTTCCCAGACACCGGGAGGGGCGGCATCGACAACTTTGATTGACAAATGCGGTGCCGCAGATTTGATCGCCACCGCGCAGGACATGCCGACATAAGCGGCACCCGCAATGAGAATATCAATGTTTTCGTCCGTCATGTGCCGTTTCCTTGATACAGGTTTGCCTTGACTTGGGGCCGCATTGGCGGTCAACAATTGACGCGAACGTCAATTGGATGCCAATCATGTCGCAAGCCTTTGCAACGCTTTTGTCCATTCTCGACCTTGAGCAACTGGAACACAATCTGTTTCGTGGTCGCAGCCCCCAGGTCGGCTGGCAGCGGGTGTTTGGCGGGCAGGTGATCGGCCAGGCATTGGTGGCGGCGCAGAGGACCGTGGACAAGGACCGGCACGTGCATTCGTTGCACGCCTATTTCATGCGGCCTGGCGATCCGGCGATCCCGATCATCTACGAGGTTGACCGCATCCGCGATGGCGGGTCGTTTACAACGCGGCGGGTGGTGGCCATCCAGCATGGGCATGCGATCTTCGCGCTGTCGGCCTCGTTTCAGGCGGACGAGGCCGGTCTTGAACACCAGATGCCGATGAAGCCTGACGTGCCGGGGCCGGAGGGGCTGATCAGCGACCGCGAGTTTGGCGCGCAATATGCGCACATGGCACCGCCGCATGTGCGCAGCTATTTCGAGCGCGAACGGCCCATCGAGATGAAGCCCGTGTCGCTCAAACATTATCTGACCCGTGATCCGTTGCCACCCGAGCAGAATGTCTGGGTGCGGGTGCTTGGCGAAGCACCGGATGATCGGGCCGTGCAGGCGGCCATCCTCGCCTATGTATCGGATATGACGCTGCTTGACGGTTCCTTGTTTCCGCATGGCCGGACGGTTTTTGACAAAGACCTGCAGGCGGCGAGCCTTGATCACTCCATGTGGTTCCACCGGCCAAATGCGCTTGGCGATTGGCTGTTGTACCAGCAGGACAGCCCCAATGGCTCAGGCGGGCGCGGATTTACCCGCGGTTCGTTCTACACAAGGGCTGGAGAACTGGTCGCGTCGGTGGCGCAAGAGGGTTTGGTGCGCGTTCGCCGGGCAGTTGACTAAAAAATAGTCAAATTTTGAAATTTGCCTATATTATTGCCAAGTCGTTGCAAGGTTTTGTTAACCTCAGTCCGCAGGTTAATCTGATAACATATATGTTTCAGATGTTTACCTCCCGAAATTGAATCTGGCACGGTCCTTGAATTCAAATGTTTGCTGCAGTGCACATTGAGGGTACTGCGGCCGCTGTAGCGCTGTTTGTGGCGACGGCGGGTGTGTTCATAGGATCAGGGGGCCATAGCCTTATGAAAATCGTGATGGCAGTCATCAAGCCATTTAAGCTGGACGAAGTGCGTGAAGCGCTCACAGCCATTGGCATCCAGGGCCTCACCGTGACCGAGGTAAAAGGTTACGGACGCCAGAAGGGTCATACGGAAATCTATCGCGGCGCTGAATATGCCGTGTCGTTCCTTCCCAAGCTCAAAATTGAACTCGCTGTGTCCAATGACCTGGTCGACAAGGCAATTGACGCCATCACCGGAGCGGCCAAGACCGGACAGATCGGCGACGGAAAAATCTTCGTTTACCCGCTCGAACACGCCGTGCGCATCCGCACCGGCGAAAAAGACAATGAAGCGCTCTGAGCGCGGTCCCGCAACAAGGATTAATCCAATGAAGAACAGATTGTTTCAAACAGGCGTTGGCGCAGGGCTCTTGAGCCTTTTGTCAGCGCTTCCAGCGCTGGCGCAGGATGCTGCTGCCGCCGCTGCGCCAGTGGCAGAAGCCGCTGCGCCTGCCGCCAACAAGGGCGATACCGCGTGGATGCTCATTTCCACCATTCTCGTCATCCTGATGACCATTCCTGGCCTTGCCCTGTTCTACGGCGGCCTCGTCCGCGCCAAGAACATGCTGTCGATCCTGATGCAGGTTTTGGCGGGCTTCTCCATGATCGCCTTGCTCTGGGTGATCTACGGCTACACGCTGGCCTTTGCCGGTGCCGGCACGGCGGCAGATGCAACAGCATTGACGCCCTTTATCGGCAACTTCTCCAAGTTGTTTCTTGCAGGTGTCGGCCCCGATTCGCTTGTCGAAACCTTCAGCAAAGGCGTCTACATTCCCGAACTCACGTTTGTCGTGTTCCAGCTGACATTCGCTGCCATCACCCCGGCGCTCATCATCGGCGCGGTTGCCGAGCGCATGCGCTTTGCGTCCGTAATGCTGTTCCTCGCCATCTGGTTCACCTTTTCCTACCTGCCAATCGCGCACATGGTCTGGTGGTGGGGCGGCCCGTCCGCTGTTGATGCACCGGCTGGTTATCTGTTCGGCCTTGGCGCACTCGACTTTGCCGGCGGCACGGTTGTTCACATCAATGCCGGTATTGCCGGTCTCGTTGCAGCGATCTTCGTGGGACCACGTGTCGGCTTCGGCAAGGAAAACATGGCGCCGCACAACCTTACTTTCACAATCATCGGTGCCTGCCTTCTGTGGGTTGGCTGGTTCGGCTTCAACGCCGGTTCCAACCTTGAGGCCAATGGTCTCACCGCACAGGCGCTTCTCAACACGATCACTGCCACTGCTGCTGCGGCTCTTGCATGGTCGGCAGCCGAGCGTGTCCTTCGCGGCCATGCTTCGGCTCTTGGCGCTGCCTCCGGCGCGGTTGCCGGTCTTGTTGCGATCACGCCTGCCGCCGGTCTTGCCGGAACCATGGGCGCGATTGTGCTTGGCGCTGTTGCAGGGGTGGTCTGCTTGTGGGCAGTCATTTCACTGAAGCCGATGCTCAAGTATGACGACTCGCTCGATGTGTTCGGCGTGCATGGCGTCGGCGGCATTGTCGGCGCGCTTGGCACAGCCATCGTCGCCTCGCCTGCGCTCAGCGGCTTCGGTGTCGGCGGCGCGGACTATTCGATCGGCAGCCAGTTCACCATTCAGGCAACTGCGGTGATCATTGCAGTCGTCTGGTCTGCGGTCGTGTCGATTGTCGCGCTTTACATCGTCAAGGCAATCCTTGGTCTGCGCCTTACCGAAGCACAGGAGCGTGAGGGTCTCGATATCTCCTCACACGGCGAACGCGCCTACAACTGATTGGATGCGGGCCGGATCAAACCGGCTCCGTCCTCCCAAACGGCTTGGCATACTCTCAAGTCTAACCTCCCGTCGCGGTTGACACGAATGTGAAGATCGCCAACTCGAAGACCCGGGCAACCGGGTCTTTTTTTGTCCTCTGGTCTGGCGCGGCATTGCGCACGTTGACGTCGAGCGGCGGGCTTCCCCAGATTTAAATTTCACAAACAGGGATGGTTAACAGGCTCTTTACCCTTGTGCCTGTAGGGTCTGCATGGAATCTGCCGTTCAAGCGGCGGCAAGTGCAGGCAATACGGGGTTTCGGACATGCGTCCACAGGGTTCGGCAGTGTATTCGGCGCGCAGCAATTCGAGGCAGGGGCTCAACGGCTTTTTCTGGCGGCAGATTGAGGCGCTTTGCGGGGTCGCGCTGATGGCGCTCACAATGGCCGCAGTTGCCGCGCTCGGCACATGGAGCGTCGCCGATCCCAGTTTCAGTCATGCCACTGGCAATGTGACGGTCAATGCTCTTGGCGCACCCGGGGCGATTTTCGCCGATCTTGCCATGCAGTTCTTCGGCCTTGCCAGCGTTCTGGTCCTGGTTCCGGTGCTTTTGGCCGGGTTCTTTCTGGCGCGCGGCCGCCCCGTAAAGAACCGTTCGCGCCGGATATTGGCGTGGATTGGCGGGGCGCTGTTTGCCGCTTCCGTGTTCGCCTGCTTCAATGCGCCTGCCAGCTGGCCGCTTCCTGTTGGCATCGGCGGCGTGCTCGGCGATCTGGTCTTGCAACTGCCGGGCCGCCTGTCCGCCACGGGCTATCCGACAGGCATATACGCTGTCGCGAGCGGATTGTTGTTTTCGGCGCCCGCCCTCTGGCTACTTGCCTATGCATCGGGGGTGATCGGCAACGCCGCCGAACCCGTTGACACCGGCGCCAAGCGAAATCTGGTGCGCGATGAGGATGACGATCTTTATGAGGACGATGACGAGGGCGGTTTTCTGGCGCTTGGTGCCCTGACGCATTATTGGCTGACGATGCGCGGATCGATCGGCCGTGCGTTTTCCACTCTGACTGCGCGCACCCGCCGCAGTGAGGATGACATGTTTGAACCGGTACAACGGTTGGCTACTGGCCGTGCGTCCGCATCGCGTCAAAGAACAGCTGCGGCAGCCGACGACTATGATGACGCTGGTCTGGACGACATGCCGACAATGCCACGCATGAAGCAGGAACCAGAGTTTTCTTATGCCCGGCAGGGATCGAAGCACGTCTCTGGACAGGTGGACGATGATTACGATGACGAGGTTGAAGCCGTCGCGCCGCGCATGGTCAGCCAAGGCCGTTCGATGGAGCCGCCGGCGCTGCGTGTGGAAACGCAGATTGCCCGCCCGAAGCCCGGCGCACGTGTCGTCAAGGAGGCCCAGCGCTCGCTTTTGACCGAGGATGGCTATGAAAAGCCGCCGCTGCACCTGCTTGGCGAGCCAAAAAGCATCGTCAAGGACGCGTCACTGTCCAAGGATGCTCTCGAACAGAATGCGCGGTTGCTTGAAGGCGTGCTCGATGATTTTGGTGTGCGCGGCGAGATCATCCAGGTGCGCCCCGGCCCGGTCGTCACCCTGTACGAACTGGAGCCTGCCCCCGGCATCAAATCCTCGCGCGTCATCGGTCTTGCCGATGACATAGCCCGCTCGATGAGCGCGATTGCCGCGCGTGTCGCGGTGGTTCCGGGCCGCAACGCCATCGGCATCGAGTTGCCGAACCAGCGCCGCGAGACGGTGTACTTGCGCGAGTTGATGGCGAGCCAGGATTTTGAAAACTCCAAGGCCAAGTTGGCATTGGCGCTTGGCAAGACGATCAATGGCGAGGCGGTGATTGCCGACCTTGCCAAGATGCCGCACGTTTTGGTGGCAGGAACCACCGGTTCCGGCAAGTCAGTTGCGATCAACACGATGATCATGTCGCTGGTCTACCGGCTGACGCCGCAGGAATGCCGTCTGATCATGATCGATCCGAAAATGCTGGAACTTTCCGTCTATGACGGCATTCCGCATTTGCTGACGCCTGTCGTGACCGATCCGAAGAAGGCGGTTGTGGCGCTCAAATGGACCGTCAAGGAGATGGAAGACCGCTATCGCAAGATGTCAAAAGTCGGCGTGCGCAACATTGACGGCTTCAATCAGCGTGTCATCCAGTCCGAGCAGACCGGCGAAAAGGTAACCCGAACCGTCCAGACCGGGTTTGACCGGCACAGCGGCGAGGCCGTCTACGAGACTGAGACCATCGACATGAAGCCGATGCCCTACATCGTCGTGATCATCGACGAAATGGCCGACCTGATGATGGTGGCGGGCAAGGACATTGAAGGCGCGGTGCAGCGGCTTGCCCAGATGGCGCGCGCCGCGGGCATTCATGTCATCATGGCAACGCAGCGCCCGTCCGTCGATGTCATCACCGGCACGATCAAGGCGAACTTCCCGACGCGCATATCGTTTCAGGTCACGTCCAAGATCGATTCGCGGACAATCTTGGGCGAAATGGGTGCCGAACAACTGCTTGGTCAGGGCGACATGCTCTACATGGCGGGCGGCGGGCGCATTCAGCGTGTCCACGGGCCGTTTGTGTCAGACGATGAGGTCGAGAAGATTGTCGCGCATCTGAAGGTGCAGGGCGCGCCGGAATACCTTGAATCGATCACGCAGGATGAAGACGAGGATGATGAGGATGGCGAGGGGCCTGCAGGAACGTCCAACCTGTCGGACTCGGACGATCCCTATGATCAGGCCGTTTCCATCGTGCTGCGTGACAAGAAGGCATCGACTTCCTATATACAGCGCCGGATGGGCATCGGCTACAACCGTGCAGCCTCGCTGATCGAGCGCATGGAGCAGGAAGGCATTGTCGGCCCGTCCAACCAGACCGGCAAGCGGGACATCCTTGTGCCGACCGAAGACGACATGATGTGACATCAATCCGCCTGCTTGCCGCCATAGTGACAACAGACTGGCAGGCTAGGAACCAGACAGGGCAACCCCTGCAGGAGACGCGCAGATGAACGGACTGATGAACTCAAAGAATGGCGGCACGGCCGTTTCGCGGCGCGGCTTTCTTGCTGGCACCGGTGGTATGGCGCTCGCGGTGATGGCTTTGATGGGATCTGCAGAGGCTGCGGCTGGCTCTGCTTCCGTTGACGCGATCGCCACTCATTTTTCCGGGGTAAAGACACTTACCGGTGAATTCGTGCAGTTTGGACCGCGCGGCGAGCAGACCGGCGGCACCTTCTACATCTCGCGCCCGGGCAAAATCCGCTTCAATTATGAAAAGCCCTCGCCAATCCGCGTCGTTGCTGACGGAAAGTCGGTTGTCGTCAACAACAAGAAGCTCGACACCTGGGATATTTACCCGCTCGACAAGACGCCGCTGAAGCTCCTGCTGTCGGACAAGATCGACTTTTCCGGCGACAAACTGAAGTCGGTTAAGGAAGAGTCTGATCTGACGACCCTTGTGATGACCGACAAGAAAATCTTCGGCAACGCCAAGATCACCATGATGTTTGATCCGAAGAGCTATGAGCTGCGCCAATGGACCATCACCGACGCGCAGGGGCTCGACACGACGGTGATGATTTTCAACACCAAAGAGGGTGTGAAGTTCGAGCCGAAAATGTTCGACATCGACTACGTTCGCGTCGCCCGCGCGCAGGAAAAGAAGAACGGCAAGTAGGTTCGAGGACACCGATACCCGCTTGCGCTTGAACATGGCGAGCGGCGCTGGCATGGTCCAATGATGTCATTTTCCATTGCCACCTGGAATATCAATTCCGTCCGCCTGCGTCGTCCGATTGTCGAAAGACTGATGACTGAGCGTAGTCCCGATGTTGTCTGCCTTCAGGAAATCAAATGCCAGAATGCTGAGTTTCCGGCAGAAGAGTTTGCGGCTGCGGGTTACAAGTATCAGGCGGTCTGCGGTCAAAAGGCCTATCACGGCGTTGCGATCCTCTCGCGGCATCCGCTGGAAATGACTGCGCAGGAAAAATTCTGCAGCATTGAAGATTCGCGCCATGTCTCGGTGCTGGCCGATATCTCCGGCAAGCCGGTGCACATCCATAATTTTTATGTGCCAGCAGGCGGTGATGAGCCAGACCCGGTTATCAACCCGAAATTCCGGCACAAGCTCGATTTCGTCGAAGAGATGCGCCGCATACGGCCTGAGCACCCCAAAGCGCCGTCGATTCTGGTTGGCGATCTCAACATCGCGCCGCTCGAGCATGATGTCTGGGGTCACAAGGAACTCTTGAAAGTCGTCAGTCACACACCCATCGAGACCTCAGGCTTTGAATCGATGCGCAAGGATTCGGGCTGGGTGGACTTGATGCGCGAATATACGCCGGAGCCGGAAAAGCTTTACACTTGGTGGAGCTATCGCGCCGCCGATTGGCAGGCCTCCAACCGGGGGCGCCGTCTCGACCATGTCTGGTCTTCCGCCGACCTGTCGCCAAAGCTCATGAACATCGAAATCATGAAGGCTGCGCGCGGCTGGGACAGGCCCTCAGATCATGTGCCGGTGATTGCGACGTTTGACCTGTAACGGCTCAGTCCCCAAACCGCTTTTCCAGTTTCGTGACGTCATCAATAAAGGCGCCAAACCGGCGGGACATGGCGGCGTGCAATTTTGCGGCGAGTTCCGGATATTCTTCCAGAACCCGCCTGAACAGTGAGCGGGAGATGCGGATGACTTCGCACTCCGTTGCAGCGACCGCGCCGGTCGAGCGTTGGTTGGCAGAGATCAGTGCGAGTTCGCCAAGCAGTGTGCCGGGCCCGGCGGTGTGCATGATGCGCCGGTCCGCAGCCTTGTCTTCAAACAAGTTGACCAATCCGCTCAAGACAACAAACCCGCAGTCGGCGGTTTCCCCTTCGCGGTAGAGTTCGCGGCCCTTCGGCACAGTCAGATGTTCGGTGCCAAATGCAATCAGACGCAGCTGCTCTGGAGTGAAGTCGTGGAAAAGCGGCACCTTCGAAAGCGTCAAGACGTCTGAATCAATGCCCATTGCGGCTCCGGATCAACTGCCAAAATAAATAGGTCCAGTCCCTACGGAACAAGCTTGTAACCTCCGCTTTCCGTCACAAGGATTTCGGCGTTGGAAGGGTCGCGTTCGATCTTCTGGCGCAGGCGATAGACGTGGGTTTCGAGCGTGTGCGTGGTGACGCCGGAATTATAGCCCCAGACCTCTTCCAGAAGTATGTCGCGCGTGACCACCTTGTCGCCCGCGCGGTAGAGGTACTTTATGATTGCCGTTTCCTTTTCCGTCAGCCGCAATTTTGAGCCCTTTTTGTCGATCAGAAGCTTTTGGCTCGGTTTGAACGTGTATTGCCCGACGGTCAGCGTCACATCCTCGGAATTTTCGTGCTGGCGCAATTGCGCGCGGATGCGAGCGAGCAGCACGGCGAAACGGAATGGTTTGGTGACATAGTCGTTGGCGCCTGATTCGAGGCCAAGAATTGTGTCTGAATCCGTATCGTGGCCGGTTAGCATGATGATCGGCGCCTTGAAGCCGCCCTTGCGCAGCAGCCGCACGCCCTCGCGTCCGTCCATATCCGGCAGACCGACGTCCATGATCAGCAAATCGATGACACCCGCGCGCGCTGCTTGCACACCCTTGGTGGCGCTGTCGGCCTCCAGCACCCTGAACTCCTCGTAGAGTGCCAACTGCTCAAGAAGCGTCTGGCGAAGATCATTGTCGTCATCGACAAGCAGGATGGTTTTGGCAGCCATGGAGTGTCCTTTCGAATTTGATTTGCAAGTTAGGCTGTTTTCGCGCTTGGCGAAAGGGTGGCTGGCTGGCTATGTATGGCGCAAACCGGTCAAATCAGGGTGAATTGCGGCAATGCGGGTCACATTCTCTCACATCAGCGTGAAGAAGCGCCCCGGGCATGTCTCGCAAGGGTTGCTGACTGTCGGCGGGCGCACTCATGTCTGTGCGCTTGGCAAGGGTGGAATTAAGGCACTCAAGCGTGAGGGTGACGGCGCGACGCCGCTTGGGCGGATGCGGATGTCTGGTGCTTGGTTTCGGCCGGATCATGTGCAGTTTCGCGTCGCGCGCCTCGGATTGGCACGGATCACCGCGCAAAGCGGCTGGTGCGATGCGCCGGACGACCGGTGCTACAATCAACCGGTCGAGCTGCCCTATCCCGCCAGCCACGAAACGATGAGGCGTGCGGACGGGCTTTATGATCTGGTCATCGTTCTGGATTTCAACCTGATGCCACGGAGGCGCGGCGGTGGTAGCGCGATTTTCATTCATGTGGCAAGGCCTGGCCTGACGCCGACTGAAGGGTGTGTTGCACTACCGGCAAAGGTGTTGATGCGGTTGCTGCCGGGGTTGTCGGGGCGGACTGTGCTTTCGGTTGGATACTAGAATAGAAACTCTTTGTAGGGTGTCGACTAAAGTAGGACGAGGTTTCTACACCTGAGGGGCGAACATGGCAGCACGAATTCAAGATGAATATCGCCCGGACAAGGGGGAGCTGCTGACGACACACGTCAGTGCATTTGGTGCGACCGTTTACATGAACAAGCCTGCCTTGCAGAAGTTGATTGTTGAATTGCAGCGCGTTAGTGAGGCAGACCCGAAGGACTGCCATGAGGTCCATATAGGACGATTGTTCTCTTACTTCCTCGACAATGACAGTTTGGAAACGCCGCCTGTTGTTTATCATGATGGTCTGCAGGAAATTTTGGCTGGTAAAACTGAGCGTGCCTTGACGGAAGAAGTCACATCGGGCTGGCTACCGGGTGACTCGTCAGTATCACCGTTTGAAGTGACGATTATGCATGTTTCGGATGATTCACTTATGAAAGATGCGGCGACCGCTGCTTATGATCGGGTACCGCCGAGAAGTTTTACGTCTGATTGCTGAATTGAAAGTGCTATGTGTTTGTTCAATTTTCGGGTTCGCAAGACAAATTTCCAAACTACTGTCTTGCGCACATCCTGATCTTCGAGCGCGCGGGTAACCGGCACTTGATGTTCGGACAGCTTTTCCAGACGGTCCTTCGGCAGATAGGCGCGGCCCGGATCACCGATCAGGATTTGTGTGCCACGCGAGACCAATTCTTCGAACCATGGCAACAGCACCACTGCCATTGCCTGATCGTAGAAGACATCACCGGCCAGAACCACATCCCAGCCACGGTCCTGCGCAACCAGATTTTCGGCAGTGTGTTCCAGTGTGAAACCGTTCAGCTCCGCATTCAACGCCGCGGCATCCGCCGAAAACGGATCAATGTCCGCTGCGAGAATGGACGCCGCACCGCTCATGTGTGCAGCAATGGCAACGAGGCCGGAGCCGGTGGCAAAATCGAGGACATTCTTGCCGCGCACACAGTCCGGATTGCCCAGCACATGCCTTGCCAATCCTTGGCCGCCCGCCCAGGCAAATGCCCAGAATGGCGGCTCAAGGCCGCTGGACTGAAGCTCCTCTTCGGTGCGATGCCAAAGGCCGTGCGCCTCGTCAGCAAGGTAAAGCCTGATTTCCGGCACATGCGGCGGCGACTGGATGGATGTGTTTTCGATAATGAAACGCCGGAAGTCCGGCCCCGGCGTCAGCCTTGCGTTCATTTCGGAGCCGGAACAAGCCCGCCCATGCGGCAAATTTCCTGCCATTCCTCATCGCGCACCGGCTGCACCGACAGCCGCGTGTTCACCACCAGCACCATCTCTGAAAGATTCGGGTTGGCTTTGCAGTCATCACGCGAGACGGGCTTGGGCATGTCGCAGACCGCCTTGATGTCGACGCACTCCCAGCGATGATCTTCGGTTGTCGAATCCGGATGGCAGAGCGCGATTACCTCTGCCACGCCGACAATCGCCAGCCCGATGTTGGAATGGTAGTAAAACACCTTCTCGCCGGTCTGCATGGCCCGCATGTTGTTGCGCGCCTGATAATTGCGCACGCCGTGCCACTCAGAGCCCTTGTCACCGGCCTTTTTCAGGTCATCGAATGAGTAGACATCCGGCTCGGATTTCATCAACCAATAAGCCATCATACGCTCTCCGGGTTCTTGATGACCCAATTCCACGGCTTTATTTCAACTGAGGAAAACAGCCCCGCAATTGCATAGGGGTCTTTGGCGGCAATCGCTTCAGCGCCTGCTCTGTCGTCGGCACTGATGATGACCAGACTGCCCACCGGCTTGCCGTCATCGCCGAGAAACGGTCCGGCGGCCTTGGTCGCGCTGCCGAGGTCTTCGAGAAACGCAAGATGCGCCGCCCGTGTGTCCATGCGGACTTGCAGATGGCCGGGCTTGTCGGTGCAGATCAGGGCGAACAGCATGGGTGGTCCTTTCTTAAAGTTCAATCTTCGCTTTTCAACGGGCGGGACAGAAGCGCGCCCACCGCTTCGGCAACTGATATTTGGCCTGCCAGTATTGCCGCTGTTGCCGTGATGATCGGCGCTTCTATGCCCAGCCTTGTGGCCTCTTCGGCGGCGATGCGGGCGGTGGCGATGCCTTCGGCCAACGGTCTGCCGTCAAGGTTTTCGCCGCGCCCGAGGGCAATGCCGTAAGACAGGTTGCGCGACTGCGGCGAAGAGCAAGTGAGGATGAGATCGCCAAGTCCGGACAGTCCCATCAGCGTTTCCGGTCTTGCGCCGAGCGCTGCGCCAATCCGGCGCAGTTCGACAAATCCGCGCGTTATCAGCGCAGCTTCCGCGCTTGCTCCAAGCGCACTGCCGCGCACCGCGCCCGCTGCCAGCGCCAGCACATTTTTCAACGCCCCGCCAACCTCAACGCCGATCAGGTCATCGCTTGAATAGCAGCGGAGTGTTGGTGTTGAAAGGTTTGATGCAAGGTCTGTGGCAATCTCGATGTGCTTGGCCGCCACTGTCACCGCCGTCGGCAGGCCAAGTGCGACGTCCGTTGCGAAGCTTGGGCCTGACAGCGCGGCGGGCGGGTTACGGGGAAGGCAGTCCTTGACGACGGATGACATAAGCTTGCCTGTCTCGCGCTCAATGCCCTTGGCGCACAGGATAATTGGCACATCTCTTGGCACAAAGGCACTCAGGCTTTCCAACACGTTGCGCAAGGTTTGCGCCGGGATCACAGCGAGAATCAGCGTTGCATCTTTCAACGCTCCTTCCGCATCGGTTGTCGCCTCGATCGCCACGTCAAAAGTCACGCCCGGCAAATAGGCTGGATTTTGCAGAGACTTGTTGATCGCATCGGCCGTTTTGGTGCTGCGGCCCCAAAGCGCTGTCTTGCGCCCGGCCCGCGCTTGCGCCAGAGCCAGCGCGGTGCCCCACGCTCCTGATCCCAGCACTGTGATCTTGCCGCTTCTCATCATGCCTTTGGCCCCTTGCGGCCTGAGCCGAACATGCTTGCCGACTTTTCATCAAGCGGCCAGCGCGGGCGCGGTGTCAAATCGAAAGAATCCCTTTCGCCTTTTGCCAGACGGCAGGCGGCGGCCCACGCGATCATTGCGGCATTGTCAGTGCAAAGCGCCATGGGCGGCGCGACGAAACGGAAGCCGTTTTTGGCGGCCAGCGTGGTCAACATCGTGCGCAGCCGCTGATTTGCGGCAACGCCGCCCGCCACCACCAGCGCCGGTTCCGACAAATCCGGAAACTCCGTCTTGAACCGCTCGAGCGACCTTGCAAGACGTTCTTGCAGCGTCTCGGCAACCGCCTCCTGAAATGAGCCGCAAATATCGGCGATGTCCTGTTCGCTTTCGAAATCAATCGTTTGCGTGGCCATCCGCACGGCGGTTTTCAGACCGGAGAATGAGAAGTCCAGCCGCTTTTCACCGCGCATCGGGCGAGGGAAATCGAAGCGCTTGCCATCGCCGAGCTTCGCACGCCGTTCGACTTCCGGCCCGCCGGGCCAAGGCAGACCAAGCAGTTTTGCCGTCTTGTCAAAGGCTTCGCCCAGTGCATCGTCAATCGTCGTCGCCCACCGCTCATAATCGCCAACCCCGCGCACCAGGAGAACTTGCGTGTGGCCGCCGGAGACGAGGAGAAGCAGGTATGGAAACTGGACGTTGTCCGTCAGACCCGCTGTCAGCGCGTGGCCTTCCAGATGGTTCACTCCGAGAAACGGCTTGCCGCTTGCTGCCGCCATCGCCTTTGCGGTCATCACGCCAACGATCAGTCCGCCAATCAGGCCTGGACCGGATGTTGCGGCGATGGCGTCCATATCTGCAAGAGCATGACCGGATTGCTGCAGAGCCTGACGGACAACAGGATCAATCAATTCGGCATGGGCGCGGGCCGCGATTTCCGGGACGACGCCGCCAAAGGCCGCGTGGTCGTCAAACTGCGAATGGATGCAATTGGACAAGATGCGGCCAGTCCCGTCCTCCAGCCGTTCGACCACGGCGGCGGCGGTCTCATCGCAGCTTGTTTCCAGTGCCAAAACCAGCATGAGGTTCCTTTCGTCGCACCGCACCTAACTTGCCCTGTCATGGCCGTAAGGCTAGAGGATAGGCCTGCGCGGTTTCGCGCCTGCGGTATCACGGACTGTTTTGGCAATGCAAACACCGGCGGCGGTTCGCCCGCTCAAAATCGGCACGCGCGGCAGCGCCTTGGCGCTTTATCAGGCGAACGAGGCCCGCTCGCGCCTGTCCAAGGCGCATGACCTGCCGGAAGAGGCATTTGTAATCTCTGTCATTTCGACCAGCGGCGACCGGATTCAGGACCGGCCGCTGTCTGAAGTTGGCGGCAAAGGCCTGTTCACGTTGGAGATTGAGGCCGCGCTTCTGTCAGGCGCGATCGATATCGCAGTCCATTCTTCCAAGGACATGCCGACGCGCCTGCCTGAAGGCTTGATGCTTGCGGCGTTTCTGGAGCGGGAAGATCCGCGTGACGCGTTTATCGGGCGTTCGGTCAATATGCTTGCCGAACTGCCGCTGGGCGCGACTGTCGGATCCTCATCGCTGCGGCGGCAGGCGCAAATCCACAAGATTCGGCCAGACCTCAACATCATTATGTTCCGCGGCAATGTTCCGACGCGGCTGAAAAAGGTGGTGGATGGCGTCGTGGACGGCACGTTGCTCGCACTTGCCGGATTGAAGCGGCTGGGAATGGATCATGCCGTGACAGAGGTTTTACCGCTTGAAGGGTTTTTACCAGCGCCCGGACAGGGCGCTATCTGTGTCGAATGTAGGGAAACCGATGTCGGCGCGCGCGCGATGCTTGCCGCGATCAGCCATGCCGAGACGACACATGCGCTTGTATGCGAGAGGGCGTTTCTTGCTGCGCTGGATGGCGATTGCCGGACGCCGCTGGCCGGTTATGCTCAGGTTGCCGACGGACAGATATTGTTCCGTGGCATGGTGCTGACGCCGGATGGATCGGTTTGGCATGAAGTTGAAGACGTGGGTCCGTCTGCTGATGCGTTGCTGATTGGCGAACGCGCGGGTGCCAAAATTCGCTCTATGGCGGGCCATGACTTTTTCGCCTCCTGGGCCTGAGCCGATGGACAGACCGCGTGTTCTTGTTACCCGTCCGCAGCCCGGTGCCGCGCGAACTGCCGAGCGACTTCTGGCGCTCGGGTTTGATCCGGTTGTCATGCCTTTGACGCAGACTGTGGCACTGGCGCATGGCACGCCTGAAGCGCTGCCTGACCTTGTTGTTGCAACGAGCCCTCAAGCGTTTAGACACCTGTCCGCGCAGGCTTTGGCTACGCTCTCCACAATCAGGGTCCGTGCCACGGGAAGGGTAACCGCCGCGGCAGCCCGTGAGGCTGGGTTTCTGGATGTAAAAGAGACTGGCGGCGATATCGTCCGACTGATGAACTCGCTTTCGCAGATACTCAAACCGGGAATTTCTGTTCTCTATTTGGCTGGGCGCGTCCGCCGCCCGGAACTGGAGCAAAATCTCGCCGACATGGGTGCCGACCTCTCAATAACGGAGGTTTATGATACGATACAAGTCAGTTACTCAACTGAAAATATCAGAGCCTTGAGCGCGGATGGTGACTTGAGTGCCGTGTTGCTGACATCAGTCAATTGCGCCACCCAACTGGCGAAAATTGCGCACTCCGCAGAACACTTTCAAGCTATTGATAACGCTTTGTTAATTTGCCTCTCCCAGCGCATCGCCGACACTGCGGAACAAATGTTTCCCAATCCTGTCAAAGTGGCTTTTGCACCGACCGAGGACGCGCTTTTGGAATGCCTTGTGGCGGCGCTGACACAAGTCTGACGAAATGCTGACTATGTTGCGGCAAAGAAAGCCGCTACTGCTTTTCATAACCTGATTTCTGACTGCGAGTTGATGATGCCCGGTCCCCAAAACCATTCAAAGAAGCAAAAGCCAGTCACGATTGACGTGGCTGCAAATACCGACGCAGCCAAAGTGGAAGACGCCGCCACCATAGTGGAAGAGACGGCTGAAGACATCTCTTCGCCGGTGACAGATGCTGCGCCTGAGGCAGAACCGGCCCCCGCGCCATACGCAAATTCATCTTCAAGCTCAGTTGCTTCGTCTTCAGCGTCAACGCGGCGTGCAAATTCCTCTGCAGGATTTTTTGGCAGATTTGGCGCGGGCATCCTCGGCGGCATCATTGCGCTGGTTGGAGGCGCTGGACTTCAGGCAAGCGGTTATCTGCCGTCCTTCGGCGGCTCAGCTGATCTGGCGGCGCTTAAGGCGCAGGTTGATAATCTTGCCGCTGTGCCCGCAGCCCCGGCCATTGACCCGGCGGCATTGACCGCGCTTGGCGCTGCTCAATCGGAACTCACACAAAAGGTTGACGCCTTGACCGCGTCCGGTTCTTCTGCGGCGCTGTCTGCGCTGCAAGATAAAATCGCAGCACTTGAAGCTGCACTGTCCAACGGCGCGCCCGGTGCTATCGCTGATCCGTCCCAATCGCAGGCTTTCAAGGATCTGACCGCCAAGGTCGCGGCGTTGGAAGCCACTCCCGCTGCAAATGGCTCCGGCGCAGTGGCGCTTGCCATTGCCGCTTCGGGGCTCAAGGCCGCCATCGACCGCGGCGGCCCGTTCATGGCGGAGCTGGAAACCTACGCCACCGTTGCTCCGGCGTCGCCGGATGTCGAGACTTTGCGCGCGCTTGCCGCCTCAGATGTGCCGTCGCGGCAGGATTTGATCAATGGCTTCTCCGATGTGGCAGATGCAATGCTTTCAGCCACACGCGTACCTGATCCGGATGCCGGCATACTTGACCGGCTGGCGGACAGCGCCAAGAATCTCGTGAAGGCGCGTCCGGTTGGCGACATTGCTGGCGATTCGCCGGAAGCGCTGGTGGCGCGGATGGAGGTTGCGCTCGGGCGCGGCGAACTGGATGCCATGCTGGCCGAGGCCGCAAAGCTGCCGGATGCAGCAAAATCCGCAGGTGCGGCCTATCTAGATCAGGTCAAGGCGCGGCGCGATACGGACGGATTGGTCACCAAGGCCCTGTCGCTGGCCCTTACTGCCGCCGGAGGCAAATCATGATCCGCATCCTTTCCTTCGTCATTTTCGTCTTCCTGTTGGCTGCCGGTTTTGCCTGGCTTGCCGACCGTCCGGGCGAATTGGCGGTCACGTGGCAGGGCATGCAGTATGAAGTGTCACTGCTCGTGGCAACCACCGCCATGGTCGTTCTGATCGCGGTCGTGATGCTCTCATGGTGGCTGATCCGCACCCTTTATCGCTCGCCGGATCTGCTCCGTCGCCACTTTCGCGCCCGCAAGCGCGACCGGGGCTACCAGTCCTTGTCGACTGGCATCATTGCAGCAGGCGCTGGCGACAGTGGCGCGGCACGGCGGATGGCCAAACAGGCGTCGAAGCTTTTGAACTCTGATCAGGAGCCGCTCATCAAGCTCCTGGATGCGCAGGCGACCATGCTAGAAGGGCGCACGGAAGACGCGCGAAAACTGTTCGAATCGATGGTCGAAGATCCCGAAACGAAGCTGATCGGACTTCGCGGCCTTTACCTCGAAGCGGACCGGCTGGGAGATATTTCTGCCGCCCGCCATTTCGCCAACCGCGCGGCGGAGGCTGCGCCACATCTCGCGTGGGCGAGCAAAGTGGCGATGGAAAACCGCATTGCCAATGGCGACTTTGACGGCGCTCTCGGGCTTCTGGATCAGCAGAAATCAGCCAAGTCGATCAGCAAGGATGCAGAGCGGCGCCAGCGCGCGGTTTTGCTCGCCGGCAAAGCAATTGCGCTTTTGCCTGACGATCCGCAATCCGCCCGCGCGGCCGCTTCCGAGGCCAACCGGCTGGCTCCGGAGCTGGTGCCGGCGGCTGTCACACTCGCCGAGGCTCTGATCAGGCTCAACGACCCGCGCAAGGCGCTGCGCACGCTTGAATACACCTACAAAATCAACCCGCATCCCGAACTTGCCGAGCTTTACGTTCGCTCCAAAGGCGGCGATAAACCTGAGGACCGGCTGAAGCGGGCCCGCACGCTGGCCGGTTTTGCGCCAGACAATGTCGAGAGCGACATTGCCATCGCCCGCGCAGCGCTTGGCGCGGGGCAGCATGGCGAGGCGCGCAAATATGCCGAAAGCGCGTTGGCCAAATCACCGCGCGAAAGCATCCACCTGATCCTTGCCGACATTGACCAGGCGGACAAGCACGATACCGGCAAGGTGCGCGCGCATCTGTCAAGGGCGCTGCGCGCGCCGCGCGATCCGGCATGGACCGCCGATGGAATGGTTTCGGACCGCTGGATGCCGGTGTCGCCGGTGTCGGGCCGGATTGACGCATTTGAATGGAAAGTGCCGGTCGAGCGGCTGCAGCCGCTGTTGGAGTATGAGCCGGAACCTGTAGAGGAGCCGATCAAGCTGGTCGAGCCGGCAAAGGAAGTTGTCGCCGACACATCTGTTGTCGTTGCGACGCCAGCTCCGGCGGAAGTTGCTGTGCTCGCTGTGATGCCTGCCGAACCGGCGGTAGCCAAGACGCCGCGGGCCAAGGCCGTCACGTCGGCGCAAACCAGCGTAGCGGAAGCGCTCCCGATGATACCGGATGATCCGGGCGTAAAGCCGCGCGACGGCGCGGATGCGGGCGCAAAGCGGTTCCGTTTGTTCTGAGGACAATGATGTTTGAACGATTTACAGCGCTGCTCGACAGGATCGCCGGGCATGAGGTGTCGGACGACAAGATCACGCCGTTGCAACTTGCTGCAACGGCGCTGATGTTTGCGGTGATGGATGCAGATGGTTACCGTGACACCGCTGAACTCAAGGTTCTGGAGACCACTCTGGCCTCCTATTTCGCAATTGAGGGCGACGTGTTGCAGGAACTTGTCTGGAAAGGCGAGGCGGCCGAGGCCGAGGCTGTCGACCACTACCAGTTCACCAGCGTCTTGGTGAAGCTGCCCGAAGAAGAGCGGCTGCATCTGCTCGAGCTGTTGTTCGAGGTCGTCTATGCCGATGGCGAGCTGCACGAACTGGAAGACAATATGGTCTGGCGCATCGCCGAGCTTATGGGCATTTCCACACGCGAACGGGTGGAGCTGCGCCGGAGAGTGGCAAGCAGGGTCGCGCGCTCCTGAGTTACACGCCGCCCTGCAGGCTGCGCGCCTTGCGCAGGGCGGGGAACATGGTCGCCCATAAAATGGCGACTGCGATCGTGCCGATGCCGCCGAAAACCACGGCGGTCACCGCAGTCGTTCCCGCTGCCATCATGCCGGCGCGGAATTCGCCAAGTTCGTTGGACGCGCCGATGAACACCATGTTCACAGCGTTGACGCGGCCACGCAGCGCATCGGGCGTCCACAGCTGGATCAGCACTTCACGAACATAGACGGATATTCCGTCCGCAGCGCCCAGTAGCGCCAGCGCCGCGATTGACAGCCAGGGAATCGTCGAGACGCCGAATATGACAGTGAAGACACCGAACAGGGCAACGGCAATGAACAGGATATAACCGGCATGGTCGCGGATGGGGTGGCCCGCCAGCCAAAGCGCGACGAGCACGGCACCGACGCCGGGCGCGGCACGCAACAGGCCGAGGCCCCACGGTCCGAGCACCAGAATGTCGCGCGCGTAAACCGGCAGCAGGGCGACTGCGCCGCCGAGCAGGACGGCGAACAGGTCCAGCGAGACCGCGCCAAGCACGATCTTTTCGCGGAAAATATAGCGGAAGCCTCCGAGGATGGTTTCAAGCGTGTTGCCGTGCATGGTCGAGTGCTGCTTTGGCTTGGGAATCGCCATAACGGCGACGGCTGAGACGGCCAGCATCACCGCCGCAACAGAATAGGCGGCATTCGGCGACAGGCCGTAGAGAAGGCCGCCTGCCACGGGTCCGACAATGCTGGCCACCTGCCAGGCGGAGGAATTCCACGAGACGGCGTTGGCAAACACTTCTTCAGGAACGAGATTGGCCGCGAGCGAAGCGGCCGCCGGGCCGAAGAAGGCGCGGGCCGTGCCGATGACCACCAGAACCACAAAGATCGGCGTGACGGATGTCGATCCGGTTATGGTGAAGTATAAAAGCGCGGCGGCGGAGAGCGCCTCGACTGCTTCGCACACCGCCATGATGAGGCGGCGGCCGTAGCGATCCGACACCGCGCCGGTGATGAGCACGAGTATGAGCGAGGGTGCGAACTGCAGGATGCCGACCAGCCCGAGATAGAACGGATCGCGCGTCAGATCATAAACCTGCCAGGCGACCGACACCGACATGATCTGGACGGCGAAGGAAGCCAAAAAGCGCGACGCCCAGAACAGGGTGAAGGAGCGGAAACGGAAGGCGGCAAACTTGTCGGCGGCGGGCGCGCTGTCGGACATCAATGGACTTTCGGAAATTGTGGCATAAGGCGGCTGACGGCGGGGAGCACGGGCCGGGAGAGAATTTCCTGCCCTGCCTACCAACTTGCAACGTTTCAGGCAATGATAAGCGCCACTAAAGATTCGGCATTCCGTGTGGAAGGAAGAGATACATGGGCAAGACGGCTTTGATTGCGTGGGGCGGCTGGGAAGGGCATACACCGGAGCGGAGCGCCGACATTGCGCGCGGCCTTTTGGCCTCGCACGGGTTTGACGTGACAGTGGTCAACGGCACATCTGCCTTCGGCGACCCGGACCTTGGCCGGTTTGATCTGATTGTGCCGGCGATCACGATGTCGGAAATCGCCAAGGAGGAGGTCGAAAATCTGACCAAAACCATCCGCGCCGGAACCGGCCTTGCCGGGTTTCACGGCCTGATGTGCGACGCTTTCCGCAAGGAGACCGAATACCAGTTCATGACCGGCGGCCAATGGGTATCGCATCCGGGCAACATCATCGACTACACAGTCAACATCACGCGCGGCGACGATCCGGTGATGGCGGGCCTTGCCGATTTCCCCTACCGGTCAGAGCAATATTACATGCATGTTGACCCTTCGAACGAAGTGCTGGCGACAACAACGTTTACCGACGAGCATTTCGAGGGCATCGGCGGCGTAGTGATGCCTGTGGTGTGGAAGCGCAAATATGGCAAGGGCCGGGTGTTTTACTCGGCGCTCGGGCATGTGGCGGACGAGTTTGAGTCGGTGCCGATGCGGACGATGCTGGAGCGCGGGATGCTCTGGGCGGCACGGTGAACGGGAACTTTCCCTCTACCCTGATGGCAATTTGTGGCTTTTGAAACGAAACCTGTCAATTTTCCCAAACCGGCACGGCACCTATTCGCGTCTGACGCGTTCTGTCCCTTGAGCGGCTGCCATTGAGGCAGTGGCGGAGCTTGGCGGGGCGGCATGGGAAAAGATAAACAATCCGGCAATGTGTCGGGCAAAGCATTGGCTGATGCGGAACCCCGGAAAGCTGGCAAGCAACCGCGCGTCACGACGCAGCGGAAGCTGCATTCTTCCGATCCGTATTGGCAGAACACGCCGCGCAGCTCTGTTGCCTCAAGCGCTGCGCCTTCGCGGCGGGATTATGATGTGATTGTGGCGGGCGGTGGCATCAGTGGCGCGCTGACGGCGCAGGCGCTTTCCGAGGCGGGGCAGCGGGTGCTGATTGTTGACAAGGCCAGGGCCGTGCGTGGCTCCAGCGCGGCATCGACGGCGATGATCCAGCATGAAATTGACGTGCCGCTGCACCAGCTGGCGCCGCTCATCGGCAGGTCGAAGGCCAACCGCGTTTGGCTGCGCTCGGCGCGAGCGGTCAGCGATCTTGCCGCGCTGGTGAAACGGCTGAAGATTGATTGTTCGTTTGAAGAGAAGAAGACACTTTTCATTTCCGGTGATGTGCTGGGCAGCCGGGCGCTGAATCTTGAGAGCAATGAGCGGCGCACGGCTGGACTGGACGCCGAGTATCTCGACAAGGCGGCGCTGATGGTGCGGTTTGGCATCAAGCGGACTGCGGCCATTGTTTCGCATGATTCTGCGTCCGCGAACCCGGCGCAGCTGACCGCGGGCCTCTTGCAAGACGCCATCAGCAAGGGTGCAGAACTCGTGGAGAATTTTGAAATCGCCGACGCGCTCGAACTTGGCGGTCAAGTGGTGGTGTCGGGGCCAAACGGAATGCTCTTGCACGCGTCCCATGTGGTGTTTGCGACTGGCTATCAATTCCTCAAGGCGATGGAGCATCCCTCGCACCGCATTGTCTCGACTTGGGCGCTGGCCAGTAAACCGGGTGTTGCGCATCCGGCATGGCTGGATGAGTTTCTGGTTTGGGAGGGATCAGACCCATATCTTTATTTCCGCACAACGCCGGACGGGCGGATTATTGCGGGCGGCGAGGATGAGGACAGTCCAACTTCACACAGCGACCCGAAGAAAATGAAACGCAAAATGCGCCTGATCCGGCAGAAGCTGAAGACACTGATGGGCATTGATATTGGCGAGCCGGCGTACGACTGGGCCGCGCCTTTCGGGACGACGACCACGGGTCTGCCGTTCATAGATTTTGTGCCCGGACACAAGCGTATCCATGCGGTCATGGGCTTCGGCGGCAATGGCATCACGTTTTCGATGATTGCCTCACAAATTATCAAAGGGCGCGTTTTGGGCGAGCCGGACCCGGACGCAGGGTTGTTCGCTTTTCCGAAGTAAACCTCAGTCAAGCGCGGGCCGATTGGAAACGCTTTGGTGGAGCTGAGGAGGATCGAACTCCTGGCCTCGTCATTGCGAACGACGCGCTCTCCCAGCTGAGCTACAGCCCCACGAGAGACGCATTAAGAGATCATGTTCGCCATGTGTCAACAACCGGGGCGGTCACAGTTGCGTTGATTGGGGCGGGGCAGGTCTTGCCGCACGGGTTTGCAGTGTCTAGATGTGGGCTGAAACCGGAACCTTGCCATGCTCGCGCTCTTTCGCACGATTGATTTTGCCCTCGACATTTACACTTGGATCATTATTGCCTCAGCGATATTTTCATGGCTTTATGCATTCAACATCGTCAATGCGCGCAACCCCTTTGTCGCCTCGGTCGGCAATTTTCTCTACCGCGTGACCGAACCGGCGCTGAAGCCTATCCGGCGGTTTTTGCCGGACCTTGGCGGTGTTGATATCTCGCCGATCATTTTGTTCATCATCATCTTTTTCATCCGCCAGCTGCTGTGGACGTCGATTGCGCCTCTCTTCATAGGATGAGCCTCCCCTACAGGGTCGAGCCGGACAGGCTCATTCTTTATGTCCGTTTGACACCCAAAAGCGGGCGTGATGCGCTGGAAGGCGTGGAAACTGGCGCAGACGGCAGGAGCCATGTGAAAGCGCGTGTCCGGGCTGTGCCGGAAGATGGCAAGGCCAATGTGGCGCTGGAGATTTTGCTGGCAGGCAAGGCCGGTTTGCCGCGATCAGTGGTCGCGGTGATTGCCGGGCAGACGGCGCGGCTGAAGCAGGTTTCGCTGAATGGCGAGCCAGCAGTAATTCTCACTGCACTTGGCCTTGCTCAATAGACAGTCGTCTCGAATGGTTGAACTTCAGGGGACGCGAGGTTGACAAGGCGGGCTTCCCTTGGGAAAGAGGCGCATCGTTAACGCCGTCTTTAGGGGGATCCCATGACGACTCCGCTCTTCAACTCCAGCCTGACATCGCTTGCGCCGCTGGCGGGTGCTTCTATCGCCAAGCAGGCCACGATGGTTCTGATCGGCGCCATCGGCCTTGCGGCACTGAGCCAAGTGGCAATCGGCTATCCGGTTCCAACGACTTTGCAGACGCTCGGCGTGATGCTGATCGGCCTGACTTTCGGCTTTCGTCTGGCAACAGCGACGCTTGTCGCCTATCTTGCCGGCGGCGCGGCGGGATTGCCTTTCTTTGCGCCATTTGGCGCCGGGACCAGCGGCTATCTGGTTGGTTTCCTCGCGGCGGCGGCGCTGATCGGCTATCTTGCTGATCGCGGTTTCACACGCAGCTGGGCAGGCACCATCGCTGCGCTTTTCGCGGGCGAAGCGGTGATATTCGGCCTTGGTGTCGTCTGGCTCAGCCATGCGTTCAACATGTCCGCCAGCGAGGCCATTGCAGCCGGGTTGACGCCGTTCATCGTCGTTGACGCGATCAAGCTGGCTTTGGCCGCATTGATCGGCAAGGGCGTGCTCAAGGGTGCGGAACAGTTTGCCAAGCTCTGATCTGGCCAAAACTACAGATGATCCGATGGTGCCCGTGCTTTTGCGCGGGCATCATTTTTTGTGCATCCTGACGTATAGGGGCAAGGGCTATTCGCCGGCATTCGTCGAGAACATGACGCGGCAGGTTGAGGCAATCCGTGCAGGACGCGATGTCAGACTGATTGAAGGGCCGGATGCGATCTGCGCCGGGCTGACGCAGGCATGCCGGGCGGAAGTGCAGCATGATTGCAGCGCGGCTGATACGCGGCGGTTGGATGGTCAGGCACAGGAAGCGGTGTCCAGAGTGCTCGGGCGCGACCTTGCGACGGCACAATCATTGTCGGCTAAGGATATCGCCGTGCTGCGGGAAAAATATGCAAGCGGGGCGATCCGAGCCGCTTGCAAGGATTGTTCCTGGAAGGCGTTCTGCGACCAGATTGTTGGCGAAAATTTCGCCGGAACGCTGCTCTGACTTTTATTCCTTCTTGGCTTCCTTGGCGCGTTCAATCGCCTCCAGCACCATCTTCTTGGCTTCCGCAGCATCGCCCCAACGTACGACCTTGACCCATTTGCCAGGCTCCAGATCCTTGTAGTGCTCGAAGAAGTGCTGGATCTGATCACGGGTGATCTGTGGCAGCTGCGAGCCTTCAAAGACGTTTTCGTAGCGCTTGGTCATTTTGGGTGAGGGCACGGCGATCAGCTTTTCATCGCCGCCTGCCTCATCTTCCATGACCAGCACGCCGATGACGCGGCAGGAGATGACGCCGCCCGGCACGATGGCACGGGTGTTGCATACAACGACGTCAATAGGGTCGCCATCGAGCGAGAGCGTGTGCGGAATGAAGCCGTAATTGCCCGGATAGCGCATCGGCGTATAGAGGAAGCGATCGACAAACAGCGCGCCGGACGCCTTATCCATCTCATATTTGATTGGCTCGCCGCCGACCGGCACTTCGATGATGACGTTGACGATTTCCGGCGGGTTCTTGCCGATGGGGATGGCTTCGATGCGCATGCGGAACTTCCTTTGCCGGTTTGGTTGACTGTGCTCATTTCCGATTAATTCAGGCGCGCGGGCGACGCAACCGGAACCTTTGCGAGGCTACTTGACGGGCATCAGCTTCAGCGACAGATTTCGGCGATGAAAACTCTTATCCTTGCCTTTTCTGTAGCCCTTTCAAGCACGCCTTTGCTGGCAGAGAGTGTCTATACCAAGCTCGACCTTGATGCCTGTCCTGTGGTGGAGAAACTGGAGGAGGGAGGTGTCTGGCGATGCGAAGGCTGGGGCGGCTATCCCGTCGAGTTTTCAGAAGGGGATTTGCGGCAATCGCTGTTTCTCGGGCATCTTGGCACTTGGTCGAAGAAGGGCCATTGGGAAAGTTTCGGGTCGTTCAACCATATTGCCGGCACCATTGAATGGATTGTCCAAGGCAAGGTGGCCAAGGCAGCGATCACGCGGTTCATCATTGAGAATGCCAATGCCGGAGGTGAAGTTGACAAGGCTTCACGCGGCGAAGTGCTGGTGATCTTCAAGGTCGGGCAGAAGAGCGATGGCGAGGCCTGCACGGTGGGCTATGTTGATGCCCGCGCCAACCCGGGCTCGAATGATTTGGCACGCAAGGTGGCGGCTGAAGTTTCAAAATTCAGATGCCGGGCGGATGAAGCAAAATGGCACGGCATCAAAGGACACAGCGCGGGTGACGCCGATGTTTCGTATGAGGAATAGAGTTCAGTTCCAGACGTAGGCGATCTTACGCAGGTTGCGGCCTTCAAAGCACTCCGTGCCTTCTGCGACATCGGCCCCGCCGAGCGCCTCATAAAAGCCGAGTGCTCTGGCGTTTTCTTCCAGCGCCCAGACGACCATGCCCTTGAGGCCGAAATCGCTTATGCGGGCGCGGGCGGCAGCGAACAGGCGGCCGCCGAAGCCAAGGCCCTGATATTCCGGGCGCATGTAGAGTTCGTAGATTTCGCCTTGCTGCGCCAGCGCGCGGGTGCGGTTGCGGCCGAGCGTGGCGTAGCCTGCGAGCTTGCCGCCGACTTCGGCGACGAGAATGGCGTTGGAGTTGCCAAGCGCATTCATCCACCAACTCTCGCTGCGCCGCGCAATCATGCCGCGCAGCGTCTTGTGCGGGATGATGCCGGTGTAGGCATTGGCCCATGCGGCAGCGTGGATATCAGCGATGGCGCTGGCATCCTGTTTTTGTGCGGGGCGAATGTCGACTGCGAGCGTGGTCATGATTTGTTAACCATGGCCCCGCACCAAGATTCGCGCAATGGGCTGATTGGACGTTGCAATGAAAATTGTTTTCAACAGTCTGTCAGACTTGATCGCAGATAAGTCATGCCTAACTGTGAAGCCTTATCAGGGACAAAGGATTTCCACATGGCCGACCTCTCCAGCCTTGCAATCACCAAGAAATGGCCAGCGGCGCACCCGGACCGCATTCAGCTTTATTCGCTGCCGACGCCGAACGGCGTTAAGGTCTCAATCGCGCTTGAAGAGCTCGGATTGCCTTATGAGCCGCACCTGGTGTCGTTCGGCACCAACGTCCAGATGACGCCGGAGTTCCTGTCGGTTAGCCCGAACAACAAGATTCCGGCAATCATTGACCCGAACGGGCCGGACGGTAACGCGCTGCCACTGTTTGAATCCGGGGCGATCCTGATTTATCTGGCTGAAAAAACCGGCAAACTGATGCCCAAGGACGCGGCTGGCCGCTATGAGACAATCCAGTGGGTGATGTTCCAGATGGGTGGCATCGGACCGATGTTTGGCCAGCTCGGCTTCTTCCACAAATTCGCCGGCAAGGACTACGAGGACAAGCGCCCGCTGGAGCGCTATGTCAATGAATCCAAACGGCTTTTGGGTGTGCTGAACCAGCGGCTCGAGGGGCGGGACTGGGTGATGGACAAGGACTACACGATTGCCGACATCGCGATTTTCCCGTGGGTACGCAATCTTATCGGTTTCTATGGAGCAGGCGAACTGGTCGGGTTTGAGAATTTTGCGAATGTGAAGCGGGTGCTGGAGGCGTTCGTGGCTCGGCCGGCGGTCGTGAAGGGGCTGGGGATTCCAGCCTGACATTCAGGCTTGGCCAACAAAAAGCCCGCCGGAGCGATCCGGCGGGCTTTTTTGTTTTCAGTTCAAGCTATCAAGCCACCTTCGCCGACTTTTCCGCGCGTTTGCGGTCGTTCGGGTCGAGGTAGATCTTGCGCAGACGAATGCACTTTGGCGTGACTTCCATCAGCTCATCGTCCTGAATCCAGGCCAGCGCGCGCTCAAGCGTCATTCTGATCGGCGGGGTCAGCTTGACGGCTTCGTCCTTGTTGACCGAGCGGATGTTGGTCAGCTTCTTGCCCTTCAAGACGTTGACCTCAAGGTCATTGTCTCGGGTATGGATGCCGATGATCATGCCCTGATAGACCTTTTCGCCCGGCTCGATGATCATCGGGCCGCGATCTTCAAGGTTCCACATGGCGAACGCGACGGCTTCGCCGGAGTCGGTGGAAATCAGCACGCCGTTGGAGCGGCCGGCGATATCGCCTTTGTAGGGCATGTAGGCATGGAACAAACGGTTCATCACCGCTGTGCCGCGCGTGTCGGTCAAGAGTTCCGACTGGTAGCCGATCAGGCCGCGGGTCGGGGCGTAGAACACCAGACGTTGGCGATTGCCGCCGGAGGGGCGCAGTTCAACCATTTCGGCCTTGCGCTCGTTCATCTTCTGCACGACGACGCCGGAATGCTCCTCATCGACGTCGATGACGACTTCTTCGACGGGCTCGAGCAATTCACCGGTGGTCTCGTCCTTCTGGTAGACGACGCGGGGACGCGAGACGGCGAGTTCAAAGCCTTCGCGGCGCATGGTTTCGATCAACACAGCCAGCTGCAATTCGCCACGGCCCGACACGTAGAACGAGTCCTTGTCCTCGGCTTCCTCGATCTTCAGCGCGACATTGCCTTCGGCCTCGCGCATCAGGCGGTCACGGATGACGCGGCTGGTGACCTTGTCGCCTTCGGTACCTGCGAGCGGCGAATCGTTGACGAGGAAGGACATGGTGACCGTTGGCGGGTCGATCGGCTGCGCCTTCATTGGCTCGGTGACTTCCATGGCGCAGAACGTGTCTGCGACCGTGCCCTTGGAAAGACCCGCGATGGCGACGATGTCGCCCGCGAAGCCTTCGTCGATGGCGGTGCGCTCAATGCCGCGGAAGGCGAGAATTTTCGAGACGCGACCCTGTTCGATCAGCTTGCCGTCCTGGCCGATGACCTTGAACTGCTGCGTCGGCTTGATCGAGCCGGAGTGAATGCGGCCGGTGATGATGCGGCCAAGGAATGGATTGGCCTCGAGAATGGTACCAATCATCGTGAACGGGCCGGGTGCAACGGTCGGCTCCGGCACATGCTTGAGAACCAGCTCGAACAGCGCCTTCATGCCTTCGTCCTGACGGCCATCCGGTTCGTTGGCCATCCAGCCATTGCGGCCTGAACCATAAAGCAGCGGGAAATCAAGCTGGTCGTCATTGGCGTCAAGCGCGGCGAACAGGTCGAACACTTCGTTGACCACCTCGGTGACGCGCGAATCCGGGCGGTCCACCTTGTTGATGGCGACGATGGGCTTGAGGCCAAGCTTCAGCGCCTTGCCAACCACAAACTTGGTCTGCGGCATCGGGCCTTCGGCCGCGTCAACGAGAACGATGACGCCATCGACCATGGACAAAATACGTTCAACTTCGCCGCCAAAGTCGGCATGGCCCGGCGTGTCAACAATGTTGATGCGGGTGTTGTCCCAGACGACAGACGTCGCCTTGGCAAGGATTGTAATGCCGCGCTCTTTTTCCAGATCGTTTGAGTCCATGACGCGTTCAGCAACGCGCTGGTTGTCGCGGAACGCGCCGGACTGCTGCAGGAGCTTGTCGACGAGGGTCGTTTTGCCATGGTCAACGTGCGCGATGATCGCGATGTTGCGGATTTTCATAAATCAAGACTCGGGAGGTTGATGGGCATCACCAAGTGCGGGACGCCGTTTTCGGTTGGCGCGCTCTTACAGGAGAAATGCGACAAACGGAAGAGCAAAGGCCGAATCACAAGTCAGGTGCAATTTCGGCCTGTTCAGCGCCGCGCCAATGTGCCGAACACCCGGTCCCAAAATCCCGTGGTCACGCCGAAATTGTGGTGGATGTCGTGGTGGTGGATTGCGTGCAGGCGGATCAGGCGTTTCAGCGAGGGCACACCGAAGCTGCCGGTGTTGTGAACGGTGTAGTGGATGCTGACATAGGCAAGATAGCCGCTCATCATGCCTGCGGTGAGGGCGCACGCGTGTTCGAGGCCAGCAACATCATGGGCCGGCCTGAAGACAAGCACGCCAAATGCAGCCAATGTCACGATTGTCGGGGTCCCAAGCAGCTCATGCGGAGATTCGTGATGGGCGAGGTGCATGGCTGTGAAGACCGGAACATGGTGAAACACGAAGCGGTGCATCAGATATTCGACAAGCGTCCATGCGGCATAGCCGAGGCAGAACAGCGTGACCAGTATCAAATAGGATACGCTGGCTTCATTTCGCGCAGCTGCGGCAAGACAGAGGAAAATTGCCAGCGGGAAGACCAGAAAATCCAGAAAGAACAGGCGGCGCGCCCATTCCGGGCTGATCCGGCCCTGAAGGCCGGAGTGACCGTCGATTGCAAAGCGCCGCACCCGGGCGAAGCCGGTTTCAAACAATTGCATCTTGGTGTCGCTTTCGCCGGAGCCAGTTGCTTCACCACAACGCGGACAGTTCCGATGATTTCCCAGTTTAGCGGCTTGCCAACATCAAGTCCAGAAAAACGCGCGATTTAAGACTTCACGTTCAAAGACAGACCAGCGGCGCTTTAACCGCACTGACCGGTAAAAGCGCCGCCGCAGGGAATTGTTAAACGATGATGAAGTCCGACGGGATCAGCAGGTCCGCATCCACGTTGCGGATCGTCAGATGGTCGTAACCGAAATCGAGCACCGTATCGGCGCCCACCTGCCATGCATCCCACAGGACGTCGCCGAAGTCCCAAACGCTGGCAACATCGAGTTTGATCTTGTCCTGGCCGAAGGTGAAATCGTTGATGACGTCGCTGCCGTAGCCGTCGGCGAAGACGAATGTGTCGTAGCCTGCGCCGCCGATCAGCGTGTCATTGCCGGTGCCGCCATAGAGCGCGTCATTGCCCGAGCCACCGCTGAGGTAATCATTCCCCTGATCGCCGACCAGCGTGTCGTTGCCGAGGCCGCCGTAGATCGTGTCATATTCGGTGCCGCCGTTCAGATAATCATTGCCGTCGCCGCCGTCGAGAAGGTCTGCGCCGGAGCCGCCATAGAGCGTATCAAGCCCTGTGCCGCCATAAAGACGGTCGTTGCCGGTGCCGCCGGACATCCAGTCATTGCCTGCGCCGCCCGAAAGGTAATCATTTCCGGCATCGCCATAGAGATAGTCGTTGAGCGAAGTACCGACGACTGTGTCAGCGCCAGCGCCCGCGAAAATGCGGACGTTCTGCAGGAAGGTGAAGTCGGTGCCGTAAATGGCGTTGTTGTAGCTGTTGCCGTAAATCGTGATCATGATGACCTCCAGACACAAGCGGATTGTCCGCTGTTGGAGACAATTTGGCAGGGTCAAGCTGAGCGGATGCTGAACCGGGCGTTCATGTGCGGTTCATGGGGTGGGTTGACCTTTTGTCTATACTGCTATATTGTGTGTGTAGATGGATAGAAAGAGCAGAAGTTCAAAATGGCCATCCACCTGCGCGAACCTTCCACCGACCGAGCCGTGCGCAAACTCGCTGAGCGACTTGGCGTAAGCCTGACCGAGGCAATCCGCATCTCTGCGGTGAATGAGCTGGCGCGGACAGAGCCGAAGACGAACACGCTATCAGCGCGTGTCAAGAAAATTCAGGCGCGGGTGGCCGCTTATGGCAAGACCGGCTTGGTTGCCGACAAGGCGTTTTTTGATGAATTGTCGGGTGATCTGTAATGGTCGTCGACGCATCGGCGCTGGTTGCCATTTTATTGGATGAGCCGGAAGCAGCCCTTTTCCTTGACGCTCTTGGAAGCGCTGGCGGGCATGTCACCTCGCCTACGTCAGTTTTTGAGACGGTCGCAGCGGTGGCCCGTGAGCAGTCGTGCAGTGTCAGCGATGCGCGGGTGTTGACCGGAGATTTGCTCATGGAGGCGCAGATTGTGGTCGGCTCGATCACGCCTGAGATCGGCGAAGCGGCGATTACGGCGTTTGACCGATTCGGAAAGGGACGCAATCCCGCCGCGTTGAATATGGGGGATTGCTACTCCTATGCGCTTGCCAAGGTGCTGCGCGTGCCAATCCTGTTTAAGGGCAATGATTTTGCGCGGACAGATCTGGAGAGCGCGGTTTAATCGAAATTGCGCGCCTCACACAGCCGCAATCTGCGCCCGAAACCGCTCCACGCTCCCGTCCCGGTACAGCAAATTATACGTCTCGAACGGGATAATCTGGCCGTTTGGCGTCACAAAATGGGTGCATGAGCGTTTGACGTTGCCGACGCAGAAGTTGAAGCGGTCCATGAAGTCGATGATGACGACGCGGAAGATGTTTTCGTAGGTCAATCCATCCGGCACCGGCACCTGTGGCAGGCAGCATAAAAGGTCGCCGAGGCGTGATGAGACATTCGGCTCGATGGTCGAGAGCGAAAACAGGTCGAAGATTTTTTCCTTGAGCATCGGATACCGCTCGAAATTCACCGCGTTCGGCACGTCGCGGATGATTTCCGTCTTTGGGATCATGGCGGTGACCGGCACGACGGTCTTGCCGGCGCGGATGCCATAGCCGATGGAGATGGAGGTTGGGTTGCATGGCAGCGGGATCATGTCCGCCTCGCCGAAAATGCCCGACTCATCGACGATGCGGCGGCGGATTTCGGAGAGCAGGACGCGGTTTTTCTTCGGGTCGAAGCCTTCGTTGCGGCCTGTGTCTTGCAATGGCTGGAAGGTGACGCCGCGCACGCATTTGAACTCCAGCGCGTGGTCGATGATCGCCTTCATCTCATGGTTGTTGACGCCTTTCTTGACGGTGCAGACCAGCGTCGTCGAAATGCCGTTGGCTTCGAGCGCATCGAGCGCCTTGCGGCGGATTTTCGACAGGTCCGCGCCACGCAGATTGCGGATGGCGTCGGGGTTGAGCGAGTCGAACTGGAGGTAGATTTCCAGCCCCTTCTTGCGCGCCGCAAGTTCGGCGACGAAGGCCGGGTCTGAGGCGATGCGCAGGCCGTTGGTGTTGATCATCAGGTGGCGGATCGGCCGCTCGCGTGCCATGTCGATGATGCGCACAACGTCCGGATGGATGGTCGGCTCGCCGCCGGACAGTTGCAACAGGTCTGGCTCGCCCTCGGACTTCACCAGCGCGTCCATCATGCGGCCGATAGTTTGAAGGTCCTGATGCTTGGTTGATTTCTGGCTGGAATCGGCAAAGCACACCGGGCAGGTCAGGTTGCACGCCTCGTTGACCTCGATGATCGCAAGGCAGGAATGCTGCTCATGGTCCGGGCAAAGGCCGCAGTCATAGGGGCAGCCGTAATCGGTGCGTGTCTGCACATCGAGCGGCCGGTCGCCCGGCTTCAGCCATGACAGCTGCGCCAGATAATAGGCCGCGTCGTTGGAAATCAGCGTCTTCTGCACCCCATGCTCGCGGCAGCGCTTCTCGAAGAAGACGTCATCGCCGGAGATCAGGATTTTTGCAGGCACCAGCTTGAGACAGGTCTCGCACATCGACTGGGTCTGGCCGTGGAACAGATAGGGCTTGGATTTGCGCGGGGCGTGGGCGTTCATTGATTACTTTCCGTATTTGATTCAGTCACTGCCCGCCGCGATCCGTCCGCGATGCCACGGCGAACTGACCACAACAACCAGACGCCGAAGCCGCTTATGGCAAAAGAGGGAAGCCAGAAAAGCATCGCAATTCCAAAGAATGGGTCCAATGGAGGAATGTCAAACATGACACGAATGCTACAGATGCCCGGCAGCAGAAATATCAGCCCGAAGATGATTTGAAGCGCCTTCACGGGCGGTTCCTTGCGTTACGGATGAGTCCGATGCCGAGTGCGGAAAGGGCGAAACCGGCAATCCAGAACGGCACAAGAAATCCCATGCCGGAGTTCGCCATCTGCGGCAGGAAGAGGATCATTGCGCCTGCGCTGCATATGCCGGGAAGCAGCAGGAGAACTCCAGCAATGATCTGCAGGACTTTCATCGACGGTTCTTCGCATTACGGATCAGCCAGATGCCTAGCGCGCCGACTGCAAGGCATGGAATCCACAATCCCCAAAGGCTATCATTGCGACTGTTCATCTCCGGTACCAGCAACAGCATGAAGGCGAGGCTGCAGACGCCCGGCAGCAGCAAGAGGATGCCGATGATGATCTGGGCAATTTTCATGGCTCGCTCATTCCTGATTGCCCTTCCTTGCGCTGCGCAGCAGTTTCCATCCGCCCCAGCCTATCAGGAAGCATACAGCCCACAACAGCGGCCAGAAGATCATCCCTGACGCATCCATGTTGGGATACTTCTCCGGGCGGAATAGGGACTCGATGGTCCATGGCGCGGTTATCAGCATTGTTGCAGCGCTGCAAAGACCGGGAAGCAGCAAAAGCACGCCAAGGGATGCGAGGAAGTATCGCTTCATTGCGGTGGCGTACCTGACGTCACACTTGGCGGTACTTCCTTCGGCAGTCTCAGTGCGCGCCATCCGCCAATCCAGAAGGGGATGGACGCAAAGACGCCGCCGCCGATGATCATGCCGATCAGTTCGCCTGTGTCTGTTGTGGGTGGGGAAATTTCCATCGTGAAGCGCAGCGCGAACACCACGGTTGCCAATGCGCCGAGCCAGCCTGCGGCACGGGTGGCGGTACGCAGCATCTTGTTCGAGCTGTCCTTGGCCAGCAGCCAGAGGCCGAAGCATCCAGCCTGAATGCAGGGAAGGGCGACCAGCGCGAACATCAGCGAATAGCCGCGCGCTTCGGCTGAGCCTTCAAAGCTGCCGACGGTGCCAAGCACAAAGAAAAAGCTGCCGCAGAGGCCGGGGAGCAAGAGCAGAGCGCCGAGAATGGTCAGGACGAGTTTCATGATCCGGCGCGGTCCCGTGTAGCAACCATCACCAACGCATAACCGATCAGTGCCAGTGACAAAAGCTGAAACAATGTAAGCGGCCCGGCAATGGCTGCATAGGGTTTGAGGAATTCAAGCAAGAACCTTTGAGTGCCGTAGAAGCCGGCGGCGAGATAGAACCCGTTCTGTTTCCAGAAGACCGAGCCGCGTTTGACCATCATGACGTAGACCAGCGCGAACGCGGCCATGATTAGGCTCTCATAGAGCTGGACCGGATGGCGCGCTATGCCGTCGCCGAAATCCCAGCCCCATGTGCTGCCAGTCGGGATGCCGTAGGTGAAATCCTCGAGCCCTGACAGAAGGCAGCCGATGCGGCCGATGGCAATGCCGAGCGCCAGTGGCAGGGCGTAGACTGCGCCAGTTCGCAGCACCATGCCGTTCAGCCATTTGTAAAGTTCGATGGAAACAATCGCGCCCGCCAGAGCACCTTCCACCGAGCGGGCAAGGCCCGGATGACCGGACGCCCAGCCGTTCAACGTTCCGAAAGCCCATGCGCCGATGCCTGCACCAAACAGCACGGCGGCAAGATAGCCGAAGCGCAGATTTTGCCCGACCGGATTGTTGGCAAACCAGCCCCGCCGCAAGATGACAAGCGTTGCGGCGGCTGTGGCCCAAGCCAGCGCGTCAAACACGCTGTGGATGAGGAGATGGCTGGCGGCGATTTCCATCACCCAGTGGAATCATGGCGGTTGCCGCCTGTCAAACCTTGCTGATGCAAAGCGGCTTTGCGGCGAGGCTTTGATGTGGCAAAACCTTATGGGGCGTACCGCATTCGGGGGTTATGGCGGTGGAAGAAGACAGTTTGCGCGGGCGTATCGGGCGAATCATCTGGGGACAGGATGCGCGCTTCGGCTCGGCGTTCGACCAGATCATGATCGGCGTCATTCTGGTGTCTATATTTGGCCTGTCGCTTTCGACGGTGCCGGGATTGCCAGCGTGGGCGGAGCCGTTGTTGGACGGTCTTGATGTTGTGGTGTTGCTTTTGTTCACGGCGGAATATCTGCTGCGGCTTTGGACGGCGCGCCAGCCGCTGCGATATGCGCGCAGCTTCTGGGGCGTCATCGACCTTTTGGCGATTCTGCCGTTCTGGTTGACCATCGGCGGCAATTTTCAGGCGTTACGCTCGCTGCGGTTGCTGCGCATCCTGCGCATCGGCAAGCTAGCGCGGCACGTGGCGGCGCTTGACCGGATCACCCGGACATTCCAGCTCATCAAGGAAGAGCTGATCGTGTTCGGATTTCTGGCCCTGATCGTGATGTTCATCGCGGCTGTCGGCATTTACGAATTTGAGCATGACGCCCAGCCGGAGGCCTTCGCCTCCATCCCGCACGCGCTGTGGTTCGTCGTGGTTACGTTGACGACCGTCGGCTACGGCGACGTCTACCCCGTGACGCTCGGCGGGCGGTTTTTCACCTTCTTCATCCTGATCATCGGGCTTGGCGTGATCGCCGTGCCGACGGGGCTGATTTCCTCAGGCCTCAGCCGGGCGCGGGAGGAGGAAAAGGAAAAGAAGAAGGCGCGGCAGGCGAGAGAGCCGGATGGCTGAGCCTAGATTTTCACCGGGCCCGAACGCAGCAAGTCCCCGGCATGCCGCCGTGCCTCGGCGTCGGCGGCACACACCGCCTCGATCGTGGAGGCTTCAGGCGCCCCCATTTTCTGCATCACGGCTTCAACAATCCCGGCCATCGCCAGAAACGGAATCCGCCCGGCAATAAAAGCTTCAAGCGCAGCCTCCTTAGCGCCGTTCAGCACCGCGCCCGAGAGCCCGCCATTGTGCATCGCCTCGCGGGCCAATCGCAACGCGGGGAAGCGCGTCTCGTCCGGCGCCTCAAAATCGAGCCGCGCCAGCTTGGCAAAATCCAGCCGCTCGACCGGCAGATGGCCGCGCGCGGGATGGTTCAACGCATAGCTGATCGCCACTCGCATGTCTGATGGGCCAAGTTGCGCCAGTATCGATCCGTCGTGATAGGCCACCATCGAATGCACGATGGATTGCGGGTGGACGATCACTTCCACTTGGTCCGGATCGAGCCAAAACAGGTGCCGCGCCTCGATCATTTCCAGCGCCTTGTTGAACATTGAGGCGCTGTCGATGGAAATCTTCAGTCCCATAGACCAGTTCGGATGCGCCCGCGCTGTTTCCACTGTCACATCCGCCATACGGTCCAAAGACCATGTGCGGAACGGCCCGCCGGATGCCGTCAGGATCACTCGTTCAATGGCTGAGTGATGACCCCCTCCGACCAGCACCTGATAGATCGCATTGTGCTCGGAATCGACCGGCAACAGTCGGCCACCTGCTACCCTCACTGCATCGACAAAGAGATCGCCGCCAGCAACCAGACATTCCTTGTTGGCGAGCGCAATCGTGCCGCCATTTTTTGCTGCGGCGAGCGTCGGTTCAAGGCCCGCCATGCCGACGATTGCGGCCATGGTGATGTCGGCGGGTATCGCAGCGGCATCGATCAGCGCTTGGCGGCCTGCCGCAGCTTTGATGCCGGTTCCTGACAGCGCGTCTTTCAGCGCTCGATATTGGCGCTCGTCTGCTGTGACGGCGATTTTTGCGCCATGCTCGACGGACTGTTTTGCGAGCAGCGCGACGTTGGCCGAGCCCGTCAGCGCCACGATTTTGAAAGCCTCGCGGCCGCCCGCATGGCGGATGACATCAAGCGTGCTGACGCCGATGGAGCCGGTCGCGCCGAGGATGGAGATGGTGCGGGGTGTTGATGCCAAAATACGAACCTTGCCTGCCGAGGCGAAACGGCTGGGTTTACGAAACCTCGAATATTGCTTCAATTTCAACTGTTATGCCGAATGGCAGACTGCCGACGCCGACTGCGGAACGGGCATGTCGGACACCGAAAATCTCGACGAAGAGATCCGAGCAGCCGTTGATGACCTTTGAATGCTCGACATAATCAGGCGTGGCGTTGACCATACCAAGTATTTTCACAACGCGGAGCACATGGTCGAGATCGCCGAGTTCTTCCTTGAGAATGGCAAGAAGGTGAAGCCCGACAAGCCGGGCGTGCGCCGCCGCTTCCTCGGTCGTCACATTATGGCCGACTTTGCCCTTGGGGATATCGCCGTCCGGCGTCACCGGCACTGTGCCTGAAATGTAGACGAGATTTCCAAGCCGGACGGCGTTGGCGTAGTTGGCGGCAGGGGTCTTCACAATCGGCAAAGTGATGCCGAGGTCCTTGATACGCTGTGTGACGGACATATCTCCCCCTCTGGCGCTTGATCTGCCCGCCATGATTTCAGGTATATTCGCGGCGGGCAAAATATTGTTCGATTACTCGGCAACAGCCTCAGCAGGTGCGTCCTCGGCAGCAGCTTCTGCCGGTGCCTCGGCAGCAGCCTTGGCAGCAGCGGCGGCTTCTTCGGCTGCGGCCTTCTCGGCCTCAACTGCGGCGATCTTGGCGGCCTTTTCGGCTTCCACCTTGGCAGCAGCGTCAGCGACCTTCTTTTCGGCCATGGCGATGCGTTCCTTGGCCTTGGTGCCAAGCTCGGCCTTCTTCGGGTTGACGCGGGCTTCGCGGGTGGCGACGCCTGCTTCGGCGAGGAAGCGCAGAACGCGGTCGGTCGGCTGGGCGCCCTTGGCGATCCAGTCCTTGGCCTTGTCGCCATCGATCACGACGCGGTCAGCCGAACCCTTGTCGAGCATCGGGTTCCATTTGCCGATCTGCTCGATGAAGCGGCCATCGCGCGGCGAGCGGGCGTCGGCAACGACGACATGGTAGTAGGGGCGCTTCTTGGAGCCGGCGCGGGCAAGGCGTATTTTCAATGACATTTTCTAGTCCTTTGGTTTCTTCAGGGTTTCGTCGCGGCCGTTTCGGCCTTGATCTGTTCGTGGTGGCGGATGACTTCGCGGATGATGAAGTTCAAAAACTTCTCCGCAAAATCGGGATCAAGATTGGCCTCTGCCGCCAACTGGCGCAGACGCTCAATCTGGAATTTCTCGCGCGCCGGATCGGCGGCAGGCAGGCCTTCGTGCGCTTTCAACAAGCCGACTTCCTTAGTGCGGCGAAAGCGCTCGGCCAGCATGTGGATGACGGCTGCATCGATGTTGTCGATCGAGGCACGCAGGTCTGAAAGTTTGGCTGAGGTCTCAGACATTTCTTCCCTCATGGCTTCTTCGGCAGGCCGGGTAGCCCCGGAAGTTTCGGTCCGCCGAGACCGGGCAGCTTCGGCATTCCGCCGCCACCAAGGCCCATCTGCTCTGCCTGCTTCTGCAACTGCTCCAGCTGTTTCGGGTCCATCTTCGACAGGTCCGGCATGCCTCCAAGCCCTCCTGCGCCCATCATCCCGCCCAATCCGCCACCCATGCCGCCGCCGAGGCCCATTTTGCTGGCAAGGCCGCCCATCATGTTTTTCATCATGCCGCCGCCCTTGCCGCCCTTCATGGCTTTCATCATGTCGGCCATCTGGCGGTGCATTTTCAGGAGCTTGTTGATTTCGGCAGCGTCGGTGCCGGAGCCCTTGGCGATGCGCTGCTTGCGCGAATGCTTGAGCAGTTCCGGGTTTGCCCGCTCCCATTTGGTCATTGACGAGACAATGGCAATCTGGCGGTCGAACATTTTGTCGTTCAATCCGGCGGAGGCCATCTGGTCTTTCATCTTGCCCATGCCGGGCATCATGCCCATCAGCCCGCCCATGCCGCCCATCTTTTTCATCTGGCGAAGCTGGTCGGCAAGATCGTCGAGATCGAACTTGCCTTCCTGCATTTTCTTCGCCATCGCGGCGGCTTTTTCATGGTCGATATTCTCGGCGGCCTTTTCGACCAGCGAAACAATGTCGCCCATGCCGAGAATGCGGTCAGCGATGCGCTTGGGGTGGAACTCTTCAAGAGCGTCCATCTTTTCGCCGGTGCCGACGAGCTTAACCGGCTTGCCGGTGACCGCGCGCATCGACAGCGCCGCGCCGCCGCGTCCGTCGCCGACCATGCGGGTGAGCACCAGACCGGTAATGCCGACGCGCTCGTCGAATGAGCGGGCAAGGTTGACGGCGTCCTGACCAGTCAGCGAATCGGCGACCAGCAGGATTTCGTGCGGATTGGATCTGGCCTTGATCTCGGCCATCTCCAGCATCAGCGGCTCGTCAATGTGGGTGCGGCCGGCGGTGTCGAGAATGATGACGTCGAAGCTACCAAGCTTTGCCGCCTGCACGGCTCGGGCCGCGATATCGACCGGCGATTGGCCGGCGATGACCGGCAGTGTGGCGACATTGGTTTGCTCGCCAAGTTGGCGCAACTGTTCCTGCGCTGCCGGACGGCGGGTGTCGAGCGAGGCCATCAGCACTTTCTTGCGCTGGCGCTCGGTGAGGCGCTTGGCAAGCTTGGCCGAGGTGGTGGTCTTGCCGGAGCCCTGAAGGCCGACCATCATGATGACGACCGGGGCAGGAGCGTTCAAATCAACGCCTTGGCTTTCCGAACCCAGAAGCTCCACCAGCTCGTCATGGACGATCTTGACGACCATCTGGCCGGGTTTGATGCTTTTGAGGATTTCCGCGCCGACCGCCTTGGCGCGGACCTTGTCGGTGAACGAGCGGACAACGTCGAGCGCAACGTCGGCCTCGATCAGCGCCCGGCGCACTTCGCGCATGGCAGCCGAAACATCGGCCTCCGAAAGCGCGCCGCGGCCCGTCAGGCTGTTCAGGATCGTGCCAAGCCGTTCCTGCAAAGATTCAAACATAAATCTACCTCATGTCTCCGAGCCATTTGACCAGAGATGGTGCGCAGTGCCGCCAAACGCAAAGCCCAAAGCAAAACGACATCCGGGGGCGCCTCGCGCTGCCGGATGTTGCCCTCCTGGATCATGGTTCAAAACGGGACCAAGTCCGGGTCGGATGCTCGAAGACCATACTTCTCGCGGAATTTGCGCGGGATAAACAGGAAGTCTTCACTCTTGTCAAGTTTTCGCCATGACTTTGCGGCAGGGCGCATTTGCGATATGAGCACCAGATGACAAAGCCGGGCGGGCTTGGCATTGTCACGCGGGGCTCGCGAATCACCCATCACGGAGACAGGCACATGGCGCGTCGGCGCGGAATGATCATCGCGGCAGCTGCCGCACTCACAATTTCTGGCGGCACGGGCGCGTTTGCGGCCTCGTGCTCGAGCACCGGCGGGGCCTTTGAGGCTTGGAAAAGCGAATTTGCCGCTGAAGCCAAGGCCAATGGCGTTGGTGCCAAGGGTTTGGCTGCGCTCGCGGGCACGAATTACTCGACCAAAACCATCAATGCCGACCGCAACCAGAAAAGCTTCAAGCTCTCATTTGACCAGTTCATGGCCAAGCGCGGCGGCAATTCGATCATCTCCAAGGGCAAGGGCATCAAGAAGGCCAATGCGGCGCTGTTTGCCAACATTGAGAAGCGCTATGGCGTTCCTGCCGGCCCGCTGATTGCGATTTGGGGCATGGAAACGGGTTTTGGCGGTTTTCTGGGCAACCAGAACACCGTATCGGCTGTTGCAACGCTTGCATACGATTGCCGCCGCACCGAATTTTTCACCGATCAGCTCTATGCCGCGCTGAAGCTCGTCGACCGCGGCATCATCAGCGGCTCTTCCATCGGCGCGATGCACGGCGAAGTCGGCCAGACGCAGTTTCTGCCCAAGAACGTGTTCAATTACGGCGCTGATGGCGATGGCGATGGCCGCATTGACCTGATCCGCTCCAAGGCCGATGCGCTGGCCTCAACCGCCAAGTTCCTCAAGGGCCACGGCTGGTCCGCAGGCGGCGGCTACCAGCCAGGCGAAGGCAATTACGGCGCGATCCAGGGCTGGAATGCCGCCGGAGTTTATCAGAAGGCGATTGCGTATATCGGCGCAGAGATCGACGGGAGCTGATTGTCGGTACCAAACATCGGCGATTGTCTGTCTTCTCCCCGCATCTCTTGTGGGGAGGAGCGAGATTGCTTTGTTCAACAATCTCTCACGCGGGCCGTCCATACATGACGGCCAACACGGGGCATTTCTCCAAAAAAGTCCTCTTTGATTCCCCCACGCTCGCGTGAAGAAGTGTAGGGCACCCACTACCCCGGAAAGCTCTCGCACGTATCTGCGATGGTTTCCTGCTCGGATGATGTGATCTTGCCGCCCTCAAACGCGAAGACCTCGCGGGTGAGCGATTCATTGTCGGAGAATTTATAGCAGACCGAGACCGTGATCAGCCCTTCTTCGTCGCTGTCGACGGCATGGCGAATGGTTGCGCCCTTCATTGCGTCTTCCCATTCGTCGAGGCTTGCGATGAACTCGGCCTTGGTCTGGATGATGTCGAGATCGCCGAGTGTCACCTTGGCATTGCCGGACATGAGGTCGCCAAAGGCGGTGCGGTCGATTTTTTCGAGCGCTGTGTACCAGCGCTCAACCAACGCCTTTTCGGCTTCGCCGCCAAGCGCAGGCATCAGCGGCAGCAGCGCTACTGCGAGCGCAACGATCAGTCTTTTCATCTAGTGTGCTCCTGTCAGGGCCGGATGAAATCGCCGGTCTCCGGGTTCATCACCCACAGTTCACCTGTGGAAATATCGAACCATGCGCCATGCAGCGAGATCCGGCCTTTACCCTCCAGAATGTTCACGCAAGGGAATGTGCGCAAATTCTGCAGCGAAAAGCGGATGGAGACGCGCTCCATCGCGCGCTGGCGCTCAGAGGCTGTAAGCAGCGTGTTGGCGGCGATCACTTCGGCGGCCGGCTGTACCAGTTTCATCCACTGGCCGATGAAGTCGCCGGGTGAAAGTGGCGCGAAATCCTGATTGAGCGAGGCCTCAATTCCGCCGCAACGGCCGTGGCCAAGCACGACAATGTTCTCAACTTTCAGCCCCTGCACGGCAAACTCGAGCGCGGCAGACGTGCCGTGATATTCGCCGTCCGGCTTGTAGGGCGGCACCAGATTGGCGACGTTGCGCACGACGAACAATTCGCCCGGGCCGCAGTCGAAGATTGTTTCCGGCGCGGCGCGCGAGTCGCAGCAGGCAATCACCATGGTGCGCGGCTTCTGGCCGGTTTCAGCCAAGGTGCGGTAACGGCTCAAATCATCGGCGTAGCGGCCTGCAATAAAGGCGCGATAGCCATCAAGAAGACGTTCTGGGAACTGGACCATAATGCTTCGATTAGCGGCAAACTTCCGTTAGATCAATTGCCATCTGTTGCAGCGCACAATTCAGGCATGGATGGCGATGGGCAGGCCGAAACTGTCATATATGTATGGCGAGGGATAGGGGATCGCCTCGCCTTTCGCATGGCGTTCCGCGACGAGCAGCATGACGCACGCGTCGAGGAAGTCATCCATATTGGCCCCACGCGGGGCGGGTTGGTTCAGGAAACCCGGATCGAAGCCTTTGGAGGTTAGAAATTCCCGACGCTCGGCCATGCCGTCAGGATTCACCTTGCCTTTGATCTTCTTCGGCAGCAGCATCGGCTCTTGGTTGTTGAGCATCGTGAAGGCGAATTCCGGATGCGACTCGATCAGGTGCTTGCCGCGCGTCAAATTTTCGCGCAACCAAACATCCAATTCACGGATTTTGGAGAACAGTCCGAAGGCCTGAATGGAGATTTTGCGCGGCGGATCGGATGTCGCCAATGACACGGCACTCGCGCGATTGTGGGCGGCGAGCCGTTCGACCTCATTTTCGAACGGCCCAATTTCGGCATAGACCGCTGCGCGCGATGGCACGGAGAAGACGCTCGACTTGCGCGCTTTCAGGAATGGACGGACCGCTTGTTCAGGGCCGCGTCCGCCCGGACCTGTGTTGTCCGGCAAGCCGATTGGCATGTCTACCGCGATGATGGTGTTGTCAGGAATGCTGGCGGCGAGTGCTGAAAACGACGGGAATACCACGACCGCCGGCGCTGCATCAGGTGCGGCCCTCTGAACGCAAACCCAGCCGCCCTTGCACCCGTCAACACCGGCACAAGCGGTCACGCCGGTTCCTTCGCTCTTGGCCTGAACAATTTGCGCATCTGCACCATCGCCATCGGGTGCGCCATGGATGAGGCATCGGCGGCCAACATCAGTTCGTTTGCGCCGCGCTTGGCGGCACGAGCCATCATTTCGAACACGGCGGCCGTGGTGTGGCGCAGGGCTTTTTCATCGCTGTCGCCGGACAGGCGGCGGGCGAGAAACAGCGCGGATGTCAGGTCGCCAAGACCATTGGTCGGTCCATCAACCAGCCGGTGTTCGGCCATGATGGTTTCGCTGCTCTTGACCAGCAGATTTCCGGTGGAGCCGGACATCATCGCATGGGCCGAAGTCGCCACCACGGTCGGCGCGGCGAGCTGCAGCGCGGCGTCGATGATGGCATTGTTGTCTTCAAGCGTGCGCCCTGACAGCCAGCCAAGCTCAAACCGGTTCGGCGTTGCAATGTCCGCCAGCGGCATCAGGTGATCACGGATGGCGGCAGCGGTTTCCTCGGGAACGTAGAGACCGGAGGCATCCCCAGTGACCGGATCACACAGATAAACTGCATCCGGATTGAGCGTCTTCAGCGCCTTGACCAGCGCGGCGACGGGTTCGGCTTGGCGCGCGCTGCCGAGATAGCCGGTCATGATTGCCCCGACCTCGCCGAGCCAAGGCGCCCGGATCAGGTCCGCAATCAGCGCGGCAAATCCCGCCTCATCCGGCACAAGCCGCGTTGCGCGGCCATGACCGGGGTGCCATGGCAGCGTGACCGTCGGCACGGCCCAGACCGGGAAGCCGAGGCTTTCCAGCGCAAAGACGGCTGCGCGGTTGCCGACAGCGCCGCGCACGACGTGGCTGGAAATCACAATCACTGCCGGATTGGAGGCTGCGTCATGCTGCCCATTCATGGCGTGGCTGCCCCCAGCCAGACGATCAGCCCGGCGATGATGCCAATCGTGATCAAAAACCCGAGCCCGCGGCCGATGCGCGTGCCCCACAGTTCAATCCTGTCGTTTTCGTCATTGTCCGGCGATGGCTGATTCATGTCCAAGCAATAGCAGAATGCCAATGGCGCGGCGATGCAAAATGCAGTTTCATTCCGGCATTGAAAACCGCTAAGAGATGGCGGGCCGCAGATTTGCGGCGGCTTTTGAACACGAGGTTGATCCATGCACTCTGCCACTCAAACCCGCGCCACTCAGACCCAGGGCTTGCGCGCCGCCTTTACCGCCGCGACGCTGCTTTTCGTTTCGCTGATTGTGTCCGGCTGCGGTTTCAACACGATTCCGACAGCTGAAGAGCAGGCGAAGGCATCATGGAGCGAAGTGCTCAACCAGTATCAGCGCCGCGCCGACCTGATCCCCAACCTTGTGGAAACCGTGAAGGGTTTTGCAACGCAAGAGAAAACCGTGCTGGTCGAAGTTGTCGAGGCCCGCGCCAAGGCGACGCAGGTGCAGGTGCCGGCCGATATCCTGTCCAACCCGGACGCATTCAAGACATTTCAGGAGAATCAAGCCGCGATCACCGGCTCGCTCGGGCGGCTGCTTGCCGTCGCAGAAGCCTATCCGGATCTGAAGTCCAACCAGAACTTCCTCGCGCTGCAGTCGCAGCTTGAAGGCACTGAAAACCGCATTGCCGTGGCGCGCCGCGATTACATCGAGTCTGTTCGCGTCTACAACACGTCGCTGAAGACCCTGCCGAGCGCGATTTGGGCCTGGCTGTGGTGGACCGGCAACAAGCCGTATGAAACCTTCACTGTGGCTGAGGACAAGATGGTCGTACCGGAAGTGAAGTTCTGAACCCGAAAGCGAAAGACCTGCGGTGCGCGGTTTTGCTGTGACCAAGTCAACTTTGGCGTTGCGGGCGGTTATCGCCCGCTTCGCCTTGCTCGTTGGCCTGCTGCTGGCCGCGCTTCCAGCGATGGCGCTGGAAGTTCCGGCACTGACGGGCCGTGTCGTGGACATGGCGGATTTGCTGTCAAGCGAACAGGAAGCGGCGCTGATTGCCGAGCTTGATGCATTCGAGAAGAAATCCTCCGATCAGGTGGTGATTCTGACCATTCCGGCACTTGAGGGCGATGTTCTCGAAAACTATGCCAACAGGGTGTTCCGCACATGGGCGCTCGGCCAGAAGGGCGAGGACAATGGGCTCCTTCTTCTGGTGGCGCGCGACGACCGCAAGCTGCGCATCGAGGTCGGCTATGGGCTCGAAGGCATGATGACCGACGCACTGTCGGGACTCATCATCCGCGAAACCATTGTGCCGCGTTTCCGCGAAGGCGATTTTGCCACCGGAATCCAGAATGGCGTCAAGGACATCCTCACAGTCCTGACCGGCGACGGCGCGGAGCTTGAGGCGCGCGCCAAGCGCAATCTGGAAAATGCGCCGCCGGTTGACTGGATTTTCGTGATCTTCATCACGGTATTCGTCGGCATTTTTCTCGCCGCCTTCATTATTCCGGTGCTTATCCGGATGTTTGGCGAGAAGATCGGCACGCACAAATACCGCTGGCGCGGCATGACGCTGGACACCACGCCGGGCAAGGGCGGCTCCTCTTCTTCCGGCGGCTGGTCGTCCGGCGGGGGCTCGTCATCCGGAGGCGGCTTTTCCGGCGGTGGCGGCTCGTCGGGCGGCGGCGGTTCTTCGGGGGGCTGGTGATGTCGATGATGTCTGCCGACGACCACAAGGCGGTCTCCAAGGCCATCCGCGCTGCGGAAAAGCACACGGATGGAGAAATTTACGCTGTCATCGCGAGGCGCTCGGACGATTATTTCGCACCAGCGGCGTTTGCAGTGTCGCTCGCCGCAATTTTCGGCGCCTTCCTCGTGGCGCTGGTGCTGCATCAATACTGGATCACTGTGGATGCGCGGGCGTTCATGACGGCGTTCGTGTGCGCCTATCTCTCTGCGCTGGCGGTGCTGATATTCCTGCCTCAGGTCTGCCAGCGGCTGGTGCCGCGCAACACGCTTGCAAAGCGGGCGCACCAGAATGCCGTGGCGCAGTTTCTGGCGCGCAACATTCACATCACGAAGGCCCGCACCGGCGTCCTGCTGTTCGTCTCGGTCGACGAGCGCTATGCCGAAGTCATCGCCGACGACGCGATCAATTCCAGGGTGACGCAAGGGGACTGGGATACGATCTGCTCGATGCTGATCGGCAGCGCGCGCAAGCGGCGCTATGCCGACGGCTTCCTGCAAGCGATTGAGGCGACAGGCACGTTGCTTGCCACGCATTTTCCGAAGACTGCGGGCGATACAAATGAGCTGGATGACCACGTCGTCGAACTCTGACACCACCCTCCAGACCCTGCCTTGCCATTGTCCTGCAACTGGTGACAGTATCCGGCCATTCGGGGGTGATTTGCCCTGCGGGGCAATGCGGAGGGCAATATGGCTGAACTTGGGCGTCCAGGAGTGCCGAAACGCGGCATCTATGGCTGGATGATGTTTGACTGGGCGGCGCAGCCGTTTTTCACGGTTGTGACGACATTTATTTTCGGGCCGTATTTCGTGGCGCATTTTGCGGGTGATCCCGCACAGGGTCAGGCCCTTTGGGGCTACGGCGCTGCAGCGGCGGGCATCATAATTGCTGTTCTGTCGCCCGTGCTCGGTTCGATTGCCGACCAGACCGGCCCGCGCAAGCCGTGGATCGGCTTCTTTGCCATTCTGCAGATCATTGGCTGCTTTGCGCTCTGGTATGCCTATCCGGGCTCCAATCCTTATATCCCGCTGGCGTTTTTCATCCTGGCGACGATCTCTGCCGAGTTTTCCATTGTCTTCAATGATTCGATGATGCCGCGGCTGGTCTCAAAGGAGCAGATCGGCAGGGTGTCCAACATTGCCTGGGCCTTGGGCTATCTTGGCGGGCTGATCGCATTGATTTTCGTTTTGGCGACGATGGCCGCTTCCTCCGAGACGGGTAAAACGATTGTCGGCCTGTCGCCAATTTTCGGGCTTGATCCCGCCGCCTTCGAGGGTGACCGCGCAACGGGCCCGCTGGCGGCAATCTGGTATGCCATATTCGTTCTGCCGATGTTTCTGTTCACGCCGGATTCCGCCGAGGGCGGCAAAAAGAAGCTTGGCGAGGCCGTCAATCTTGGCATTGCGGAACTCAAGGAAACGCTTGACGAAGTGCGCAAGCGCTCTGGCCTGCTGCGGTTTCTGGTTGCCCGGATGATTTATCAGGACGGCGTCAACGGGCTCATCATCCTTGGTGGCACATTTGCGGCGGCCATGTTCGGCTGGAAGATCACCGAGGTCGGCATCTTTGGCATTCTTCTGGCTGTAGCCGCGATTTTCGGCAATGTGGCGGCCAGCTTCATGGATACCAGACTCGGCTCCAAGCGCGTGGTCATCATCGCGCTGCTGCTGTTGATGATCGCCACAATCGGCGTCGTCTCGACCGGCCCGACCTACACACTTTTCGGCTCGCTGACATTTTCGGCGGAAGGGTCCGGCGGCCTGTTCGATACGGCGGCCGAAAAGGCCTACATTCTCTATGGCCTGTTGATCGGCCTGTCTCTCGGTCCGGTGCAGGCTTCGTCGCGCTCGTATATGGCGCGCAGCGTCAGCACCAAGGAAGCGGGGCGCTATTTCGGTCTCTATGCGCTTTGTGGCAGGGCGACATCGTTCCTCGCGCCGTTCACAGTGGCGACCGTCACGGCTATCTCCGGCTCGGCGCGGCTTGGCATGGCGACTCTGATGATTTTCTTTATCGTGGGTCTCATCATTCTCTGGACCACGCCCTATCCGGCAGCGGTGGTGGAGGAGTAGGCGGTTCGGCTCAATGCCGGAAATGCCGCGTCCCGGTAAACACCATCGCAATCCCCGCTGCATCCGCCGCTGCGATCACCTCGTCGTCGCGCATTGAGCCGCCCGGCTGGATGACGGCGGTGGCACCGGCTTCGATGGCTGAGATCAGGCCGTCGGCGAAGGGAAAGAACGCGTCCGAGGCGACGACCGAGCCCTTGGTCAGCGGTTCGGTGCCCGACACTTCGGCGACATCTTGCGCCTTGCGCGCAGCGATTCGGGAGGAATCAACCCGGCTCATCTGGCCGGCACCAACTCCCACCGTTGCGCCGTCCTTGACGTAGACGATGGCGTTTGACTTGACATGCTTGGCGACGCGGAAGGCAAAACGCAGGTCCGCCAATTCCTTCTCCGTCGGCGCGCGTTTGGTGACGACCTTCAACTCCAAATCATCGACCACGGCATTGTCACGCGACTGCACCAGCAATCCGCCAGCCACGGTCTTGGCTGAAATTCCCGGCGCGCGGGGGTCTGGAAGACCGCCGGTCACCAGCAGCCGCAGGTTTTTCTTGGCGGCAATGATGTCGATGGCTTCATCCGTTGCGCTCGGCGCAATGATCACTTCGGTGAAAACCTTGACGATTTCTGCTGCAGCGTCCGCATCCAGCGTCCGGTTGAGCGCAACAATGCCTCCGAAGGCTGACGTCGGATCGCAGGCCAGCGCCTTCAGATACGCCCATTTCAGCGACGAGCCTTCCGCCACGCCGCACGGGTTGGCGTGTTTGATGATGGCAACGGCGGCGGTGCGCTTGGGGTCGAACTCGCCGACCAGTTCAAAGGCCGCGTCGGTGTCGTTGATGTTGTTGTAGGACAACTGCTTGCCCTGCAATTGCGTCGCCGTGGCGACGCCCGGGCGCAGCTCTCCGGTCTTGTAAAAGCCCGCCGACTGGTGCGGGTTTTCGCCGTATCGCATCGCTTCCGCCAGCCGTCCGCCGATTGCGCGGTGGACGGGTGTTGCAATTTCCAAATCTGCCGCGAACCAGTTCGATATCATTGCGTCATAGGCGGCGGTGCGGGCATAGGCCTTGGCGGCCAGTTCCTGCCGCAGCCGAAGCGGCAGCTTGCCTTTGTTCGCAACAAGCGAAGCCGTCACGCGCGGATAGTCGGCAGGGTCTGTCACCACGGCAACATAGGCATGATTCTTCGCCGCAGCACGGATCATCGCCGGGCCGCCAATGTCGATGTTTTCAACCGTTTCGGCATAGTCGCCGCCGCGCGCCCGCACATCCTCGAATGGGTAGAGCGTGATCACCGCCATGTCGATTTCCGGGATTTCGTGCTCAATCATTGCGGCAATGTGGTCGCCGTCGTCGCGGATGGCCATCAGGCCGCCATGCACCGATGGATGCAGCGTCTTGACACGGCCATCCATGATTTCGGGAAAATTGGTGAGTTCCGATACGTCGCGCACGGAAAGCCCGGCTGCGCTCAGTGTTTTGGCCGTGCCGCCGGTTGAGACCAGTTCGACGCCCTGTGCGACAAGCGCTTTGGCAAATTCAATGAGCCCGGTCTTGTCGGACACGGAAATCAGCGCCCGGCGGACGGAATGCAAATCGGGTGCGGGAATGCGTTTGGTGGCGACAGCCATGTCATTTCCTTGCCGTTGGAGCCTGACTGAAAATTCACCTTGATGGCCAACTGGAGCAATTTTCTGCGCTTCCGGTGCTCACTTACCCAAAGGTACGCTTCGCTCCGGTTCTCGAAAATCACTCCATTTGACTCATCAAACCGAATTTTGAGTCAGTCTCTAGATCCCGCCAGACCCTATCCGGCGCTCAATTTTCGCGGCGGATTAGCACTGGCGCGCGCTCAATGCCAGTCAAGTTTGATGCAGTGCACAATAAGGCCTATTTCGACCAGAGTCCAAGCGCCGTGCGTGTGAACTGCCAATGCACTTCCTGCACCTTGTCGGCATCGAATTCCAGCACGAGCATGCTGGTCTTGTGCGGGCCTGTGATGCCGGCAAAGAATATCGATCCCTGCTCGGACGGAGCGATTTCCTGGCAGGTGAATACCCAGAAGTCATCGCGGTTGGCAGTAAGCATCAATTGACCGCTGTGATCATGGGCAACGTGAATCTTGGGGTGGAGGTGAAACCGGATGGCGATTCTGGTGCTCGCTCCCGCCTTTAGCTGCACAGAACCCTGCTTTATGAACCTGTCTTCACCTGCAATCACCGACCCGCCATGCGACAGGGTAATGCGCCGCTCGTGCACAATGCCGACGGTGGAGGCAAAGCCGTCATGACTTGCGGTGAAAGACTGGCTGTCCAAAGTGTCTTCGCGGTTTACCGATACCTTGCGCGGTCCAGACAGAATGGGGGTGCCTACAAGATTTTCGAGCGCTGCTGACGTTGCAAACCGGCAGGATGACTGGTCGTTGACCGTCGCAGTTGAATGGGCGGCGGTTGTTCGGGCAAGGGGCCGGAAGTCTGCCGGCCCAAAACGGTCTGTTCCCGCGTTGACCACATAGGAATGGCGACCGGACGAGAATTCGAACGACAGGCATCCGGCATGCGCCTCCGCCGAGGCGCCGACCGGAGGCGGAGCTCCGGTGTCTGCAATCAGCGTCACCGATCCCGCCGACAGGCGCTGATAGCCGCCGTGCGGGGCAGATGAGAGCGGACTTCCGGCGTTTTCATCATAGCGCAGCACAGCTGCGATCCGCTCCTGCATGGCAAAGCCCGCGCCATTGAACCGCGCCAGCGATCCGTCGCGGTGGCGAAAGAAGCGCAGCGCCGGTAGCAGCCGGTCAATCGCGGCAATCAGCGCCATTGGCGGATTTTCCGACTGGTTGCCATAAGTCTGGCGAAGCGGCAGAAGGTCGGTCAATAGTTCAAGGATGGTCTCCGGATTGCGCGAAATATGGATGCCGTCGGCCAGCACCTGGGCTTTAAGTTCCTTCTCGAGATTACGGGTGGCCGCTTGCAGGCGGGATGCGGAGACCGGCAGGGAAAGTCCGGCAAACACCAGCGCGATGCTGCCGCGCAGCCTGGCTTCGGCATTGTCAAGGCCGGGCGTCACCGTGCGCAGATAGCGCAGCTGGAAAGCCAGCGACTTCAGGAATGTCTGGTAGAACTCAAGGTCGCAGTCGCGCAGCAGCGTTCCGGAATGCTGCAGCCAGGCAATCACACGCTTGGCGGTGTTGTGGGCATCCCATGGCACGCCGTCGATGGTTTTGCCGTGAAACCGGATCCAGTCGGCGGTTATGGCACGAGCGTGGGCGCTGGCAAGGTCCGTGCCTGCCTCGCGCATATGGCGCAGCCAGCGAAAATTGTGCAGGGCGGCGGCCCATTCTTCGGTCGGCGGAATGATCTGGAATGGCGACAAACCACCCGTTTCCACTGTCTTTCCGGCGAGCGCGATGCGGCCGGAGTAGAACTCTTGCGCCACATGGGCATCTGCCATGCGCAAGTCCGGCGGGGCGATCAGGATACGGTCCGGCGCAAAGCCGGAAAACCGCCAACGCGCTATCGGGCCAGAGCGCAGCCGCTTGACGATGCGCCGCCAAAGACCGGCTGCGGCCATGCGGACTACGCGTGGCTTACCCGCCAGTGTCCCAGCCAATCCTGCTCCCTCCAAATGCCCCTTCCTGTCATGATAGAAGCGAACAGGGCCAGCGCAAGCGTCAATGAGAGTGGATACAGGATTTTAGCGGACCGTAAATCGCGCCGCGAAGAAGCCGTCCATCCCCGAAATTTCGAGCCGCTCCAGCATCATGTCGGCGGGTGTCGAGCGGAGCCAGCCTTCACTTGTCACAAGCGTTTCCATGCCCGGCAGCTCAATTTTGGTGACAGGAAATGGGACAAGCGCGCGGATTTCGGCGGTGGCGCGCGCGGCCAGCTCTTCGCCTTCCTCAGCAAGCAGCGAACAGTTGGAAAACACCAAAACGCCGCCCGGTTTCACAAACTCGACTGCCTTTGCCAGCATGTCGAATTGCAGCTTGGCAAGCTTTTCGACATCCAGCAGTGACTTGGTCCATGCCACGTCCGGATGGCGGCGAATGGTGCCGGTGGATGAGCAGGGAGCATCGAGAAGGACCGCGTCAAACAGCGTTTCGGGTTTGAAATCAAAGGCGTTGCCTTGCCAAGTCTTAACGTCGAGCCCTAACCGCGCCAGATTGCCTTTCAGCCGTTTGAGACGCGAGGCAGAAAGATCAACCGCCGTCACGTCCGCCCCGGCGTGTGCCATTTGAGCGGTCTTGCCGCCCGGCGCTGCGCAGAGATCGAGCGCGGTCTTGCCTTTGATATTGCCCAGTAGCCTGGCCGGAATGCTCGCTGCGGCGTCCTGCACCCACCACTCACCATCGGCAAAGCCGGGAAGGGCAGGCACTGAGGCGTCTAGTTTTTCAACCCGCACCGTGCCGCCGGGCACCACGATGCCGCCAAGCATGGTCGCCCAATGCGCAGGATCGGACTTGACGGTGAAATCCACGGGCGCTTCGATGCGGTGCATGGCGAGAATTTGACCGGCTTTGCGCTCGCCATACTGCCCGCGCAAGGTGTTCCAGAGCCAATCCGGCATATCGCTTGTATCGGCCAGAAGTGTTGGCAGCACATCAACCTTCTCGCGGGCCATGCGCCGCAGGAGCGCGTTGACCAGCGAAGCAAAGCGGCCGTTGCGGGGATCGACGCGCGCTGCCTCGACAGCGAGGTCCACTGCGCTGTGGTCCGGCACGTCCAGAAACAGGATCTGCGCGGCTGCGACGTGCAGCAAATGGTTCAGGCTTTTGGCATTTTCTGGCAACGGTTTGTCCAGAAGGCGCGCAATAAATGCGTTCACGGTCCCCCGGTGGCGCAGCGCCGAGGACAGGATGGCCCGAACCAGCGAGCGGTCGCGCATTTCAAGCGCGCGATATTGCGGGTGGCCGTGGTCATCGTCCGTCAGGCCGTCAAGCGACGTCGATGTCTCGATCACCGCGCCAAGCAGGCGCTGGGCGCACAGCCGGGCGGCGAGGCCCGGCTTGTCGATTGCGGATGAATTCTGCTGCACCCTCGATTGTCTGGCGCCCCTCGGGGCGCTCAAGACCAAGGGCCCTTTTTCGGTGCCGCATTGCGGCCCCAAGGTCCGCTGGACTGCGGCGGCTCAGGGGCAGGAGCCTCCTGCTGTGCCACGGGTTCATCCACAGGTTCTGCCGGTGCCGGTGCCCCGCCCATTTCCGCTGCCATCGCCTCCAGCTCCGCCACGCGGTTCTCGACCGCCGGATGAGTTGAGAACAGCCCGTCCAGCCGAATGCCGGACAGAGGATTGATGATGAACATGTGCGCGGAGGCAGGGAAACGCTCGGCGCTTTCGTTGACTATGCCCTTGGAGGCGGCTGCAATCTTCTTCAGCGCGGACGCCAGCCACAGCGGGTTGCCGACAATCTGCGCCCCAAGCCTGTCGGCTGAATATTCACGCGTGCGGCTAACCGCCATCTGAACGATCATCGCCGCCAGCGGTGCGACAATGATCGCGATCAGTGTGCCAAATCCGCCAAGCGGCCGGTCGCGGCTGGAGCCGCCGAAGAAAAAGGCGAAGTTGCCAAGCATCGAAATCGCACCGGCGAGCGTCGCTGTGATGGTCATGGTCAGTGTGTCACGGTTCTTGATGTGCGCCAGCTCATGGGCGATCACGCCCGAAGCCTCTTCCGGCGTCAGGCGGTTCAACAGGCCGGTGGTTACGGCGACAGCGGCGTTCTCGGGGTTCCGTCCGGTGGCAAAAGCGTTCGGCTGCGGATTGTCGATAATGTAGGCTCTGGGCATCGGCAGACCGGCGCGCTCCGACAGCGCGCGGACAATTTGGAAATATTCCGGCGCGTTCGCTTCATCGACCTCGACCGCTCGGTGCATGCGCAGCACCATCTTGTCGGAGTTCCACCAGGAAAACACATTGGTCGCTGCCGCAAACACAAGGGCGATCATCATGCCGCCGCGCCCGCCGACAGCGTAACCGACAAGCATGAACAGCGCCGTCATCATCGCCAGCAGCATGGCAGTGCGCACAGCATTCATCGGTCAAAACCTCTCTTCGCAAACGGAACCAAATCGCCCTATATCATGGGATAGGAATTGTGGCCTTTCAATCGGATGGCAGGATTATCTCGATGACAGAACCTGAAAACGCGCCGCCTCAGCCCAAACAGCTGAGTGAAATCGCCAGGCAGGCGCTTGCCGAGGCCGAGGCGCGGCGTGAAGCGGCGAAAGCCGATGCAAAGCCGCGCGAGCTTGGCGGGCGCGGGGGAGAAGACCCGGTCCGCTACGGGGACTGGGAAGTGCGCGGAATTGCGTGCGATTTTTGAGACTGCCCCCAAAGCTGTTTCAATATGACACAACAGCTTCAAACTTACTGGCTGGCCGCCCGCGCATGGTCAACAGATCGTAAGCATTTCCAAAATTGCCCGAAAATCTTTACCTGCGGTTAAGGTTAAAAACTCCTAAACATCAATCATTTCAATAGCTTATAAAGCCGTCCCAGGATCCGGTGCCGGACTGGCAGGCTTTTCGCAATGTGTTTCCCAAGAGCGGCCCCCGCCGTTCCATCCGGAGACAAAGCGATGATCAGCCTCAAGTTACTCAAGAACACCGTCACCCGCTTCGCCGGCGACCGCAGCGGCAATTTTGCCATGACATTTGCATTGGCGTCGTCTGTCATCATGATGGGCGCGGGGCTCGCGGTCGATTTCTCGCAGACGCTCAACGTCAAGACCAACCTGAGGGCGGCGCTTGATTCTGCGCTTTTGTCCACCGCCCGCGAGATTTCCCGTGGCAAGGTGTCCGAGAAGGATGCCAAGGCCAAGGTCGAGCAGTTCCTCGCGGCCAACCTCAATGCGGGCCGCGTCAATCCGGCCGCCACGTCGCTTTCCAGCTTCAAGCTCAACCCCGCCACCAACGCCATCTCGGCTACTGCCACCACAAACTACAAGATCTATTTCCCGGTGTTCCGGACTGCGCCAACGCAGGTGATCTCGGTAAAGTCCGCCGTCGCTTATGCTGAACGCGCCGTGGAAGTTTCAATGGTGCTGGATGTTACGGGATCGATGAATGAAGCGCCAGGCGGCATCAAAAAGATCGACGAGTTGAAGTCTGCGGCGAAGTCGGCAGTTGCCGAGTTCATCGACAATGGCAGCGGCAACACCCGCGTCGCCATCATCCCCTACTCGTTCGGCGTCAATGTAGGATCGTTCAAGACCTATGTGAAAGATCTCGCTGGCAGCCCCGCCAAGGACGCGTGCTCGACCGAGCGTCGCGGCCCGCACATGTTCACAGACGCGGGCCCGGTGACCGCCGCGCCAACCCGCGCTGACACGATCAACTACACCGACAGCAAGGGCACCTCGTCAGTACCGCTCTATTGCCCGTCAACAGCATTGCAGCCGCTGACCAAGGATTCCAAGAAACTGAATGCGATGATCGACACGCTGAAGGCCGTCGGCGGCACCGCCGGTCAGATCGGCCTGCAGTGGGGCTGGTATATGCTTTCGCCAAACTGGAGCGGCGTTCTTCCGGCCGTCTCCGAACCGGTGGTCTATGGCGCGCCGAATGTCGATAAATACCTGATTCTGATGACGGACGGGCTCTACAATTCTGAAGCGTCCGGCCTCTCTTCCGCATCCGTAGGGACCTATCCTGGCATCTCGATGCTGTCCGGACGTCTGGCGATGACCTATTGCAATGCGATCAAGGCGAAGAAGATCAAGCTCTTCACCATCGGCTTCCGTCTCAAGGAAATCGGCAATGCTGTTCAGCAGAAAGAGGCAACCAAAATGCTGACGGACTGCGCCACCACTCCGTCCGGCGGTGAAGTCACCTTCTTCAACGCCCAGAACGGCGCTCAGCTCACCGCCGCCTTCAAGGAAATCGCCAAACGCGTCGAGCGGGTTACGCTGGTCAACTGACAAAATCTCACTTCCGAAAAACCGAAAGCCGCCAATCTTTCCAGATTGGCGGCTTCGCGATTTCTAAGGGCCGGTCCGCCCGTGTGAGCATTTTGGCTCACTGCATGACCGTTATCAGATGAAAGGCTGCTCCCAACGGATACGCGCCACACCGGACAGTTTCAGGCCCTTGCAATCACTCGACATCGGACCACCTCCTTTCATCTGTTGAACACGTGATAAAGATGATCCCGTCTTCCGGTTTTGGCAAGAGGGCTGCATGAAAGTTATTATGCGCTGCGATTACCTCGCTTGCGCGGCATCTGCCACTTTCAGCCGGATCCAGGGTATCAATCCAAACAGAGCCTGACCGGCAAGTCCGGTAAGTCCGGCAAGCTGGATCAGCTTTGACCACTGGTCTGCAAGTGACCGGCCAAAAGCAAGGCCAAGCAGAACCTCGGCGATTATGGTGACACTGAAAGCCACGGCTCCCATCATGAGCCTGTCCCTGTCAACCGCCGCGATTTGCATCCGGTTGATCAGCAATCCGGAGACAACCCATGAGGCCGTGAGGATTATCGGCAATTCGATTAGCGTTGCGGGGAACGGGCCGATCATTGGCGAAAGCCATAATGTGCGGATCGTTCCGAGCACGAAGCCGATGGCGAACACGATCAGGAAATAGGCCAGACCCGCTTTCACGGTGTTCATGCTCCTGCTCCTTGTTTCAAAGACGTTGCAATGGCTCGCCGTCAGTCCGCCTGCACGGTACAGACATCCACCCATTGCGCGCCCGTCAGCGCCGCCAGCCTTTCTGGCGCTATCCTCAGTGCGCTGAACGTGCTCCCTGCGGCAGGCACCACCTGCGCAAACGCCTTCAGGCTTTCATCGCAATACACGGTCAACGGCGTGGCCAGCCCAAACGGACAGACGCCGCCGACAGGGTGTCCGGTGAGGCGCAGCACTTCATCCTGCCCGAGCATCGAAACCTTACCGCCGAATGTGTCCTTGGCCTTGCGGTTGTCGAGCCTTGCCATGCCCCCGGTGACGAGCAGGAAAGGCTTGCCGCCAACGGTGAGCGACAGCGTCTTGGCAATCGCCGCCGGTGGCACCCCGTGCGCCGCCGCGGCCTGCGCCACGGTGGCGGTTTCGCCATCGTGTATCACGATTTCGATGTCCGGCGCGTGGATTGCAAGAAAGGCGCGGACGGATGCGAGGCTCAAAATGCGTTAACCCTTGTCACTTCAACGACCATAAATGTCTGCGAGGTTCAATTGCAATCCCGGCGGGTCAAGTATCACCGAACCTTCAGTCACAATATGGGTGATTATGTCGCCGCCTGCACCGCGCGCATGATGGATGACAACCGATTGAGAGGGATCAATAATCATATAGTGCATAACGCTCGCGAGGCTGAAATAGCCAACGAGTTTCAATGAAACGTCAATCCGGCGTGTGGACGGTGACAACACCTCGACGACAATGACAGGAGCAGGCACCTCCAAAGCGGAAGGGGCAAGTTCCCCGCCACAGTAAACAAGCGCATCCGGCTCATAGGCGTTTTCGTTGTCAATGCGTACCGTTACACCGTCCGGAAGCGCATGACAGCGCTGTCGGCCCTTGTTCAGCGCGCCAACAAGGGCGGAATGCACAGCACCCTTGATCTTGGCATGGCCGACAGATTCAGGGGACATGGCGAACACCTCGCCCCTGAACAGTTCAAACCTGCCTCGCTGTTCGTCAGACCAGGCGAGGAATTCGTCAACCGTCAATCTGGGCTTGGCGAGTGCTGTCATGAATTGGCCAATACCAGATTATGAAGACTTGAGTCAGCACAAATTGGAGGGCGTCGCCGCACCCGCCTCACCCCTTCTTGTTCTGCCGGTTGGCGATCAGATCATCGACCACCGCCGGATCGGCGAGCGTCGAGGTATCTCCCAGCGTACTGAAATCATCTTCGGCGATCTTGCGCAGGATGCGGCGCATGATCTTGCCGGAGCGGGTTTTCGGCAGGCCGGGCGAAAACTGGATCTTGTCTGGCGCGGCGAAGGGTCCGATTTCCTTGCGCACATGGGTGACGAGCGCCTTGCGCAGATCGTCCGAGCCGCTCTCGCCTGCCATCAGCGTCACATAGCAGTAGATGCCCTGACCCTTGATGTCATGCGGATAGCCGACAACGGCGGCTTCCGAGACGAGATTGTGGCTGACAAGCGCGGATTCGACCTCTGCCGTGCCCATGCGGTGGCCGGAGACGTTGAGCACATCGTCCACACGTCCGGTGATCCAGTAATAGCCATCGGCATCGCGGCGGCAGCCGTCGCCAGTGAAATACTTGCCCTTGTAGGTGGAGAAATAGGTCTGGATGTAGCGTTCATGGTCGCCGTAAATCGTGCGGGCCTGGCCGGGCCATGAGTCTGTGATGCAAAGGTTCCCATCGGTCGCGCCTTCCAGCACGGTGCCCTCATTGTCGACCAGCTCCGGTATGATGCCGAAGAAGGGCCGCGTGGCCGAGCCCGGTTTCAGGTCCGTAGCTCCTGGCAGCGGCGTGATCAAAATGCCGCCGGTCTCGGTCTGCCACCATGTGTCAACAATCGGCGATTTCTTTTCGCCGACGACGTTGTAATACCACTCCCAGGCTTCCGGATTGATCGGCTCTCCGACCGAGCCCAACAGCTTCAGCGACTTGCGCGAAGTCTTGGTCACCGGACCGTCGCCGCCCGACATCAGCGAGCGGATGGCAGTCGGGGCGGTGTAGAAAATGTTGACCTTGTGCTTGTCGATCACTTCCCAGAAGCGGGCGGTGGAGGGGTAGTTCGGGACGCCCTCAAACATCAGCGTTGTCGCGCCGTTGGCGAGCGGGCCATAGACAATATACGAATGGCCGGTGACCCAGCCGACATCGGCCGTGCACCAGTAGACATCGCCGTCATGATAGTCGAACACGTATTGGTGCGTCATGGACGCATAGACCAGATAGCCGCCGGTGGTGTGCAGCACGCCCTTCGGTTTGCCAGTCGAGCCGGATGTGTAAAGGATGAACAGCGGGTCTTCCGCCTTCATGGCTTCCGGCTTGCACTCGGCCTTCGCCGTCGCCATCTCGTCGTGATACCAGAGATCGCGGCCCGGAGCCCAGGCGACTTTGCCGCCAGTGCGGCGCACGACCAGCACATTCTTGACGATGAAGCCGTTGTGCGCGGCGATGTCGATAGCTTTGTCGGTGTTGTCCTTGAGTGGCACCGTCTTGCCACCGCGCAGGCCCTCATCTGCCGTGATCACAAAGTCGGATGCGCAATCAACAATCCGTCCGGCCAGCGCATCGGGCGAGAAGCCGCCGAAGACGATGGAGTGAATGGCGCCGATGCGTGTGCAAGCGAGCATTGCGTACGCCGCTTCCGGGATCATCGGCATGTAGATGGTGACGCGGTCGCCCTTGTTGACGCCGTTGGCCTTCAGGACGTTGGCGAGCTTGGAGACGTGCTCGTGCAATTCCTTGTAGGTGATCTTCTTGTCGTCATAGGGATTGTCGCCTTCCCAGATGATGGCGGTCTGGTCGCCGCGCTTCTTCAGGTGCCGGTCGATGCAATTGTAGGAAACGTTGGTCAACCCATCCTCGAACCATTTGATCGAGACCTTGCCGTCGAAGGAGG
>JANPGC010000148.1:0-6520 GCA_031423755.1 Phyllobacteriaceae bacterium | reverse complement strand
GATGGGAAACTCGTCCGAACGCTTTCAGACGGGGATATCCGGCGGGCATTGCTCGGCGGCGCCACAATGGACACCAAGGTCGGCAGTGTCGCAGGACGAAAGCCGGTTGTCTTCGAAAAAGGCACGCCCGCCGCAACGCTTATAATCTGCTTTTCAATATTCAATCTAAGTCACCTTGTTCAGATCGCGACTCTGGCCAAGAAACCGGTGCATCTGTATTTGGGAACGCTTCCGTGTGGCTCACTAGCAGGTGGAGCAGCAGCGTGAAAGAGGCTAGGCCACGTTAATTCGGGAAAGGCGTCTCTTGTTTTTGCATCGGGACGGACCTGCCTGCGATCGACGACGCGCGGGCAAGGGGCTATGAGCCGTAACAAGCCTTGCGCAGCCGGAAACTGATTTGCAAACCGCAGGGCCAGATTTGGCGGATTTTTTGCCACGCGAAACTGCGATGCGAGGATTCCCGATTTCTGAAAGCGAAGGGCAAAACGCTGTCAACTTGGCTTGAATTGCGCTTTCCGAACGCCCCCTCGTGACAGACATCCCTTTCCTGAAGCGACCGTTGCACAAGAATGTCATTGAAACTTGACGGCCATTTTTGCATTAAGGGTGCTTACGTGCCCAAATCGGCTCCGAGCCGAACAGGCGCATTTCAATCAAATGAGGTTTGCGCAGAATGGTTTTTCGAGCAGTGACCTCATTGTGGCGGCGTTTGAAATATTGGGCGGCCTGCGAGCGGATCGGACCTGATGTGCCGCTTACCCATTGGATGCTGCATTTCCCCGGTCTCGCAGCAAGGCTTGCGCGGCGAAAATTGCTGCGTTTTGGCGACGGCAGCGAGCTGCGGCCTTACTGTTATCTTGTCGAAACCAAATCAATCAGCATCGGCAAAAAAGTGGTGATCAGGCCCAATTCCATGCTGATGGCCAGCCCGCTTGCGCCAATCACAATCGGCGATGACGTGTTGATCGGCGCCGGGGTGCACATGATCGCGGCCAATCACCGTTTTGACGACACGGACAAGAAGATATCCGAACAGGGCCATGAGTTTTCCAAGGGCGGCATCACGATCGAGTCGGACGTATGGATCGGAGCCAACGCCATGGTGCTGGCGGGCGTGACCGTCGGAACCCATTCCGTTATCGGCGCTGCAAGTGTCGTGACCCGCGATGTTCCGGCATATTCCATCGTTGCTGGTGTGCCCGCAAAAGTCATTCGCAATCTGGCCAGCGACAGCTCCGTGCCAAAAGGTGCGGGTTCTTGATGGCAGACCTTTTGGAGCAGCGATCTGTCGCGTGTAACTGGTTTGCATACGACTTTGCAGTGGCAATTCTGGCCCGCGCTCAATTTCGCCGGCATTCATTCCGTTCGAGCGCAAAATGAGGCGTGCTCGGCAAATTGCGTTCGGCGCGTCCGTGTTTATCGGCATACTTGTTTTGACAAAGCTCGGCATCAAGGCCTTTTCGCCCTGGTCCCAAGTCACCGATTTGTGGGAATCGGGGAACACGATCAAAGAGTTAGCCGGGAATTTTCATTTCTTCCGCTACTTGGTTGCGTATCCCGGATTGTATCTTGAAAATATGTGGCCGGGGTTTGGTTTCTCAGCTTATGTCGCGCTGTTTGTCGCTGCGAGCGCCATGCTGTTCCGGGCTTCAAATCTGTTGGCGAATTCGCATGCGCCCGGATTATTGGCCTGGGCAATCTTCTTTTCAGCGCATGCGTTCATGAATGGACGAGGCGCCATCGGTTGGACCGCATGGTTGCTTTGCGTCTATCTGGCGCTGCGCAACTATGACAAACGCGGGCTGTCCGGTGTGTTCAATTTCAGGACAGCGTTTATTGTCACCAGTTCGACATTCCTGGCATCGGTGACATCCGGCGTGTTTCTTGTGGTGCTTGCTTCCCATTTCATGCTTTTGGGAAGGGCGGTGTGGACAAGTTCGATTCCATCGCCCGGGTCAGTCCGATTGAAGAGCTTTCTATCCTTTGCAATATCGCTGGTTCTTCTCGTTGTTGTTCTCAATTTTGCGGTGAAATATCTGCAATCTGCCATTGAGAAAGTGATAGTCTTCTTCGGTGACGCTTCGGGGGTCATACATCATGGCATTGGGCAGGTGCTGTCGGAATTTGATCCGGTGGTGTTTTTCTCGTTCTTGATGATTTTGGCCCTGACTGCATCAGTGTTTGTCGTTTTGGCCCGGGGCCGTGCCCATCCGGCAACTTGGCGACTGCTTTTTGTCTGCCTTGTTGGCGGCAGCGCTGGATTCACCGCTCTAACACTGATCATTCCCGTCCTCGCGCTTTTTCTCGGAGCCATTTTCAAAGGTTTCGCCAAAAACTCACCTATCTTGCCGGCGTTGAAAAATGCGCGTGCCAATGCGGAAATGCCTGCTCAATGAGCTTTTTCAAATCCAGTCTTCTGGTAGCCCTGTTCCTTCTTTTCGGAAGGCTTTCCGGATTCGGGCGGGAATGGATGATCGCACACCAGGGCGGCGCGAGTGAAGGAACAGACGTTGCCATTGTGCTGCTGACATTCCCGGATTTGATGGTCAATTTGCTGTTGGGCGGCGGAGTGACAGCTGCGCTTGTCCCTGCCTTCAAACGACTGGATCAAGCCAAAGCCGTTGGTCTGTACCTTTTTGCGACGGTTTTGGTCGGGGCCCTATTTGCGGCGATTGCAGCTGGGGTATCGCTTTTTCCAGCTGACACAATGGCGTTGCTGGCACCCGGAATGACCGCTGACACAATCACCGGCGCTTCAAGGGCATTTCAGTGGGCGAACGCTGCCTTGCCGCTGACTGCTGTTTCGGGTGTTGCGGTCGCCTTTTTGAATGCCAACCAGCGTTTTCCCGCCGGCGCGTCGGGGACGCTGATTTTCAACAGCTGCATTATCGCCTTCATCCTGACTGCGGACAATTCCAGTTTTGTCCGGGCGATTGTGACTGGCGTTGTCGCCGGAGCGGCTTTGCGCCTCCTCATTCAGGCACTGGCGCTGCGCCCACTTCTGGTGCGCCCGGTTTTCAGCAAGACGCTTATCGATGCGGGGCTCGTGTGGCGGTTCCTCGGGGGATTGGGGTTCGTTTCGGTGCTCGCGCTGATCGCGCCAGCGGCCCGCGCCTTCGCCTCGGCTGGCGCTGCCGGTGACCTCTCGCTTTTCAACTACTCACAAAAGCTCATTGAATTGCCGATGGCTGTCGTGATCAGCGCAATCATAACGGTATTGTTGCCCCGCCTGTCCGCAATGATCGTCAAAGGCGACATCGTCGAGGCTGAACAGACACTTGGCACCACGCTGCGCGTCAGCCTGCTGATTTTGTTGGCCCTCGCCATACCCTCGGCATTTTTTCCGGAAGCGCTGATCCGGATGGTTTTCTTTGGCTCGACCTTTTCGGACGCCCAGATGGCGACTTTCGCCGGAGTTGCGCAGATCGGCTTTCTGGTGCTGCCCTTCCAGGGAGCACTATTGATCTATGGGTCGGTTTTTACGGCGTACAGCAGACCGTTTCCTCCGGTTGCGGCATCTGTCTTGATGCTGGCTGCCTTGCTGGCGTTTTCGCCTTATGCATTCGAAATGCTTCAGCTGAAGGGCGTGATGCTGGTTTACGTCGGCATCCATGTCCTGGGGGCCGCGTTCCTTACCTTTTTCCTTTACCGCACTGCGGGCAAAGGCCTTTTTGTTGCAGTATTCCGGAATTTCGCATTCTCCTTTCTGGCTCCTGCGGCTGTGTGCATCGCAATTGGCCTGACCGGGCGTTCCCTTCAGTTGGGATTGGCAGGGCAAGTCGCATTCTGCATCTTGGCCTTCGCTGGTTTCGCCGGAGCACTGATCGTGTTGGATATGCAGGCAAGAAGCATGGTTGCCGGGGCGCTCAGGCGCGTCAAAGGCGGCTGATCGGCAATGCCAGGCTGCGGCGGACAGCTTGACCGCATCAGCCATTTTGGCCAGATGCGTCCTGAATGGTCGCATCCGCGATTGACATTGGCTGCCTCCCGAACCTATCAAGGTGTCGCAAATGGTTCCCGAAAGGCTTTGGCCCCAGGGATCAAAAGGGAATGCGAGGGGTGGACCCATTCAGGGCACTTTGATCGCAGCCGACCCCGCGACTGTAGAGCGGCGAGGGCCCGTCCAACGAGCCACTGGGAAACCGGGAAGGCGGACGAGACCTTAAGACCCGTGAGCCAGGAGACCTGCCGTGAGCAAATGGGCAATTCTGCCCGGTCCTCAGGGATTTATCCCTCAGTCCCAACACGGAGGTTGTGATGACTGCACGTTCGATTTCCACTCGCTCTACCACGCTTGTTTCCGAGCGCATGAAGGCCGCCGTTGCCGCGCTATTGCTTGGCGCTTTTTTTGTCTGGGGTGCGGGCCTTGCCAACGCACAGGTGCTGCATGACGCAGCCCATGACACGCGCCATTCTTACGGCTTTCCCTGCCACTGACGATCACAGATCATGATTGTCCGGATTTTGCTTGCCGCGCTTGCGGCTGGCCTTTTGGCGGGTATCGCCATGACCCCGCTTCAGGTCTCGAAGATTGTGCCGATCATTCTTCACGCTGAAGAGTTTGAGGGCGGCGCACATGATCATGCAACGGCCGCTGAGGCCGATGCGCACGTTCATGCGGATGGTTCCAAGCACAGCGCAGACCATGAGCTGGTTGCGGCGGCTGAAAAGTCTGCTGCGCATGACCACGAGGCGGCAGTGGAGAGCGATGAGCCGCTGTTCTTTGGCCGGTTCTGGAACACAGTGCTTGCCAACATTGCCACCGGCGCGGGTTTTGCCTTGCTGATGGCCGGTGTTTCGTTGGCGAGCGGCGTCAATATCACGTTTGCCACAGGTCTTGTCTGGGGCGCTGCCGGGTGGATGGCGGTGCAATTTCTGCCAGCCATCGGGTTGCCGCCGGAGCTTCCGGGCTTCCCCTATGTCGATCTTGCCGCGCGGCAATATTGGTGGGTGACGACGGTTGCGATGTCCGTCATCGGGCTTGGTCTGCTGTTCCTCAACAAGAGCACTGTTGCCCGCTTGGCTGGCGTGCTTCTGTTGATCGCGCCACATCTCTATGGCGCGCCGCAGCCGACTGACATTACCAGCGCCGTGCCAGCGTTTCTGGCTGGCGAGTTTGTGGTGGCGACTTTGGCGACCACGATGTTCTTCTGGCTGGTGCTGGGGCTGGCCATGGGCTGGTTCATGGACCGGGCCAAACTGGATGAGGCATGAGCAAGGGACGGATTGTGCTGGTTCTCGGCGGGGCGCGGTCTGGCAAGTCCGCGTTCGCCGAGCGTCTCATTGATCAATCCGGCCTGACAAAATGCTATCTGGCCACGGGGCAGGTTTTTGACGACGAGATGGCCCGCCGCGTGGGCGATCACAAGGCGCGGCGCGGGCCGGAGTGGGAATTGGCAGAAGAGCCGTTGGAACTTTGCGGCGCGCTTTCCGTGATTGCGTCAAAGGACAAGGCCGTGCTTGTCGATTGTCTGACGCTTTGGGTGACAAATCTGATGATGGCGGAACGTCATCAAGCTGAAGAAGCGGATGCTTTGGCAGCGTCTTTGAAGATTCTACCCGGAACCATCGTGCTGGTCAGCAACGAGGTCGGGCAAGGGATCGTGCCGGATAATGCGATGGCCCGGGCGTTCCGCGACCATGCCGGGCTGCTGCACCAGAAAGTGGCGGCGATGGCTGATGAAGTTTATTTTGTGACGGCAGGATTGCCGCAGACATTGAAGGGTTAGTCATGCAAGGCGACAAGATACCTGCAACCGTGATCACGGGCTTTCTGGGCTCCGGCAAGACGACGCTGATCCGCAACCTGCTGGCCAATGCGGGCGGGCGGCGGATTGCCCTGATCATCAACGAGTTTGGTGATCTGGGCGTTGATGGCGAGGTGCTGAGAAGCTGCGGCGCGGATGCCTGTTCGGAGGACGATATTGTCGAACTGACCAATGGCTGCATCTGCTGCACGGTGGCCGATGATTTCATTCCGACGATGACCAAGCTGATTGAACGCGACCGCAAGATCGACCACATCATTATCGAAACATCGGGGCTCGCATTGCCGCAGCCGCTGGTGCAGGCGTTCAACTGGCCGGGCATCAAGACGAGGGTGACGGTGGATGGGGTCGTGACGGTCGTGGACAGCGCGGCCGTGGCCGCCGGGCGGTTTGCGGACGACGAAGAGGCGGTGTCGGCGCAGCGGGCGGCGGATGACAATCTCGACCATGAGAATCCGCTGGAAGAAGTGTTTGAAGACCAGATTATCGCGGCGGATCTGGTGATCCTCAACAAGAGCGATTTGGTCGATGCCGCAACGATGTCCGATGTGCGCGGTGTTGTGTCAGGTGCGAGCGCGCGCCCGGTCAAAATGGTTGAGGCGAGCAATGGCAATCTGCCGGTCGGCGTGCTGCTTGGCATTGGCGCGGGTACGGAAGATTTGATTGCCGGGCGCAAGTCGCATCATGAGATTGAGCATGAAGCCGGCGGCGAGCATGACCATGATGATTTTGACTCTTTCGTTGCGGACACG
>JANPGC010000147.1:0-6042 GCA_031423755.1 Phyllobacteriaceae bacterium | reverse complement strand
GGCACTTGATGTCGAAGAATTTTTCCGCCCCGAGATCGGCGCCGAAACCGGCTTCGGTGACGACATAGTCGGCAAGCTTCAGCGCGGTGGTGGTGGCGACGACCGAGTTGCAGCCATGCGCGATATTGGCGAAGGGGCCGCCATGCACGAAGGCCGGGTTGTTCTCCAGCGTCTGCACGAGGTTAGGCTGCATCGCGTCCTTGAGCAGCACGGCCATGGCGCCGTCCGCCTTGAGATCGCGGGCATAGACCGGCGACTTGTCGCGGCGGTAGGCGATGATGATGTCGCCGAGGCGCTTTTCCAAGTCTTTGAGATCATTTGACAGACACAGGATCGCCATCACTTCGGACGCGACCGTGATGTCAAAACCGGCCTCGCGCGGATAGCCATTGGCAACGCCGCCGAGCGAACAGATGATTTCACGCAGCGCCCGGTCGTTCATGTCCATGACACGCCGCCAGACAACGCGGCGCACATCAATGCCCTGCTCATTGCCCCAGTAAATGTGGTTGTCGATCAGGGCCGAAAGGAGATTGTGGGCCGTGGTGATGGCGTGGAAATCGCCGGTGAAATGAAGGTTCATGTCCTCCATCGGCACAACCTGGCTCATGCCGCCACCGGCCGCGCCGCCTTTGACGCCAAAATTGGGTCCGAGCGAGGCCTCGCGGATGCAGACAATGGCTTTCTTGCCGATGGCGTTGAGCCCGTCGCCAAGGCCGACCGTCGTGGTCGTCTTGCCCTCGCCAGCCGGCGTCGGGTTGATCGCCGTGACGAGGATCAGCTTGCCATCCGGCTTGCCGCGCTGCGCCTTGATGAAGGAGGCGGAAATCTTCGCCTTGTCATGGCCATAGGGAAGCAAATCCTCTTCCGGAATGCCAAGCTTGGCACCGATCTTCATGATCGGCATTTTCTTGGCGGCGCGTGCGATTTCGATGTCGGACTTGAAGTCGGCCATGTTTGGAAACTCTCCCGGGAGGCAAGGCGATAAGTGGATGGACCATGCGGCGCATTGGCACAAACTGCCGTCCAAAAACAGCCGTCGCATGCACCAATTGCGACAGCATCGCGTGTCGCTATGAGGATTCTATCGATTGGTTATAGAATGAACATTCCATATGAAAATGCAATAGTTTATTTATTCTATTTCTTTCGGGTTGGATCACGGCACGGCCGCGATCAGCAGGAACACCGCGAAAATCACCAGATGCACCGCGCCTTGCAAAACCGTGGTGCGGCCCGTGCCAAGCGTGATCGTGCCCATGAACAACGTCAACACCAAAAGCACCGTGTTGGCCGGATTGATGCCGAGCGCCAGCGGCTGGTCTGACATCAGCGACACAATGACGACCGCCGGGATTGTGAGGCCGATGCTGGCGATGGCAGAGCCGACGGCGAGATTGATGCTGTTTTGAAGGCGGTTGAGAAGCGCGGCCCGCACGGAGGCGATGCCTTCGGGCAACAGCACGATGGCGGCAATGACAACACCGACAAACGCCCGCGGCAGCCCAAGCGCCGCGACGGTCTGGTCAATCGGCTTTGACAAGGCCTTGGAGAGAAGCACGACGGCCGCAAGCGAAACCAGCAACAGAACGAGTGTTGTCAGCGAGGTGCGGTTGGTCGGCATGTCCTCGGCGCTGGTGGCGGCGTCTTCATCGTCCTGCGCTTTGACGATGAAGTAATCGCGGTGGCCGACTGTCTGGACAAAGACAAATGTCGCGTAAAGCACCAGCGAGGCGACACCGATGACGACCATCTGCACGGTCGAAAAGAACGGGCCGGGCTCCGCCAGCACGTGGTTTGGCAACACCAGCGCAATTACGGCCAATGTGCCAAGCACGGCAAGAGCTGACGACGCGCCTTTTATCTGGAATTCCTGCTCATGGTGACGGCGCGCGCCCAGCACCATGCAAAGGCCGATGACGCCGTTCATCACGATCATCACCGCCGAAAACACGGTATCGCGCGCCACTGTCATACTGCCCGGCAGTTCCGACGCCATGATCGACACGATCAGGCCGATCTCGATGATTGTCACCGCAATGGCCAAAAGGATCGACCCGTATGGCTCGCCGAGCCTGATCGCCAGCAGTTCGGCGTGATGCACGGAGGCAAACACGGTAGCGCCCAAGAGCACGGCGGCCAGTATAAGCACGGCGGCATGATCGGCGGGCACGAGCCCGGAGTATTTCAAGCCCAGCAGAACACAGGCGAGAAGAGGCGCTGCCCATGACCAGATGGGAATGCTGTTGTGAGAGGTATGCGACATCAGGCCCCGCGAATTGATTGCCTCGCAATTTGAGGCCTGCCGCGGGCAAGTTCAATAGCGGATGGCTGAATGACTGCCCACGCGGGCGCATTTGCACAGGTGTCGCCACCGTCAGACAGCTGCATTGAGCCGCCAGCACCGCTGACGGCTCAAGCTGAGTTGAACAAGTCGCTGCCTCATGCGGCGAGCGACAACCAGTTCGGGGCAATCGCCGTGCCGCGGCCGAGGCCGTAGCCGAGGCGGATGTTGAGCATGCCGAGCGGCTCGAGCAGCTTGGCTGCATCAAGGCCGCCGGTCTTCTCCACGGCAAACCCTGCCTTGGCAACGAGGTCTGCAACGGCGTTGACGGAAGCGTCGTCATTGCCGGCGAGGAACACCGGGACGGATGCTGTGGATGCTGGCGGTGAGTCAAACAGTCCGGCAAAAATCGTGTTGAACGCCTTCACCACATGCGCGCCCTTGGCCACGGCCTGGATTTCTTCAGCGGCGGAGGTGGTGTGGCCGATGGACAGGCCGGAGAAATCCGGTTTGACCGGATTGCTGATGTCAACGACGATCTTGCCCTTGAGCAACGGCAGGGCGGCCGCGTCCAGCGCGGCAGCGTAGGGAAGTGCGAGGATGACGATATCTGCACCCGCAACGGCGTCGCTGATGTTTGCGGATTTGACGTTGTTGAGGCCGGAGGCGAACGCGGCAGCAGCAGCAGCGTCACGCGAGGCGACGGTCAGCGCCGTCTTGCCGGCCAGACGCTTGGCAAGGCCCTTGCCCATGTTTCCAAGACCAATGATTGCAGTGCTCATGATGGTGTTCCTTGTTTGGCTGTTGCGATGAAAGGAACATAGCCGTGTCGCATCATTTCGAAAATTGCATTGATGTGTGCAACACTCTTGCATAATAATATCGAATGACAGATCTCTCCGACCTCGAAACATTCGTTGCAGCCGCCAACACCGGCAGTTTCGCTGCCGTCGCGCGGCGCATGGCCATTTCTCCTGCGATGGTCGGACGGCGCATTCAGGCACTGGAGGAGCGCTATGGTGCCAAGCTGATCGAGCGGACGACCCGCTCACACCGGCTGACGGCGCTTGGCGAGCAATTTCTCGAAAAGGCCATTGAGATTATTCAGTCACTCGGCGAACTCGACGAATTGGCGCAGCCTTCCGACGCGCGCCTCTCCGGCCGCATCCGCCTGACCGCGCCGACGACACTCGGCATCAAGCATCTGGCGCGCATCATCTCGGAGCTTTCCGTGCGACATCCGGATGTGATCATCGAGATGAGTCTGAGCGACCGGACGGTGGACCTGATCACTGGCGGTTTTGATTTGGCGGTGCGCATCGGCGAATTGCAATCCTTATCGCTGATCGCCCGCCGCGTCGGCACCTACCGCTTCGCCTGCTGCGCCTCGCCGGACTATCTGGACAAGCACGGCACACCGCAGACGCCGGACGATCTCGCCAACGCGCGCTGCATCCTCAACCTAAACCTCGTCCCGCGCAGCCGCTGGCCGTTTCAGGATGCCAAGGGCGAGCGGTTCACTGTCGAAGTCAGCGGCAACATCGAGATCGACAATGGCGAGGCGCAGCGAGCGGCAGCGCTGGCTGGCGCGGGCATCATCTTCAGCCCACGCGACCTGGTGGAGGAGGATTTGCGGCAAGGGACGCTCGTCGAGGTGCTGAGGCAGTGGAACACATTCACCCTGCCGATCCACACGGTTCACCCGTCGCGGCGGTTTGTGCCAAGGCGGGTTGGGGTGTTGATTGAGGCGGTGGCGGAAGGGTTGCGGGGGATGTGAGGAGACCACTCACTGACACGTCGCATGCGCCAATGGCAAACAGATACTTAAGCTATAGGCAGTGAGCCAAATTCGCTTAGTGCCAAGCCAGACCAAAAGCCCACGGCCTTCATCAAATAGAAAGTAAAAAGCCAACCTGAGGTAGTTGACAAATTACAAAAACATCAAATATACTAAACTCGAATTCAGGACTATCGCAATGCTTACCAGAAGAACATTCTGCCTATGCTGCGCTCAATTGCCATTTGCAGTATCGACTTCTGCTGAAGAAGTAGGGATGGGCTGCGACATCTCGGACGGGGTTTTGGAAAGCACGGCGATATACAACTCGCCTCCTAAGAATCTTTCCAAGAAATTACCAGAAATATTTGGAAGCTCTGAGGATGCCACGTTCGACCGGGCGCTCGGAAGAATTCTTGCGATGCTTGCATCGGACTTTTCTGTGACACCTGGATTTGGATATTACGATGATAGCGATGGTGCCAATGCGAGGGCCAACAAGCTGGTCAGAATTGCCAGCACACGTGACGGAACGATAATCTTCGGACTAAACATGCTTCAAAATGCGCTAAACCAGGAAGGTGGCGATATTGCTGTTGCAGCCATATGCGCGCACGAATTCGCTCATATATATCAATATAATTATGGTGTCTATGAGAAATTAGTAACGAATCTACCGTTATTTTGCAAAGAGCTTCATGCCGACTTCTGCGCCGGATGGTTTCTAGCCAAGTTGAAGAATCGGCGGCCAAATGTACGACTTTACAGCGCAGGACAATTTTTCGCCAACAATGGAAATAAGGATTTTTTTGATCCAGACTCTCATGGCACTTCTAGGCAAAGAGTTAGATCAAGTGAGCAAGGTTTTAAATACTGCGTGCGAAAAATGGATAGTAGGATACAAGAATGCTCAGCAGCGGGCTACAATTACTTAGATGAAATTTTTGGTTAACTATTGAAAGCAAACGGTACCTCCATAAATATCAATTGCCCAAAGGTTATATATCGCAGACCAGCAAATAATCCACCGTTGTCCCGATCGGAGTTTCCTCAAGAAATAAGAATCGGTATATTTGAAGTCCTCAATATTGTATGCATCAAAATCTTCTTTGGCATTCAATACTTCAGAAGACGTATTCCGCGTGTATATTTTTATAACATACTCGTCTGTAGTCATTATAACATCGCTTTTGGGATCTATTGTAAAGTCTTTCCAAGAACCATCCACAAATGCAGAGAACCCTATTAGCTCTGGCCTCGGATTAATTATTTGAATTTGATTGCTTGGTACAACACCATCCGAAAGAGCAATATCACAGCACATAAGAACAAGTATTAAAGCTTGAATATATCGCACACCAAATACCTGCAAAATCTTGGTCATTTTTCGTCCTTGATTACTTTACCGTCATCTATTTGACCAATTTGCGGTGCTGAGTCAGTCTTGCCTAACAAATACCCGGCAATAGCACCCAAGAGGCCCAGAGCTGGTGAAATTTGCTGAGCGTCATATCCCGTTGAAACTAGAACTAGTGTTCCGGTCACTATTAATAAAAGAGCAGCAATCCGAGTAATTTGATCTGCACTAATATATTTTGTCTTTGCCAATACAATACAAAAAACAGCCATTGCAAGACCAAATAATAAAATTGCAACCGTAATAATAAACTCTCTAGAGGACAAGAACGAGAAATTGCCGTAAATTTCATTCAAACTTTTTGGCGGCTCATTTGCCGCATAAGAATGATGGATGGTAAGCATATATATACTTAAAATCTGCAATAAAAACTTTGTCGCACCCAACATACGATTTTATCCATCTGCTGTAAGACACTTTACCTATGTGGCAGACTTTGCTAGTTTTGGCAATAAGAGGAGAATCTAAAATGCGCAACGTTACCAAGGCGCTGTCAATTTTTTTGGTCACATTCGGGGTGGGCGAAGTTTGTGCGCAAGACTACGAAAAGGGGACTGGTCAAAG